>NZ_CAXAOJ010000001.1:0-533293 GCF_963970945.1 Pseudomonas sp. RA_5y_Pfl1_P24 | reverse complement strand
GGGGCGAAGCGTTTTGGGTTACTTTTGGCGCTCTTCCAAAAGTGACTCGCCGTAAGGGCGAAACCCTAAGTAGCCGTTACCGCAGAAATGGATATGTACTCATTCCAACCACACCGCATGGTCAGCCCAGAGGCCGCCATCGCAGGCAAGCCAGCTCCCACATTTTGATCGATTTACACCCAATAGGGCTCGAGCGACTATCAAGCCGCCACGGGAGCAAGCTCCCTCGCCACTGGTCGGACACAACACCGAAAGTTGTGTAGATACCCATGCTGCGATGGGCGCGACGCGGTCCATCAGAGTCACCCAGGCTGGAGCCCAACCACCCCAGGCTGTTACCATTCCTCCCTTGTTTCAATTTTCAGCTTTATCGCCCATTCGAGACCTGCCATGACCACCGTCCGCACGCGCATTGCGCCATCGCCTACTGGGGATCCCCACGTCGGCACTGCTTACATCGCCTTGTTCAACTACTGCTTTGCCAAGCAGCACGGCGGTGAATTCATCCTGCGGATCGAAGACACCGACCAACTGCGCTCTACCCGTGAGTCGGAACAGCAGATTTTCGATGCCCTGCGCTGGTTGGGCATTACCTGGGCGGAAGGCCCGGACGTCGGCGGCCCGCACGGTCCTTATCGCCAAAGCGAGCGCAGTGACATCTACAAGCAGTACACCCAGCAATTGGTCGACATGGGTCATGCATTCCCGTGCTTCTGCACCGCAGAAGAGCTGGACCAGATGCGCGCCGAGCAACAGGCCCGTGGCGAAACCCCGCGCTACGATGGCCGTGCGCTGCTGCTGTCGAAAGAAGAAGTCGCCCGCCGCCTGGCCGCTGGCGAACCGCACGTTATCCGCATGAAAGTGCCGAGTGAAGGCGTGTGTGTGGTGCCGGACATGCTGCGCGGTGACGTCGAAATCCCGTGGGACCGCATGGACATGCAAGTGCTGATGAAGACCGACGGCCTGCCGACGTACTTCCTCGCAAACGTGGTCGACGACCACCTGATGGGCATCACTCACGTGCTACGCGGTGAAGAATGGCTGCCGTCGGCACCGAAACTGATCCTGCTCTACGAGTACTTCGGCTGGGAACAGCCGCAGCTGTGCTACATGCCGCTGTTGCGTAACCCGGACAAGAGCAAGCTGTCCAAGCGCAAGAACCCGACCTCGGTGACCTTCTACGAGCGCATGGGCTTCATGCCGGAAGCGATGCTCAACTATTTGGGCCGCATGGGCTGGTCGATGCCGGACGAGCGCGAGAAGTTTTCGCTGCAGGAAATGGTCGACAACTTCGACCTGTCCCGCGTGTCCCTGGGCGGGCCGATCTTCGATATCGAGAAACTGTCGTGGCTCAATGGCCAATGGCTGCGTGACCTGCCGGTGGAAGCGTTCGCCAGCCGAGTGCAGCAGTGGGCGTTGAACCCTGAGTACATGATGAAGATCGCGCCGCTGGTGCAGGGCAGGGTGGAAACATTCAGCCAGGTCGCACCGTTGGCCAGCTTCTTCTTTGCCGGTGGCGTGAACCCGGACCCCAAGCTGTTTGAGTCCAAGAAACTCTCCGGTGATCAGGTTCGCCAGTTGATGCAGTTGATCCTGTGGAAGCTCGAAAGCCTGCGTCAGTGGGAGAAGGATGCGATCACCGCGACGATCCAGGCGGTGGTTGAGTCCCTGGAATTGAAGCTGCGCGATGCCATGCCTTTGATGTTTGCCGCGATCACCGGGCAGGCCAGTTCGGTGTCGGTGCTGGATGCCATGGAAATTCTCGGCCCGGACCTGACGCGTTTCCGTCTGCGCCAAGCCCTTGATTTGCTTGGTGGTGTATCAAAGAAAGAAAACAAAGAGTGGGAAAAACTGCTGGCTGCTATCGCCTAAGCAGGCTGCTGTAACGGTGAAACCCCGGTTTTCCGGGGTTTCACCGGTAAGTGATTGTTATCCCGGCAAAAAACTTTAGAAATTGTTGAAAATAAATTTGACACACTTCTAAAGCGCCATTAAGATTCGCCCCGTCCTCACCGATGAGGGGCTATAGCTCAGCTGGGAGAGCGCTTGCATGGCATGCAAGAGGTCAACGGTTCGATCCCGTTTAGCTCCACCAATTTACAGGTTCAAGGTCTGGCCACACCGTCCTTGAATTGATGTGCAGAAGGTTTTGTCCCCTTCGTCTAGTGGCCTAGGACACCGCCCTTTCACGGCGGTAACAGGGGTTCGAGTCCCCTAGGGGACGCCAGTTTAAACAAGCATTTCGAAAGGTATGCTGCGTCGCGAGACGAAAAATCCGGGGCTATAGCTCAGCTGGGAGAGCGCTTGCATGGCATGCAAGAGGTCAACGGTTCGATCCCGTTTAGCTCCACCAATTTTACAGGTTCAAGGTTGCGGTCACTCGGTCCTTGAATCGATCAGTTCTCAGCGCTGATCAATGTATAGAAGGTTTGTGTCCCCTTCGTCTAGTGGCCTAGGACACCGCCCTTTCACGGCGGTAACAGGGGTTCGAGTCCCCTAGGGGACGCCACGATTACCCGCTCTGCGGGATTTTTAAGGGTCATTCAATTATTGAATGGCCCTTTTGTTTGTCTGGCGTTTGGCCGATCTCTCTCTCAACTCGCTTTTTCTCTTCTGACCAATGGTCATGCCTGTCGCTTGCCAAATATTATTATGGTAATAATATTCAACTCATGAACATCGGAGGCAATGATGAGCGATAAAAAAGCGCAAACCCGCGAACGCATTCTGCAGGCTGCCAGCGCCGCGTTGATCCAGCGTGGCCCGGTAGAGCCAAGTGTGGGGGAGGTCATGGGCGCCGCGGGGCTGACCGTCGGTGGTTTCTACGCGCACTTCGAAAGCAAGGACGCGCTGATGCTGGAGGCCTTTACTCAGTTGCTGTCCAAGCGTCGCGCCTCGATTGACGACATCGATCCACAGCTGACCGGAGAAGAGCGTAGAAGCCTGGTGGCGGCGTTCTACTTGTCGCGCAAGCACCGTGACTCAACGGCCCAGGCATGTCCGATCCCGGCCACTGTGGGCGAAATGAGCCGTCTGCCGGATGAGTTCCGCCAGGCACTCAATGAGCACTGCGAGCTGATGGCTGCGCAGCTCTCCGCCAGCCCTGAAGACACTGACAAAGCCCTGGCTGACATGGCGCTGATGATCGGTGGCCTAGCCCTGGCCCGCGCGCTGGGTCCTGGTGAATTGTCTGACCGTGTGCTGCGTGCCGCCAAGTCGGCGGTGCGCTAGAAGAGGGCTCTCATGATGGGCACGCTAACCTGGATTCGGCGCTTCAACGGTACGTTGGGGCACCTGGCTCCGCAAATGGTGGCCAACAAGATGCGTCGTGCCTTCATGACGCCGCGTCATCTACCGCCGCGCGATTGGGAGCTGCCGCTGTTGGCGCAGTCGGAGCGCATCACCTTGCGTTTCGGTTTGTCTGCCTTGCGTTGGGGGCAGGGGCCTGCGGTGCTGTTGATGCACGGCTGGGAAGGGCGGCCCACCCAGTTCGCGAGCCTGATCAGTGCGTTGGTCGACAATGGTTATTCGGTGATTGCCCTGGACGGTCCCGCCCATGGCCGTTCGCCGGGGCGTGAAGCCCATGTGCTGCTCTTTGCTCGCGCCATGCTTGAGGCGGCGGCGGAGTTGCCGCCGCTGCATGCCGTGATCGGCCATTCAATGGGCGGTGCCAGTGCGATGCTGGCAGTGCAGTTAGGCTTGCGTACCGAGGCGTTGGTGAGTATTGCCGCGCCGTCACGCTTTCTGGATGCGCTACGCGACTTTACCAGGAGGGTCGGTTTGCCAGCGCGGGCACGGTCGGCGTTTATCCAGGAGGTCGAGTTGACGTTCGGCATGCCGCTCAAACACTTGGATGTGGCCCACTACCAGATGAATATCCCCGGCCTGATCGTGCACGCCGAAGACGATACGTTCGTCCCGGTCAAGGCGTCGCAAGCCATTCACGAAGCCTGGTTCGACAGCCGCCTGCTGCGGCTGGAGCAGGGCGGTCACCAGAAAGTGTTGGCCGATCCACGGGTGATCGACGGTGTGCTGGCATTGCTGGCCGGCCGCTGTCTACAGGAGCGGCAAAGCGCCTGATACACTCCTCCCGCCGACATTAATCGACTGGAGCAAGGCATGGGCTGGGATTTGGTAACGCCGTTTATCATCGATCTGCAGGTCGCCGCTGAAGACATCGACGGCCTGGGACACGCCAATAACGCGGTGTATGTGTCTTGGCTGGAGCGCTGCGCCTGGCGCCATTCCCAGCGCCTGGGGCTGGACCTTACCGAATATCGTCGACTGGACCGCGCCATGGCCGTGGTGCGGCACGAGATCGACTATCTGGCCGCAGGCTACGAAGGCGATGAGCTGCAACTGGCCACCTGGATCGTCGACTGGGACCAGCGCCTGAAGATGACCCGGCGCTTCCAACTGGTACGCCCGCGTGACGGCGTCACCTTGCTACGCGCACACACTACCTTTGTCTGCATTGAGCTCTCCACTGGCAAGCCCAAGCGCATGCCAGCGGAGTTTCTCGATGGTTATGGCCCCGCCCTGACAGGGGGTTAACGGTTGCTGTGGGAAACCCAGTAAACTGCGCCACGATTTTTGTTGAGTGTTTTCCATGCAAATTGCTTTGGCGCCCATGGAGGGGTTGGTCGACAACATCCTGCGGGACGTGCTGACCCGCGTCGGCGGTATTGACTGGTGTGTGACCGAGTTCATCCGCGTCAATGACCGCCTGCTCACCCCTGCGTATTTCCACAAGCTCGCCCCGGAACTACTGCATGGTGCCCACACCGCCGCTGGCGTACCGCTGCGCGTGCAATTGCTCGGCTCCGACCCGGTGTGCCTGGCCGAAAATGCGGCCTTGGCCTGCGAATTGGGTTCGCAGGTCATCGACCTGAATTTCGGCTGCCCCGCCAAGACTGTCAACAAGTCCCGTGGCGGTGCGGTGCTGCTCAAGGAGCCGGAGCTGCTCAACCGGATCGTCGAGCACGTCCGGCGCGCTGTACCGGCCCACATCCCGGTGACCGCCAAGATGCGCTTGGGTTTCGATAGCCCGGACGGCGCCCTGGTCTGCGCCACCGCCTTGGCCGAAGGCGGCGCGGCGCATATCGTCGTGCATGCGCGCACCAAGACCGATGGCTATAAGCCGCCGGCCCATTGGGAATGGATCCCGCGGGTACAGGATGTGGTCAAGGTCCCGGTGTTCGCCAATGGCGACATCTGGAGTGTCGACGACTGGAAGCGTTGCCGCGAAATCAGCGGCGCCGAAGACATCATGCTGGGCCGCGGCCTGGTCGCGCGTCCTGACCTGGCACGGCAGATCGCCGCGGCGCGGGCGGGCGAGGAAGTGGTTGAGATGACTTGGGCAGACATGCAGCCCATGCTCCAAGACTTCTGGACCCAGTCAGTGGCGCAACTGACCGAGCGCCAAGCGCCGGGGCGTTTGAAGCAATGGCTGGCGATGCTCACCCGCAATTACCCTGAAGCGGTGGAGTTGTTTACGCTGATGCGTAGGGAGACCGATCTGGAGCAGGTCGGACGTTTGCTGGGTATGCCCAGCCAGCGTGAGCGGTCGAGGGTGTTGCAAGATTAGCTTTACATATATAAGTGTTTCATCCCTTGCTGTAACGGGCGCCGAAAGGCGCCTTTTTTTTGTCTGAAAAATAACGTTGTGACGATAACGCCCCCTGTTCAGGGCGGTGTTCAGGCTGGGTAGCGTTTGGAGGGTTATCATGTTGTCGCGGGATATATGCAAGTAAGCATGAGTGTCGGGCTCGACGGCTACGAAGTTTTAATGCGTTGGCATTGTTTGGAGGCAGTTGAAGTATTTGCGGGTGCGTTAATTAGCATACGTTGCACGTGTCAAAAAGGTTTGTTGTTTTCCTGAAATTACTTTTTACCAGGGTATTGCCTTAAATATCATCTAATGGGGCGGGCAGGGCTTACATCCTCTCGGTTTTAGGCTGGATGCCCATGGGCAGAATGCTCGGCCGGTTATTTGGTTTCCTTATATAAGCCTGGGTTCTTCGGAACTCATCGCCGTTTCGCCCCACGAATCTTGCGAGTTTGTCGAACTCACCGTTGTTTTACACCCCACATCAATAAGTGGCTCTTTCCTGTCAGTGCAGGGCTGGGCGCGGTCTAAGGAATACCAGTATGTCTAATGTGTCGACCAAACCGTTTATGTCAATGAGTACAGAATACGCACGCCTTAATCAGGCGTCAGTGCAGGTGGATAAACCGCTCGAACTATCGTCGGCGGCGGACAATGTAAGTAAGTTTCTGAAAGATAGCAGCCCGGGGCCAAAAGAAAATAATCTGACCGTTGATAAAGAGTCGCTGGAAAAGTTGTTCGCCATGTTTGAGTTCGCGGTCAAGGCGATGCGTAGCATGCTTGCGGGTATGGGCGTGCTGCCCAAGATGCCCGGTGAGCTGGATGCTCAATCCCAACTCAAGCCTGGGCCTGATCCAAAGGTCGTAGCAGATACAAATGGTAAGACCAAGATCGAGCCGAAAACGGACGCCAAGACGCAAGTTAAGCTTAGCTCTGATCCTAAAGTCGTTGCAGATACAAGCGTTAAACCCAAGATCGAGCCGCAAACGGATGCCAGGACGCAGGTGAAGCCTGGTCCTGATCCTAAAGTCGTTGCGGATACGAACGTTAAGCCTGGTATCGAGCCGCTTGCGCAGGCCAAGACTCCAGCCAAGCCGGGCCCGGATTTGAAGGTAAAGCCGGATGGGCATACCCAGGTGAACCTTACCCCTGACGGCAAGCTCGCCACCAAACCGGCTATGACTTCACTCACTGATACTGCACAGAATAATAAGTTGTCTTCCGAAATCAACGTAATAGTGCAGGTCCAGGGCTGTCACTGCCCGCACACAGGCGAAAAAATTGCCCCCCAGCCCGCGCTCACCCCTAAGGTCGATATGCAGCCCGCGCCACCGGCATTGGTCACACCAAAGGTTGATGCCCAACCCCAGTCGCCTGCAGTGGTGAACCCGAAGGTCGATAAACAACCATCGCTGCCATCGCCGGTAATGCCGAAGCTCGATACCTCGCCGTTGCTACAGCCTCAGGTCACCCCGGCGACCGTTAAAAAAACCGAACCCAATGCGCCTGCAACGCCGGTCGAACCTACCTCGACCACGGTTGATCCGAAGCCTGAGATTCGGCCTGCTCCGGACCTTGCAGCCCCCGCACCGGATGACTTGGTGAACGATTCCAGCAGCGGCTCCCGGAGCCGATTCGACGACCATCGCGCTGCCAGGCCAAGCCTGCGTTCACGTTTCTGAGCCTGCTGTCTGGAGGCGTTGAACATAAATGTCCGTTCCCTGACCCGTTAGGTCAGGGAACACTCAAAGAGATTTGAAGCATGTCATCAATAAGCCATAGCCCCGCTAGGCAAGCCACTATCATTCCTTACCGGACACCTGACTATTCTGTTCGTGCCTCGTGTGATTCAGGGCACCAGAATAACGTTCGTACCGCACCACCGGCGCCCCGCACACAGTTCAAACGCGATAGTTTCGGAAATAACCCTGCCCCAATTGCCTTGATGGGTATGCTGACCGAACTGTTCAAGCAGCTCTTCAGTCAATTGCAGAGCCTCCTGCGGGGAGATATGCGTCCGCCGGAGCCAAAAAGCAGCGACTTACCTGTGCCTCAGCCGCGTCTGCAGCCCGCACCCGATACGACACCCGTCGACAAGCCAAAAGAGCCCATTCCCGAACTGTCCACTAAGCGTAACGGAGCAAAACCCAACAACATCTGGAATGGCTTTAGGCAGGGAAGCAAAGGTAACTGCGTAACGGTCTCGGCGATCAAGGCGGCGATGGCAAAGTTTGGCCAAAGCCCAACGGACATCTATAAGTCTGTTGAGAAGGTTGCAGACGGTTATAAGGTCGTTATGCGCGATGGGTTCGCGTTGACCTTGAAAAAGTCTGAGTTGGACAGCGCTATTCGCGGTGCTGCCTTTGTTCCCATGAGTGATCGGGAAATGCTCCAGGATGCACACTTCCTTTTTGCGTGCTCTGCCAAGCGTGCGCAAATAGAGAATAACGATGGATTCGCGAACAGAAGCTTTGATGCAGCCATAAGAAGTCTTAACGATCGTGAGGATGAACGTGGGCCGGGTGAGGGCCTCAAGCGTTTGGGGTTAAAGGATCATATGAAACACGTGTCGGCGCGTGACTTGGCCGACAAGTCGTTGATCGGTATGGTCAACAGACGCGGGCACTCGGTTGCGGTGGTGGATGGAAGTGAAGAGTATTACGGGCGCAGAGGCGAACGGCCCACAGGTGGGCAGGCGATTGCGCTGGTCTGATAACGCCGATAAATGTCCGATTTGACCCATGTAGCCGCCAAGGGCTCACCACGGAATGTTCGCAGGGATGCCACTTTAACGGTAGTTCATGTTTTAGCACGTTGACTGTATGCACGCTTTGAAAGGTCGAAAGACGACTCACTTGTGCAGGCTTAGGTGGGTGATTCAACTGGCCGATTAATCTGCAGCAGCCTCAACGTGCTTTTTTATTTCAGACACGGGTTTATGAAGTTTTAGCGTTTCCCGCCGAGGACGCATCCACCTATTTCATTTAAGAGTTAATGATATGAGTACGTCGGCCATTGAATCTTCTCCTCGCTTAACGCCCATGGTCACGCCGTTGTCGAGCCACTCAGAACAACAAAACTTTCCCATCGCAACCTTTGATGCGCCGGAGCGTGGCTTCGGCGAGTATTTCAATGTGAGTTCGCACCGCGCAGTCATCAAACTGATGATGCTCACTTTTGGATCGAGTCCGGCTGACTTTTTCAACGAGGTAAGGGGCTGCGGTGATGGTTATGACGTCATCCTGAAAGACGGTTTCAGGCTGCACCTTTCCGAGCAGGAGTTACAACAGGCGGCGGTCGCATCGCGTTTTACCGGCAGTGATGCCGATGTATTGAGCAGTGCTCATTTCGCGCTGGCTGTGTTCATCAAGCGCAAACAGTTGGGCAGTGGTAACACTGTTGATCTAGCCAGTTTTGAGGCGGTCCTGACCCAGTCTTTACAGGGTGAGACGACCTTTAACATGCTAAAGGGCATGGGCTTGTCCGGCCATTTCCAGTATGTACCCACGGCGACGGTCGTCAGCGAAGGAGGGGTGGGTGTAGCAGACAGCTACGACGCGGGTTCGTCGCTGATTTATGCCGGCAAGGCACACCGCTTTGGCAGGGAGAGCCCGCCCGATCGAACCTACATGTATACGCTGGTGAGCGACAGTGCGCCGAAGCCCCGCAGGGCCACAGCCCCCGTCTCGCCGATCGTCGTGCCCAAGGCTGACCAGGTCACGACGAGTGTCCGCCCCCAGGTCGCCGAGGTGTTGCAGGGTTTCACTGCGGCTTCGCGAAAGTTTGGCGAAGCATTCGACCTGAGCAGCCATGCCGCCGTGATCAAGATGATGATGCTCAGGTTTGGCCAGTCGCCCTTTGAGATGTTTGAAAAAATCGTGGCCACGGAGAATGGGTTCAACGTCACCATGAAAGATGGTTTTGAGGTGAGTTTTTCCCGGCGAGAGCTGCAGCGCACTGCCGAAGCCTCAAGGTTTTCAGGCCCAGACACTCAAATGACCGGCGATGCCAATTTCATGCTGGCCGCCTTTACCAAGCGCAAGCAAGTTGAACGCAATGCTCAGTTCGAGGCAGCGTTATCGAGCACCTTGCGCGGAGAGCACACTTACAACGTCTTGAAGGGGATGGGCCTGACCGGCTTTCTACGGGTTGTTTCGCCCGACAAGCTGCGCGATCCGACCCGTGTTGGCGTCACCCCTGCGTTCAACTATTCAAGCGCTTTGGTAGTGGATGGCATCAAGCATCGCGACGGTGAGAAACAGGCCGTCGTAAAGGACTATGGCTACCATCTTGCCGCGGACGTTGCCCGAGCGCCCAACGCCAAGCCTGCGCAATTCCCGGCGCCCCCCGTCGGCGTCAAGCCAGTCGATATCTGGGGCGGTTTCTATCAAGGCGTGGAAGGTAACTGTGTCACGGTGTCGGCGATCAAGGCGGCGATGATGAAATACGGGCAAAACCCTTTGGGGATCTTCAAGCGTGTCGACGAAACGCCGGACGGTTTCACCGTTACCATGCGCGATGGCTGCACGGTGCGCCTCACCTATGTCGAGCTGGAAATGGCACGCGCGGCGGCTAACTTCTACGGTACGGATAAAGGGCTGGTTGACGACGCCGTGTTCCTTTATGCCGCGAGCGCCAAGCGTGCACAGTTGGAAGACCACGAATTCCGCGCCAGTGCCGGGTTTGACGTCGCCCTCAAAACACTGAATGACGGTGAGGTGCCTGGCGACGCGCTGCGCCGTCTGGGCTTGTACGCCTTCACTCGCCAGAGCAGCGTGCAGGAACTGGCGTCAGGCGTGCCAGGCACTCTGGCGAACTTCGGGCATTCCGTGGTCGTTGTCGACGGCGCTGTCGATGAATATGGCGCCAAGCGCGACTTGAACGACTCGCGCTGGATGGAAAAGGGCGGCCGCGCACTGAAACTGGTTTAAACCCCACCCTTGTCGGCGATCAACAGCTCCCTGAATCCGATCATCGGCAGTGGTCGGCTGTGCCAATAGCCTTGGTACAAATGGCAACCCAAGCCCTGCAGGAATGCCAGTTGATCCTGGGTTTCCACACCCTCGGCGATCACCACCAGGTTGAGGCTGCGAGCCATCGCCACAATGGCGCGAATGATTTCGGCGTCGTTGGGGTCGTGAGTGGCGTCACGCACAAAGGATTGGTCGATCTTCAGCGCATCCACCGGCAGGCGCTTGAGGTAAGTGAGCGATGAGTAACCGGTGCCGAAGTCATCCATCGCAAAGCTCACGCCGAGTTTTTTCAGGCGGCGCATTTTGCTGATGGTGTCGTCCAGGTTCTGGATCACAATGCCTTCGGTGATTTCCAGTTTCAGCAGACTGAACGGCAATTGGTGCTGCTTGAGGCTGCGCTCCACCCGCTCCACAAAATCGTTCTGGCGGAACTGCCGAGGGCTGATGTTAACGCACAGGCTGAAGTTCAACGGGTCTACCAGGCCTTCCGCGACCAGTTGTTGAAAGGCCGCGCAGGCTTCATCAAGGATCCAGGTACCGACTTCAAGGATCAGGCCGCTGTCCTCCAGTACCTTGATGAATTCGGACGGTGACTGCGCGCCCAGTTGCGGGTGCTGCCAGCGCACCAACGCCTCGGCGCCGACGATCTTGTTGCCGCGTGCATCCACTTGCGGCTGGTAATGCACGCTGAACTCGCCGCGCGACAGCGCCAGGCGCAGGTCGGTCTCCATGCGCAGGCGTTCGCTGGCGGTTTTTTGCATGCTGTTATGGAACATCTGCGTGGTGTTGCGCCCTGAGTCCTTGGCGCGATACAGGGCGATGTCGGCGCGCTTGAGCAAGTCCGCCGGCGTGGTGCCGTGGTCGGGAATCAGCGCCACGCCAATACTCGGCGTGACCTGCAAACGATGGCCATCGAGGAACATCGGCTCCGAGAGTAATTCGCGCAGGGTATCGGCCAGTTCTTGCACCTGATTGCTGACTTCCATGCGCGAACCATCCAGCCCACTGAGCAGCACCACGAACTCATCGCCGCCCAGGCGCGCCACGGTGTCTTCCATACGCACGCTGGCCTCCAGGCGTGCGGTGACGATCTTCAGCACCGAGTCGCCGACCGGATGGCCGAGGGAGTCGTTGATGTGTTTGAAGTGGTCAAGGTCCAGGAACAGCAGCGCACCGCGCAAATTGTGGCGCTTGAGCAGGGCAATTTGCTGGCTTAGGCGGTCCATCAACAGGGCGCGGTTGGGCAGGTTGGTCAACGGGTCGTGGTAGGCCAGGTGGCGGATCTGTGCCTGGGCGTTTTTCAGCAGGCTCACGTCCCGTGCTGTCAGCAGCAGGCACGGGGTTTCATTCAGGGTGATGGGCTCCACCGAGACCTCCACCGCCAGCAACTCGCCGCGTTTGTTGTGCCAGAGCATTTCCAGGTGGTGGATGCGGCCTTTGATCTGCAATTCGGCCAATAGCGCGGCGCGTTGGTTTTCATCGGCCCAGATGCCGATCTGGTAAAGGGTCAGGCCTATGGCTTCCTTGGCACGATAGCCGGTCAGGCGGCAGAAACCGTCATTGACCTCCACATAACGGCCGGTGTCGCGCTCGGTGATGGAAATCGCGTCGGGGCTGGAATGGAAGGCCTTGGCGAACTTTTCCTCGCTGGCCTTGAGTGCAGCTTCCGAGCGTTGTTGCTGAGTGATGTCCCGCAGCGTGGTGACGATGCATGGCTGGTCGCCGACCTTGATCAAGCGGCTGGAAATCACGCACGTCAGGCTTTGTCCGTTTTTGTGATGCGCCACGATCGCCACATTGCTCAGCGTCTGCTCGCGGATTACCCGCTCGATTCGCTGCAGGCGTTTGCTCGACTCGTCCCACAGGCCGATCTGCTCGGCACTTTTGTCGATCACCTCAGCGGCGGTCCAGCCAAAGGTCTGGGTAAAGGCAGGGTTGATCTCCATAAACACGCCGCTGTCCAGGCAGGTCACGCAGATTGGATCCGGGCTGGCCTGGAACAGGCTGGCGAATTTTTCTTCGGAGGCGGTCAGGCGTTGTTCGCGCTCCACTTGGTCCGTGATGTCCAGTAAGGTGCCGGCCATTCGCAGCGGCGCGCCTTTATCATCGCGATAGAGGCGGGCACGGCTTTCAAGGTAGCGCGAGCTGCCGTCTACCATGGGCACGCGGTAGGTCAGTTGATAGTTGCCGGCAGGGCCCTCGCGCAGGGTGCGGTAGGCGTTGCGCATGCTGTCGCGTTCTTCATGGGGCATGCCTTCGAAAAACGCGTCGAAGGACTCATGGAACGGTTCGGGCGGCAGACCGTGCAATTGGGCGGAGCGTGCCGAGCCGTAGAGCATGCCGGTGGGGATGTGCCAGTCCCAGGTGCCCAGTTGCGCAGAATCCAGGGCCAGGTCGAGGCGTTCCTGGCTGTCCTTGAGGGCTTGCTCGGCGTTTTTGCGCTCGGTGGTGTCGAGAAAGGTGCTGAGTAAATACGCCTCACCTTCCAACTCGACCTTTTGTGCGCTGAGGGTGCCATCGTGGACCTGGCCGTTGCTGGCACAAAACTGCACCTCCATGGTAATGGGCCGGCCCTTGCGCTGCGTGGCCTTGACCAGCAACGCACGTTGCTCCGGGCGGCGCCACAGGCCGAGCTCCAGGGTGGTGCGGCCAATGGCGTCGGCCAGCGGCCAGCCAAAGAGCATTTCGAAATATTGGTTGGCTTCGCTGATCAAACCGTCGCACTGGCGGGTCAGTAATACCATGTTGGGGCACAGGTGGAACAAGGTGGCAAAGCGTTTTTCGGAGTGGCTGAGGGCGTGCTCGCGTTCGCGCTGGCGGGTGGTCTCGCGGATCACCCCGATCATGCGGCGCCGACCGGCTTTATCTGGCGCCAGGCTGCCGTTGATTTCTAGCCAGTGATGGGTGCCGTCCGGCCACTGGATGTGGTGGTGCATGGCTTGCTCGAATGGCTCGCCGGCCAGTACGGCGTGAAAGGCCCGCACCACTCGGGCGCGATCCTGTGGCGCCAGCAGGTCGAGATAATCCAGGTCCTTGGGCAGTGGTTGGCGCGGGTCAAAGCCGAACAGCGCCTGGGTGCCCCGCGACCAGCTTATCCTGCCGCTGTCGATCTCCCAGCACCATGCACCTAGCCGGGCGGCATTGAGCGCTGCCAGCAACTGCGGGGCACTGTCCCAGCTTTGCTCCGCCTGTTGAGGATCAAGGGCGTAGATGCGGGGCAGGGGTGGCACGGAATCGGAGGGGTTGCGCATTATCAAAGGGCCTTGGCTCGATGGGCGTAAAGCGCGGTTTTTTCAGACCTTGAGTCCGCACAGTGTCATGCCGGTATCCCTGGCAGATCGACCTGTGCATCCAATAGGCTCATGAAAGCCCGCGCAGCGTTCGACAGCGTCCTTTCGGTGTGCACGATATAGCCTAGCTGGCGACTGAGCTGTATGCCCGGCAAAGCGATACTTGCCACCTGCTCATCGAGCATAGTGCGCGGTAAAACGCTCCAGGCCAGGCCGATCGACACCATCATCTTGATAGTTTCCAAATAGTTAGTGCTCATTGCGATGTTCGGCGTGAGGCCCTGGGCCTCGAACAGCCGGCTGACAATATGGTGAGTAAAGGTGTTGCCGCCCGGGAAAACCGCCGGATGGCCGGCGATATCGGCCAGGTTGACGCGGTCATTGCTGATCAGGCTGTGCTCCGGCGCCACCACGAAATCCAGTGGGTCGTCCCACACCGGGGTGGCACGTACAAGGTTGTGCGGATCGGGCGCCAGGGTAATTACTGCCACTTCGGCGCGGCCGTGGAGGATTTCTTCGTAGGCCACTTCCGAATCGAGGAACTGAATATCCAGCGCCACATTGGGGTATTCCCGGGTAAAGGTGCGTAGCACAGGCGGCAGGCGGTGCAGGCCGATATGGTGGCTGGTGGCCAGGGTCAGGCGACCGCTGACTTCGCCGGTCAGGTTAGTGAGTGCGCGGCGCGTGTCGTCCAGCACATTGAGGATCTGATAGGCGCGCGGCAGCAGGGCCCGCCCGGCTTCCGTCAGGCCGACTTCACGACCCAGGCGGTCGAACAATCGCACCTTTAGTTGTTGCTCCAGGCCGGCAATGCGTTTGCTGATGGCGGGTTGGGTCAGGTGCAGGCGTTCACCGGCGCCGGAGAAGCTGCCAGTCTCGGCGATGGCGATAAAAGCATTGAGGTTGGCCAGGTCCATGGTGGTATTCCAGTTGGTAATCCAAAGCATAAAAAATATGAATTTGAGTTATTTAATGTAGCGCCATACCATCAGCGTCACAAGCCAAAGGGTTATTGAAAAACCCGGCGTATAGAAGCACCGATGATGAGGACCGACTGATGGCCGGCAAAACGCTTTACGACAAGCTTTGGGATTCCCATGAAGTGAAACGGCGCGACGATGGCTCGTCGCTGATCTATATCGACCGTCACATCATCCATGAAGTGACCTCGCCCCAAGCGTTCGAAGGCCTGCGACTGGCCGGGCGCAAGCCCTGGCGCGTCGACTCGATCATCGCTACCCCGGACCACAACGTACCGACCACCCCTGAGCGCAAGGGCGGCATCGACGCCATCGTCGACACCGTGTCGCGTTTGCAGGTGCAGACCCTCGACGACTACTGCGACGAATATGGCATCACCGAATTCAAGATGAATGACGTGCGTCAAGGTATCGTCCACGTGATCGGCCCGGAGCAGGGCGCGACGTTGCCTGGCATGACCGTGGTTTGCGGCGACTCCCATACCTCCACCCACGGCGCGTTTGGCGCCTTGGCCCACGGCATCGGTACTTCTGAGGTTGAACATGTGTTCGCCACCCAGTGCCTGGTCGCCAAAAAGATGAAGAACATGCTGGTGCGCGTTGAGGGCAAATTGCCGTTCGGCGTGACCGCTAAAGACATCGTGCTGGCGGTAATTGGCAAGATTGGCACCGCCGGCGGTAACGGCCATGCCATCGAGTTCGCTGGCAGTGCGATTCGCGACCTGTCCATCGAAGGCCGCATGACCATCTGCAACATGTCCATCGAAGCCGGTGCCCGTGTGGGCATGGTGGCGGCGGACGAGAAGACCGTCGACTACGTAAAAGGCCGTCCGTTCGCGCCATCAGGCGCCGATTGGGATGCTGCGGTAGAAGCCTGGAAAGACCTGGTGTCCGACGCCGATGCAGTGTTCGACACTGTGGTTGAACTCGACGCTGCCCAGATCAAACCGCAAGTCAGTTGGGGTACTTCGCCGGAAATGGTTCTGGCCGTCGATCAGAACGTGCCAGACCCGGCCAAAGAGGTCGACCTGGTCAAGCGCGGTTCCATTGAGCGCGCCTTGAAGTACATGGGTCTGAAAGCCAACCAGGCGATTACCGACATTCAACTGGATCGCGTGTTCATCGGTTCCTGCACCAATTCTCGGATCGAAGACCTGCGCGCTGCAGCGGTGATCGCCAAAGGCCGAAAAGTCGCTTCGACCATCAAGCAAGCCATCGTGGTGCCAGGTTCGGGCCTGGTGAAGGCGCAAGCCGAGGCGGAAGGCCTGGACAAGATTTTCCTCGAGGCCGGCTTTGAATGGCGTGAGCCGGGCTGCTCGATGTGCCTGGCGATGAACCCGGACCGTTTGGAGTCGGGCGAGCATTGCGCGTCCACCTCCAACCGTAACTTCGAAGGGCGCCAGGGTGCCGGTGGGCGCACCCACCTGGTCAGCCCGGCCATGGCCGCTGCGGCTGCCGTCAACGGTCGTTTCATCGACGTTCGCGAATTGATCTGAGGAATACCCGATGCGTGCTTTTACACAACACACAGGTTTAGTCGCGCCGTTGGACCGTGCCAACGTGGACACCGACCAGATCATCCCCAAGCAGTTCTTGAAGTCGATCAAGCGCACCGGTTTCGGCCCGAACCTGTTCGACGAGTGGCGCTACCTGGACGTGGGCTACGCCTACCAGGACAACTCCAAGCGTCCGTTGAACAAGGATTTCGTGCTCAACGCCGAACGCTACCAAGGCGCCAGCGTGTTGCTCGCCCGGGAAAACTTCGGCTGCGGCTCCAGCCGTGAACACGCGCCGTGGGCGCTGGAAGAATATGGCTTTCGCAGCATCATCGCGCCGAGCTATGCCGACATCTTCTTCAATAACAGCTTCAAGAACGGCTTGTTGCCGATCATCCTCACCGATGAAGAAGTCGACGAACTGTTCAAACAAGTGGAAGCCGATGTGGGCTACCAGTTGACGGTTGACCTGGCCGCGCAAACCGTGACCCGTCCGGACGGCAAGGTGTATCACTTTGAAGTCGATGCCTTCCGTAAGCACTGCCTGATCAACGGCCTGGACGATATCGGCCTGACCTTGCAGGACGGTGATGCGATTGCCGCGTTTGAGGCCAAGCACCGGGCTAGCCAGCCATGGTTGTTTCGCGATGCCTGATTCTATGTAAGCCGGACTGGCTCGCGAAAGCGGCAGTAAAAACAACACAAGTCCCAAGGAAAACCACCATGACACGCACCGCCCACACCCAAGTCGTGCAAAAACAATTCGGTGAGCAAGCCTCGGCCTACCTGAGCAGTGCCGTGCACGCCCAAGGCACCGAATTCGCGCTGCTCCAGGCCGAACTGGCCGGGCAGGGCAGTGCGAGACTGCTGGATTTGGGCTGCGGCGCCGGTCATGTCAGTTTTCACGTGGCGCCGCTGGTCAAAGAAGTCGTGGCCTACGACCTCTCCCAACAGATGCTCGACGTAGTCGCCGGCGCAGCTGTAGACCGCGGCCTGGACAACATTCGCACCGTACAGGGCGCCGCTGAACGCCTGCCGTTCGCCGACGGCGAGTTCGACTACGTGTTCAGCCGCTATTCGGCCCACCACTGGAGCGACCTCGGCCTGGCCCTGCGTGAAGTACGCCGGGTGCTCAAGCCAGGCGGCGTGGTGGCCTTCGTGGACGTCTTGTCACCGGGCAGCCCGCTGTTGGACACTTACCTGCAAACCGTCGAAGTACTGCGCGACACCAGCCACGTGCGTGATTACTCCGCCGCCGAATGGATGCGTCAGCTCAGCGAAGCCGGTTTGCACGTACGCAACAGCAGCCGTCAGCGCCTGCGCCTGGAATACACCTCGTGGGTCGAGCGCATGCGCACGCCAGCGGTATTGCGCGCCGCAATCCTCGAGCTGCAAACGGCGATGGGCCAGGAAGTGCGCGATTACTACGAAATTCAGGCCGACGGCACCTTCAGCACCGACGTGCTGGTGGTCTGGGCCGAACGCTGATTGATTTTCCCCGACCTGCCCACGGGCGGGTCGCTTGATGAAATGAGGAACGCATGAGCAAGCAGATTCTGATTCTCCCTGGCGACGGTATTGGTCCGGAAATCATGGCCGAAGCGGTCAAGGTCCTGGAACTCGCCAACAGCAAGTACAGCCTGGGCTTTGAACTGAGCCACGACGTGATCGGCGGTGCGGCCATCGACAAGCACGGCGTGCCGCTGGCCGACGAAACCCTGGAGCGCGCCCGCGCGGCTGACGCCGTACTGCTCGGCGCCGTGGGTGGCCCGAAATGGGACAAGATCGAACGTGACATCCGCCCTGAGCGCGGTCTGCTGAAAATCCGCGCGCAACTGGGCCTGTTCGGCAACCTGCGCCCGGCGATCCTCTACCCGCAACTGGCCGACGCGTCGAGCCTCAAGCCGGAAGTGGTGGCGGGCCTGGATATCCTGATCGTGCGTGAGCTGACCGGCGGTATCTATTTCGGCTCGCCACGCGGCGTGCGTGAGTTGGAGAATGGTGAGCGCCAGGCCTACGACACGCTGCCGTACAGCGAGAGCGAAATCCGTCGTATCGCCCGTGTCGGTTTCGACATGGCCCGCGTGCGCGGCAAAAAGGTTTGCTCGGTGGATAAAGCCAACGTATTGGCTTCCAGCCAGCTGTGGCGCGAAATTGTTGAAGAAGTGGCCAAGGACTACCCGGACGTCGAACTGAGCCACATGTACGTCGACAACGCCGCCATGCAACTGGTGCGCGCGCCGAAGCAGTTCGACGTGATCGTCACCGACAACCTGTTCGGCGACATTCTGTCCGACCAGGCGTCGATGCTCACCGGTTCCATCGGCATGCTGCCGTCGGCGTCTCTGGACACCAACAACAAGGGCATGTACGAGCCTTGCCACGGCTCGGCGCCGGACATCGCGGGCCAGGGCACTGCCAACCCGCTGGCGACGATTCTGTCGGTGTCGATGATGTTGCGTTACAGCTTCAACCTGAGCGACGCCGCAGACGCCATCGAGAAAGCCGTGAGCCTGGTGCTGGACCAGGGTTTACGCACTGGCGACATCTGGTCGCAGGGTTGCACCAAGGTCGGTACGCAAGAAATGGGCGACGCAGTAGTCGCCGCGCTGCGGAATCTGTAATCTCTCTGGCCCGCTTGCAGTTGTTGCTGCAAGGCGGCCCACTTTTTAACAAGGTGTAGTTGCGATGAAACGTGTAGGTCTGATCGGTTGGCGCGGTATGGTCGGTTCCGTGCTCATGCAGCGGATGCTGGAAGAGCAGGATTTCGATCTTATTGAGCCGGTGTTTTTCACCACTTCGAACGTGGGTGGCCAAGGGCCGTCCGTGGGCAAGGATATTGCCCCGCTCAAAGACGCCTACAATATTGAAGAGCTGAAGACCCTCGACGTGATTCTGACCTGTCAGGGTGGCGACTACACCAGCGAAGTCTTCCCCAAGCTGCGCGAAGCCGGCTGGCAGGGCTACTGGATCGACGCCGCCTCAAGCCTGCGTATGCAGGATGACGCGGTAATCGTCCTGGACCCGGTGAACCGCAAGGTCATCGACCAGCAACTGGACGCCGGCACCAAGAACTACATCGGCGGCAATTGCACCGTCAGCCTGATGCTGATGGGCCTGGGCGGTTTGTTTGAAGCCGGCCTGGTCGAGTGGATGAGCGCCATGACCTATCAGGCGGCCTCCGGTGCCGGCGCGCAGAACATGCGTGAACTGATCAAGCAAATGGGCGCGACCCACGCAGCCGTCGCCGATCAACTGGCGGACCCGGCCAGCGCGATCCTCGATATCGACCGTCGTGTGGCCGAAGCCATGCGCAGCGATGCGTACCCGACCGAGAACTTCGGCGTGCCATTGGCTGGCAGCCTGATCCCATGGATCGACAAAGAACTGCCGAACGGCCAGAGCCGCGAAGAGTGGAAGGCCCAGGCCGAGACCAACAAGATCCTCGGTCGCTTCAAGAGCCCGATCCCAGTGGATGGCATCTGCGTGCGCATCGGCGCGATGCGCTGCCACAGCCAGGCGCTGACCATCAAGCTGAACAAAGATGTGCCGATTGCCGATATCGAAGGGCTGATCAGCCAGCACAATCCGTGGGTCAAGCTGGTCCCGAACAACCGTGATATCAGCATGCAGGAGCTGAGCCCGACCAAGGTCACGGGTACCCTGAATGTGCCGGTGGGTCGTCTGCGCAAGCTGAACATGGGCACCCAGTACCTGGGCGCGTTCACCGTTGGCGACCAGCTGCTGTGGGGCGCGGCTGAGCCGTTGCGTCGTATGCTGCGGATTCTGCTGGAGCGTTGATCGCTTGAGGCAAGATGAGAAACCCGCGTTCTGGTGACAGGCGCGGTTTTTTTTTGTTGTGCTTTCGGGCCTCTTTGCGGGCAAGCCCCACATTTGATTGCATTTAACTCGATCGAATGTGGGGGCGGGCTTGATTGCAAAGAGGCCATCAGTCACACCACAAACGCTGGGTTAATTGCCTCACCCCCCACCACCCGGTAAAGTGCCGCTCCCCGCAATGCCCGAGGCAGCCCTCATGACCCAGACCTTTGATATCGCCGTAATCGGCGCCACCGGCACCGTTGGCGAAACCCTGGTGCAGATCCTTGAAGAGTTGAGCTTCCCGGTGGGCACTCTGCATTTGCTGGCGGGCAACAACTCGGCTGGCGCATCCGTGCCGTTTCGCGGCAAGAACGTGCGGGTGAGGGAAGTCGATGAGTTCGACTTCAGCAAAGTGCAACTGGCTTTTTTTGCGGCGGGACCGGCGGTTACCTTGAGTTTCGCCCCGCGTGCCACCGCGGCGGGTTGCTCGGTGATCGACTTGTCTGGCGCCTTGCCGGCCGCGCAAGCGCCGCAAGTGGTGCCGGAAGTCAACGCCCATGTGCTTGATGGCCTGAAAAAACCGTTCCAGCTCGGCAGCCCAAGCCCATCGGCGACCAACCTGGCGGTGGTACTGGCGCCCTTGCGTGGCCTGTTGGATATCCAACGCGTGAGCGTCACCGCCAACCTGGCAATGTCGGCCCAGGGGCGCGAGGCGGTCAGCGAGCTCGCACGGCAAACCGCCGAGCTGCTGAACATGCGCCCGCTGGAACCGACGTTCTTTGATCGTCAGGTCGCCTTCAATGTGTTGGCGCAAGTCGGCGCGCCAGACGCCCAGGGTCATACAGCCTTGGAAAAACGCCTGGTCCATGAACTGCGTGCAGTGCTGGCATTACCTTTGCTAAAGATTTCCGCAACTTGCGTTCAAGCACCGGTGTTTTTTGGCGATAGCCTGACTGTGTCTCTGCAATTGGGCGCAGCGGTCGATCTCGCCGCCGTGAACCGCGCACTCGACACAGCTCCAGGTATAGAGCTCGTGGATGAGGGGGACTATCCCACCGCAGTGGGCGACGCGGTAGGCCAGGATGTTATTTATGTAGGGCGGGTCCGTAAGGGTGTGGATGACCCGGCGGAACTAAATCTGTGGCTGACGTCAGATAACGTACGCAAAGGCGCCGCACTGAACGCCGTGCAGTTGGCGCAGTTGTTGATAAAAGACCTTGTGTAAAAGATACTTGGCGGCAATTTGTAGATTGATTCTAGCCAGGCGCTATGCTTGGTCCAAAGCAGAACAGAAGCGCGTCGGTAACCTATCGGCTCGCCATGCCTTATGGCAGCGGTTACCAACCTTCTCGCAGGCCGGGGAGTGTTCAAACAAAGGATGAGGCTATGGTTCAAGTTCGCAAACTGGTGTTAGCAATAGCGGCCGCCTCGGCGCTGTCCTCCGGTATGGCGCAGGCGCTGCAGCTGGGGGAGATGACCCTCAAGTCGAAGTTGAACCAGCCGTTGGCGGTGGAGATCGAATTGCTCGATGTCGGTGGCCTCACGGCTTCCGAGATCACGCCGAGCCTGGCCTCATCTCAGGCGTTTGTGGACGCGGGCGTCGATCGCCAGGCGTTCCTCAATGACCTGACGTTTACCCCGGTGGTCAATCCCAATGGCCGCAGCGTGGTGCGTGTCACCTCAAGCAAGCCGCTGCCGGAATCCTACGTACGCTTTCTGCTGCAGGTGCAATGGCCCAATGGCCGTCTGATGCGCGATTACAGCGTATTGCTCGACCCGGCCAAATTCGACCAGCGGGCACCGACGGCCGCCGCACCTGCCCCGCGTGTGGCGGCGCCTGCCAGCACCGCGCCAGCCGTGAGCAAGCCGGCGCAGTACACCACCACCTCCCGCGACACCTTGTGGGAAATTGCCGCGAAGAATCGCAATGGCGGCTCGGTCCAGCAGACGATGCTGGCGATCCAGGCGCTCAACCCGGGCGCGTTTATCGACGGCAATATCAACCTCCTGAAAACCGGCCAGGTCCTGCGCCTGCCAGATACCGTAGAAAGCACCGCGCTGCCGCAACCCCAGGCGATAGCCGAAGTCCGCGCGCAGAATAACGCCTGGCGCCAGGGTCGGCGCGTCGCCACCAACCCTGCGGCGGGTAAGCAGCAACTGGACGCCACCAAGCGCGCCCAAGCTGGCAACGCGCCAGCGACTACCAACGCTAAGGACAACTTGAGCCTGGTTTCGGCCGAGGCGGCCAAGAAGGACGCCAAAGGCAAGGCTGGCGACAGCGCGGTTCTGAGCGACAAACTGGCAATGACCCAGGAGCAACTGGACACCACTCGTCGCGACAACGAAGAGCTGAAAAGCCGTGCGGCCGACCTGCAAAGCCAGTTGGACAAGCTGCAAAAACTGATTCAACTGAAAAACGATCAGCTTGCCCGTTTACAGGCTGAAAAGGGGGCTCCGGTCGCTCCGGCCACTGCAGCAATGCCGGCTCAGTTGGCGGGTGAGCCGGCTGCTGCCCCTTCAGTGCCCGATGCAGCGACAGCAGCGACAGCAGCGACAGCAGCGCCTGTGCCAGCGGCTGAACCGGTCAAAGCTGATGCAGCGCCTGCCACCACCGAGGGCAAATTCAACGACCTGCTGACTAGCCCCGCCGTGCTCGGCGTGCTCGGCGGTGCGGCTATTTTGTTGGTGCTGTTGCTCCTGCTGTTGTGGGCGCGCCATCGCAATGCTCGCCGCGAAGAGGAAAAGCACCTGCGCATGGCGCGGGCCCTGGCTGAAGAGCCGGAGTTCGCCTCCAACATCGACCACGACCTGCCGCCGGACAGTTTCGAAGGCCTGGAAGTGCCGCCGCCAAGCGTCAAGTTGGCCGCCGCTCCAGCAGCGGCCCCAGCCGTTGAGCCGGCAGTTGTTGTGCCGACCGTTGCCTCTGTACTTGCGCCGCTGGCTGTTGCTGTGGCCCCGGCAAACTCCAGCGATTCACTGGCCCAGGCCCAATCCCATATCGACCGTGGCCACCTGAACCAGGCCGCCGATGTGCTGGAGCAGGCAATTAAGCATGAGCCCAAGCGCAGCGACCTGCGTTTGAAGCTGATGGAAGTCTACGGCCTGCAAAGCGACAAGGACGGCTTCGTCACCCAAGAGCGTCAACTGGTAGCCAATGGTGAAAACCACGCCCAGGTCGAGCAGCTCAAAAGCCGCTTCCCGGCCATGGCCGTTTTGGCGGCGGGCGTCAGCGCTGCGGTTGCCGCCGCCGCGCTGGACGCTCAATACGTCAAGGATTTGCTCGAAGACAAGCCGGCTGAGCCTGCGCCAGAGACCTTCGACACCGATTTCGATTTGAGCCTGGACGATCTGGAAGCGGCATCCCCGGCTGAGGTCAAGGACGATCAGCAGACATTCGAGTCGCTCCTGCAGCAGCAGACTGAAGCCAAGGCCGCTCCGGATGATCTGTCGGACTTCGACCTGGACCTGCAACCTGATGCACCGGCTTCGGCGCAATCCGATGACGACTTCCTCTCGGGCCTGGACGAGCAGATGAAGGACGTACCTGCTGTCGAGCCGCCGACCCTGACCCCTGCGGCGCTGGACGATTTCGATCTGTCGGAAGATTTCGACCTGTCCCTGGCCGATGAGCCGCAAGCAAGCGCCAAGCCTGATGCTTTTGCGTCGGAGCTGGATGACGTCAATGCCGAACTGGACCGCCTGTCCCAGAGCCTGGAACATCCGTCCATCGAGCCGTCCTTTACCGCGGAAGACGCGGCACTGGGCGATGATGAGCCGGAATTCGACTTCCTCTCCGGCACGGATGAGGTGGCCACCAAGCTTGACCTGGCCCAAGCCTATATCGACATGGGCGATGCGGACGGCGCGCGGGACATCCTCTCCGAAGTGCTGACCGAAGGTGATGAGACCCAGCGCGGCGAGGCTAAGGAAATGCTCGACCGGCTGGCGTGATCGTCGACTGTTAAAGCAGCGGCGCCCTTCGGGGCGCCGTTTTGCTTTTGTGGGCTCCCACACAAACCGGCATAATGACCCCCTCTGCGCAACTCATCAGGCTCTCAGTTCTTGGCAAATATAGATAACGCGGCCGCCGAAATGGCGGCCGCAGGCTTTTACCGCATCGCCCTTGGCGTGGAATACAAAGGCTCGCGCTATCGCGGCTGGCAGCGCCAGGCCTCCGGTGTGCTGACGGTGCAGGAAACCCTGGAAAAGGCCCTGTCCAAAGTCGCCGATTCGCCGGTATCGCTGATGTGCGCCGGGCGCACCGACGCCGGCGTGCAC
The DNA here is from genome assembly GCF_963970945.1 of Pseudomonas sp. RA_5y_Pfl1_P24. Classification (NCBI taxonomy): domain Bacteria; kingdom Pseudomonadati; phylum Pseudomonadota; class Gammaproteobacteria; order Pseudomonadales; family Pseudomonadaceae; genus Pseudomonas; species Pseudomonas sp. RA_5y_Pfl1_P24. The sequence goes on along the minus strand of NZ_CAXAOJ010000001.1, from coordinate 508,846 downwards.
GCCTGCGGCCAGGTAGTGCACTTCGACACCCAGGCTGAACGGTCAATGAAAGCTTGGGTGATGGGCGCCAATATCAATCTGCCCCATGACGTCAGTGTCAGCTGGGCCAAGGTGATGCCGGCGCACTTTCATGCACGCTTCAAGGCGATCGCCCGGCGTTATCGCTACGTGATCTACAACGATCAGATCCGCCCGGCGCACCTCAACGAAGAAATTACCTGGAACCACCGCCTGCTGGATGCCGAGCGCATGGCCGAAGCGGCGCAGCACCTGGTGGGCGTGCATGATTTCAGCGCGTTTCGTGCCGGCCAGTGCCAGGCCAAGTCGCCGATCAAGGAGGTCCACCATTTGCGGGTGACCCGTCACGGCAAGATGATTGTGCTGGATATTCGCGCCGGGGCCTTCCTGCACCATATGGTTCGAAACATTGCCGGGGTGCTGATGACTATCGGCACGGGCGAGCGCCCGGTGGAGTGGGCCAAGGAAGTACTGGAAAGCCGAATTCGCCGCACGGGCGGGGTCACGGCACATCCGTTCGGTCTGTACCTGGTGGATGTGGAGTACCGCGACGAGTTTGAATTGCCGGAACGTTTCATCGGGCCACACTTCCTCACAGGTTTCAGCGAACTTGGCGGCTGACGCCCGGAAAAGCTTTTGTTACCATCCGGGACTTTCTGGTTCCAACCCCGAGGTTTTCACGACATGTCAGCCGTTCGCAGCAAGATTTGCGGGATTACCCGCATAGAAGACGCGCTGGCGGCGGTCGAGGCGGGCGCGGATGCCATCGGTTTCGTGTTTTACGCCAAGAGCCCGCGGGCGGTGAATGTGTTGCAGGCGCGGGCGATCATTGCCGCATTGCCGCCGTTCGTGACCACCGTGGGTCTGTTCGTCAACGCCAGCCGGTGTGAGCTCAACGAAACCCTGGATGCCGTACCGTTGGACATGCTGCAGTTCCATGGCGACGAAACGGCGGAAGAATGTGAAAGCTATCAGCGCCCGTATATCAAGGCGTTGCGCGTCAAGGCCGGGGATGATATCGCGGCGGCGTGTGCCGCCTATGGTGGCGCTCGCGGGATTCTGCTCGACACCTACGTCGAAGGCGTGCCCGGCGGTACCGGCGAGGCGTTTGATTGGTCGCTGATTCCCGAAGATTTGAGCAAACCGATCATCCTGGCTGGCGGGCTCAACCCTGCGAATATCGCAGCCGCGATCGAACAGGTTCGGCCGTATGCCGTGGATGTCAGTGGTGGGGTAGAGCAGGGCAAGGGCATCAAGGACCACAGCAAGATTCGCGCATTCATGCGGGCCGTGCGCAACAGCGGTGGTGGGATGTGACGGCTGGCAGTCTGCCGCCGTCCATAACTACCACTGTGTAAAACAGCCCGGCGCCGCCTGTGGGTGGCCCGGAAATGAAGTGGCAACCCTGCGCTGGCAGGTTGTCTGGAAGGCTGAGGGTGCATGCAGGAAATGGCCGGTCGAACGTCTGACCCCGTCCAGCATGTGTCATCGCCACATATGAATTTAGCTCAAGGGCATACGCGGGGCTGTGTTCAAGCCACCGGTACTGGAGAAAGAAAGCATGAGCAACTGGTTAGTAGACAAACTGATCCCTTCGATCATGCGTTCCGAGGTGAAGAAAAGCTCGGTTCCTGAAGGTCTGTGGCACAAGTGCCCATCCTGCGACGCGGTGCTGTATCGCCCCGAGCTTGAAAAGACCCTGGACGTTTGCCCCAAGTGCAACCACCACATGCGTATTGGCGCGCGCGACCGCATCGACATTTTCCTGGATGCTGACGGCCGCAACGAACTGGGCGCTGATCTGGAGCCAGTTGACCGTCTCAAGTTCCGTGACAGCAAGAAGTACAAGGACCGCTTGGTCGGTGCGCAGAAGCAGACCGGCGAGAAAGACGCGCTGATTTCCGTCAGCGGCAAATTGCTCGGCATGCCAGTTGTGGTGTCGGCGTTTGAGTTCTCCTTCATGGGGGGGTCCATGGGGGCCATCGTCGGTGAGCGCTTTGTCCGCGCGGCCAACTATGCCCTGGAAAACCGTTGCCCGATGATCTGCTTCGCCGCCTCCGGTGGGGCTCGTATGCAAGAAGCCCTGATTTCCCTGATGCAAATGGCCAAGACCTCCGCGGTACTGGCGCGTCTTCGCGAAGAAGGCATCCCGTTCATCTCCGTGCTCACTGACCCGGTCTACGGCGGTGTTTCCGCCAGCCTGGCAATGCTGGGTGATGTGATCGTCGGCGAGCCAAAGGCCCTGATCGGCTTTGCCGGCCCGCGCGTGATCGAGCAGACCGTACGCGAAAAGCTGCCCGAAGGTTTCCAGCGCAGCGAGTTCCTGCTGGAGCACGGTGCTATCGACCTGATCATCCCGCGCAGTGAGCTGCGCCCGCGCCTGGGCAACCTGCTGGCGCAAATGATGGGCCTGCCTACGCCTGTCTACGTCGCGCCTAAAGTCGAGCCGATTGTGGTGCCGCCGGTGCCTGCAAACCTATGACCCAGCGCACCCTGGGCGAATGGCTTGCCTACCTTGAGCAGTTGCATCCCTCCGCCATCGACATGGGCCTGGAGCGTTCGCAACAGGTAGCGGCCCGCCTCGGGTTGGGTCGTCCGGCGCCGCGCGTGATCACGGTAACCGGCACCAACGGCAAAGGCTCTACCTGTGCCTTTGTCGCGGCGCTGCTCCAGGCCCAAGGGCTGAAAGTTGGCGTCTATAATTCCCCGCACCTGCTGCGTTACAACGAGCGGGTGCAACTCAATGGCGTCGAAGCCACTGATACGCAACTCTGCGAAGCCTTCGCCGCACTCGATGCGGGCCGAGGCGAGATTTCCCTGACTTATTTCGAGATGGGCACCCTGGCGGCGTTCTGGCTGTTTGAGCGTGCGCAACTGGATGTGGTGGTGCTGGAAGTCGGTCTGGGCGGGCGTCTGGACACGGTCAATGTGGTGGATGCCGACCTGGCGCTGGTCACCAGCATTGGCGTGGACCACGCCGACTACCTGGGTAACACCCGTGAGTCCGTGGCTTATGAAAAAGCCGGGATCTTCCGCCAGGGCAAGCCTGCGCTGTGTGGTGACCTAAATCCGCCGCATACCCTGCTGGACAAGGTGCGCGAGCTGGGTTGCCCGTTCTTCCTGCGCGGCCGCGAATTCAATCTTGAGATCGGTGAGCAGCACTGGCAATGGCGTGGGCTCGATGCCCGTGGCCAGGCGGTGGAACTGCGTGACCTGCCGCTATTGAACCTGCCATTGGAAAACGCCGCGCTCGCGCTGCAAGCCTATCTGCTGCTGGATCTGCCGTGGAATGCCGAGCAGATTGCTGCCACATTGCTGGCGACTCGCGTGGTAGGGCGCCTGGATCGTCGTGCGTTCGAATGGCAGGGCAAGCGCCTGAACTTGCTGTTGGATGTGGGGCACAACCCCCATGCGGCCGAGTACCTGGCTCAGCGCCTTTCACGCACGCCGCAGGTCGGTCGTCGTCTTGCCGTATTCGGTCTGCTGGCGGACAAGGACCTGGATGGCGTGGTCGCGCCCTTGTTGGGCAGCGTCCAGGCCTGGGCTGTGGCGCCGCTGGATACTTCGCGTAGTCGCCCGGCTGCTGAGCTGGAACTGGCGTTGCAGAACCTTGGTGCACCTGTGGCGTCGTATACAAGCGTCACCGAGGCCCTTGAAGCGCAGTGCGCCGTTGCTACGCCCGACGATGAAATTCTATTGTTCGGGTCATTTTATTGCGTTGCCGAGGCGCTTGAGTGGTTAGCCCGGCGCTCCACGGAGGAAGCTGCACATGGCATTACTGGATAGCGCGTACAAGCAGCGAATGGTCGGAGCCTTGGTTCTGGTAGCGCTGGCGGTGATTTTCCTGCCGATGCTGTTCTCTCGTCAGGACGAAGCGCGCCAGGTCGTGGTTGAGGCTCCGGCCGCGCCACAAGCCCCGGCGGTGCCGCAGGTTCAGGTCGAGTCTGTGGTCGTGCCTGAGCCCCAGGCCTTGCCGGAAGAAGAGCCTGTGCCGACGGATGATGAAGTGGCTGCGCAGCAAGCACCGTCGATGCCGGTGCAGCCAAGCGTGCCAGTGGTCAAGCCGGCACCCGCTGCGAAGCCTGTCGCGCCTGCACCTGCGCCCAAGCCGGTAGCACCGCAGCCCGCCGCACCGGGCAAGCCGGATGTGGGCCAGAGTCGTATCGATCCGAATGGCTTGCCGATCAGTTGGTCGATTCAAGTGGCCAGCCTGGGCAGCCGCGAGGGCGCCGACGCCTTGCAAAAGAAGCTGCGTAGCCAGGGCTATAACGCCTATATCCGTAGCGCCGACGGCAAGAACCGCGTGTTTGTCGGGCCGTTGATCGAGCGTGCCGAAGCGGATCGCCTGCGGGACTTGCTGGATCGCCAGCAGAACCTCAAGGGTTTTGTGACCCGCTTCCAGCCTGAGCGCGGCTGATACCGCCAGCACTTGGTAGGGATGCAAGCCAAACGTGGGAGCTGGCTTGCCTGCGATGACGCCGGATCAATCAACAGTGATGTTGAATGTGCCGGCCCCATCGAAGGCGAGCCAGCTCCCACATTCGTTTTGTGGTGGGCTTGAAATCGCGTTGGCTCGCCACAAACTATTGATTTGCAAAGCAGCCGCAATCACAGCTTACCGACAGCCCAGCGCTCTGCTAAAATGCGCCGCCTCATCTGTCCGTAGGCTGCACTGTGCCATTTACCTGGGTTGATTGGGCGATTGTTGCAATTGTCGCCATCTCCGCTTTGATCAGTCTAAGCCGCGGCTTCGTAAAAGAAGCACTGTCGTTGCTGACCTGGATCATCGCAGGAGTCGTAGCCTGGATGTTCGGCGGTTCATTGTCGGTCTACCTGGCCGGATACATCGAGACACCTTCGGCCCGCGTCATCGCGGGCTGCGCCATCATGTTCATCGCCACGCTGCTGGTGGGGGCAATGGTCAATTATCTTATTGGCGAGTTGATACGTGTCACCGGCCTCTCCGGGACCGATCGATTTCTCGGCATGGCCTTTGGCGCTGCGCGTGGTGCGTTGCTGGTGGTCGTGGCAGTCGGGCTGTTGAGCCTGGGGCCGGTACAGCAGGATTCGTGGTGGCAGGAGTCGGTACTCGTGCCAAAATTTCTATTGGTTGCAGATTGGTCCAAGAACCTCATTTTGGGGTGGAGCAGTCAGTGGCTGGCCAGCGGAATCAGCGTACCCGCTGATCTTCCGTTCAAGGAACACCTCTTACCGGCCAAAACGCCTCAGTAAGCTGGGTTCAGTCAAGATTCATTAAGTAGGGGTTGCGTCGCATGTGTGGCATCGTCGGTATCGTCGGTAAGTCGAACGTCAATCAGGCGCTGTATGACGCGCTAACCGTCCTCCAGCACCGCGGCCAGGACGCTGCCGGTATTGTGACCAGCCACGACGGCCGGTTATTCCTGCGCAAGGACAATGGCCTGGTGCGTGACGTGTTCCACCAGCGTCACATGCAGCGCCTGGTCGGGCACATGGGCATTGGCCATGTGCGTTACCCGACTGCCGGCAGCTCGACGTCTGCCGAAGCTCAGCCGTTTTACGTCAACTCGCCTTACGGCATCACGCTGGCTCACAACGGTAACCTGACCAACGTTGAACAGCTGGCCAAGGAGATTTACGAATCTGACCTGCGCCACGTCAACACTAACTCTGACTCGGAAGTGCTGCTCAACGTGTTCGCCCACGAACTGGCCCAGCGCGGCAAGCTGCAGCCGACCGAAGAGGATGTGTTCGCTGCCGTGACTGACGTGCACAACCGTTGCGTCGGTGGTTACGCCGTTGTCGCCATGATCACTGGTTATGGCATCGTCGGCTTCCGCGACCCGCACGGCATCCGCCCGATCGTGTTCGGCCAGCGTCACACCGACGAAGGCGTCGAGTACATGATCGCTTCCGAAAGCGTGTCCCTGGACGTCCTGGGCTTCACCTTGATTCGCGACCTCGCGCCGGGCGAAGCGGTGTACATCACCGAAGACGGCAAGCTGCACACCCGCCAGTGCGCCGTGGCGCCGAAACTCACCCCGTGCATCTTCGAACACGTCTACCTGGCGCGTCCGGATTCGATCATCGACGGCGTTTCGGTGTACAAGGCACGCCTGCGTATGGGCGAGAAGCTGGCTGAGAAGATCCTGCGCGAGCGTCCTGAGCATGACATCGACGTGGTAATCCCGATTCCGGACACTAGCCGTACCGCTGCGCTGGAATTGGCCAACCACCTGGGTGTCAAGTTTCGCGAAGGCTTCGTGAAAAACCGCTACATCGGCCGTACCTTCATCATGCCGGGCCAGGCGGCGCGCAAGAAGTCGGTTCGCCAGAAGCTCAACGCGATCGAGCTGGAGTTCCGCGGCAAGAACGTGATGCTGGTGGATGACTCCATCGTGCGTGGCACCACCTGCAAGCAGATCATCCAGATGGCCCGCGAAGCCGGTGCTAAGAACGTGTACTTCTGTTCTGCCGCGCCTGCCGTGCGTTACCCGAACGTTTACGGTATCGACATGCCGAGCGCCCATGAACTGATCGCCCACAACCGTTCGACCCAGGATGTTGCCGACCTGATCGGCGCGGATTGGCTGATCTACCAGGACCTCCCGGACCTGATCGAAGCGGTCGGCGGTGGCAAGATCAAGATCGACCAGTTCGACTGCGCCGTGTTCGACGGCAAGTACGTGACCGGGGATGTCGACGATGCCTACCTGAACAAGATCGAGCAGGCGCGTAATGACTCGTCGAAGATCAAGACCCAGGCGGTCAGCGCGATCATCGATCTGTACAACAACTGAGTGACAACCGGCCCTGAGGGGCCGGTTTTGTATCTTAAATAAAGAATTGAGTAAGGAGTGGCAGCATGAGTCAGGAATGGGATGCCGGTCGGTTGGACAGCGACCTCGATGGCGTAGCTTTCGATACCCTGGCTGTGCGCGCCGGCCAACACCGCACGCCGGAAGGTGAGCACGGTGATCCGATGTTTTTCACGTCCAGCTACGTGTTCCGCACAGCGGCCGACGCCGCTGCGCGCTTTGCTGGCGAAGTGCCGGGTAACGTCTATTCGCGTTACACCAACCCGACCGTGCGCGCGTTCGAGGAGCGTATCGCGGCGCTTGAAGGTGCTGAGCAAGCGGTGGCCACGGCGACCGGCATGGCGGCAATCCTGGCGGTGGTGATGAGCCTGTGCAGCGCCGGCGACCATGTGCTGGTGTCGCGCAGCGTGTTTGGGTCGACCATCAGCCTGTTCGAAAAGTACTTCAAGCGCTTTGGCATTGAAGTGGACTACGTGCCCCTGGCGGACCTGTCCGGCTGGGACGTTGCGATCAAAGCCAACACCAAGTTGCTGTTCGTCGAGTCGCCATCCAACCCTTTGGCTGAGCTGGTGGATATCGCCGCGTTGGCCGAAGTCGCTCACGCCAAGGGCGCGATGCTGGTGGTCGACAATTGCTTCTGCACCCCGGCGCTGCAGCAGCCGTTGAAGCTGGGCGCGGACATTGTTGTGCACTCGGCCACCAAGTTCATCGACGGCCAGGGTCGTTGCATGGGCGGTGTGGTCGCCGGTCGCAGTGAGCAGATGAAAGAGGTCGTCGGCTTCCTGCGCACCGCTGGCCCGACCTTGAGCCCGTTCAATGCCTGGATCTTCCTCAAAGGCCTGGAAACCCTCAGCCTGCGCATGAAGGCCCATTGCGCCAACGCCCAGGCCCTGGCCGAGTGGCTGGAGCAACAGGACGGTATCGAGAAAGTGCATTACGCCGGTCTTAAGAGCCACCCGCAACACGCGTTAGCCCAGCGCCAGCAGCGTGGTTTCGGTGCCGTGGTGAGCTTCGAAGTGAAGGGCGGCAAAGACGGCGCCTGGCGCTTTATCGATGCCACTCGCCTGATCTCCATCACTGCCAACCTGGGTGACAGCAAGACCACCATCACTCACCCGAGCACCACCTCCCACGGGCGCCTGGCGCCACAGGAGCGCGAGGCGGCGGGTATCCGTGACAGCCTGATCCGCGTTGCGGTGGGCCTGGAGGACGTTGCCGACTTGCAGGCTGACCTGGCTCGCGGGCTGGCGGCCTTGTGATCGAGTGGTCCATGGATACGGCGGCAGCCAGTAACGGGCGTGTCGCGCTGGTGACAGGCGCGGCGCGGGGCATTGGCCTCGGGATTGCCGCGTGGCTGATCAGCGAAGGCTGGCAAGTCGTGTTGACCGACCTGGACCGCGAGCGCGGTTCCAGGGTGTCCAAGGTGCTGGGCGAAAACGCCTGGTTTATCACCATGGACGTGGCCGACGAGAAGCAAGTGGCCCAGGGCGTCGCCGAAGTGCTCGGGCAGTTCGGGCGCCTGGACGCGCTGGTGTGCAATGCGGCGGTCGCCGACCCGCGCAACATTACCCTGGAAAGCCTGGATCTGGCTTACTGGAATCGGGTGCTGGCTGTGAATCTCAGTGGGCCGATGTTATTGGCCAAGCACTGTGCGCCGTATCTTCGTGCCCATGGCGGTGCCATCGTCAACCTGGCGTCGACGCGGGCTCGCCAGTCGGAGCCGGACACCGAAGCCTATGCGGCGAGCAAGGGTGGCCTGCTGGCGCTGACTCACGCCTTGGCCATGAGCCTTGGGCCGGAAGTGCGGGTCAATGCGGTCAGCCCTGGCTGGATCGATGCGCGTGATCCCGCAGCCCGTCGCGCAGAGCCGCTGAGTGATACCGATCACGCCCAGCATCCGGCGGGCAGGGTGGGTAAGGTCGAGGACGTGGCGGCGATGGTGGCGTGGTTGCTGTCGCGCCAAGCGGGGTTTGTCACCGGGCAAGAGTTTGTGGTGGACGGTGGCATGAGCAAGAAGATGGTCTATGAGCAGTGAGGGGCAGTTGCAAGCTTCAAGCTGTAAGTGAAAGCCGGTTTTCGGTAGCTTTTAACTTGCAGCTTGAAGCTTGCAACTTACAGCTGTTTTTGAAAAAAAACTCAATCCTGCTATTGACTTAGGTCCGCTACCTGCGTAAATTTCGCGGCCTCAACGAAGCAAAGGGTGATTAGCTCAGCTGGGAGAGCATCTGCCTTACAAGCAGAGGGTCGGCGGTTCGATCCCGTCATCACCCACCACTTCTTGAGAGTTTTGCTTCAGGGCAAGACGCAACGTTAAAGGTTGCACCGACGCGCAGCGGTAGTTCAGTCGGTTAGAATACCGGCCTGTCACGCCGGGGGTCGCGGGTTCGAGTCCCGTCCGCTGCGCCATATTTTCCAGGCTTGATCTATCAGGCTTGAGATTGAACAGCCAAGGCTGATCGATCAGATGTTTAAAGACAGTTGAGGGTTTACGTTCAACTGGTCAAGCGATACGCAGCGGTAGTTCAGTCGGTTAGAATACCGGCCTGTCACGCCGGGGGTCGCGGGTTCGAGTCCCGTCCGCTGCGCCATATCTGCTTCAAGGCCCACTGAACGCCTTGAAGCACAAAGAAAGCCTTTGGCTGCTTTGATCCGATAGCAAAGACCCTGGTCGAAAGACCGGGGTTTTTTGTGTCTGCGATTTGGCTTATGTGGGAAGCGGGCTTGCTAGCTAAGGCGGTTCGTCAGTCAATATTTCCAGTGACTGAACCACCGCATTCGCGAGCAAGCCCGCACACAGTTGGATAGCGTTAGAAGCCCAACTTGTCGCGCAGCCCGTAATACCAGGCCCCAAGCGCCGCAAACGGCGTGCGCAGCAGTTGCCCACCCGGGAACGGGTAGTGCGGCAGGTCAGCAAACGCATCAAAACGCTCTGCCTGGCCTCTCAGCGCCTCCGCCAGTACCTTGCCCGCCAGGTGCGTGTACGTCACGCCATGGCCGCTGCAGCCTTGCGAGTAGTAAATGTTGTCACCCAGCCGACCAACTTGCGGCAAGCGCGACAAGGTCAGCAGGAAATTGCCGGTCCAGGCGTAGTCGATTTTCACGTCTTTGAGCTGCGGAAAGGCCTTGAGCATCTTCGGACGGATGATTGCCTCGATGTTTGCCGGGTCGCGTGCGCCATACACCACGCCACCGCCGAAGATCAGGCGCTTGTCGCTGGTGAGGCGGTAGTAGTCGAGCAGATAGTTACAGTCTTCGACGCAGTAATCCTGCGGCAGCAACGTCTTCGCCAACTCATCGCCCAGCGGCGCCGTGGTGATTACTTGCGTGCCACACGGCATTGATTTGGCGGCCAGTTCCGGTACCAGGTTGCCCAAGTAGGCATTGCCCGCGACGATGATGAACTTGGCCCTGACCTTGCCCTCGGCGGTGTGCACCACTGGGTTGGCGCCGCGCTCGATGCGCACTGCTGCCGATTGCTCGTAGATCGTTCCGCCCAGCGATTCAACTGCTGCTGCTTCGCCCAAGGCCAGGTTGAGCGGGTGGATGTGCCCGCCACTCATGTCCAGCAAACCGCCGACGTAGTTGTCACAGGCCACCACTTCGCGGATGCGGCGTTCGTCCAGTAACTCCAGCTGCGTGTGGCCGTAGCGTTCCCACAGGCGCTTTTGCGACTCCAGGTGGCCCATGTGCTTGCTGTTAAGTGCGGCGAATACCCCGCCGTCCTTGAGGTCGCACTGGATCTGATACTTGGCGACGCGTTCACGAATGATCCTGCCGCCCTCAAACGCCATCTGCCCCAGCAACTGCGCCTGCTGCGGCCCGACGCTGCGCTCGATCACGTCGATATCACGGCTGTAGCTGTTAACGATCTGCCCGCCGTTTCGGCCCGAGGCGCCAAACCCCACCTTGGCGGCTTCCAGTACCGTCACGCGAAAACCGTTCTCCAGCAGAAACAGCGCGCTGGAAAGGCCGGTATAGCCGGCGCCAATCACGCACACGTCGGTTTCGACCTCGCCTTGCAGTGCCGGGCGAGGTGGAACGGTATTCGCGGAAGCGGCGTAATACGACTGGGGGTAGGGGGTGTTCGCCATCCTGGAACCTCTGTTTTATATTTTTTACGAGTGCGCTGATCCTACCTGAGTTGAAAATTGCCTGCCAGCCACCCGAAATTCACGCGTGGGCTCCACGCCAATAAAAAATTCGCATATTCATAGGGTTAGCTGCAAAAAAGATGTTGACACCCCTCCGGAATTCCGTAGAATGCCGCCTCACAGCAGGCACGTAGCTCAGTTGGTTAGAGCACCACCTTGACATGGTGGGGGTCGTTGGTTCGAGTCCAATCGCGCCTACCAAACAAAATCCGCTCTGCTGGGCGGTCTAGAAGGGCTCACCGAAAGGTGGGCCCTTTTTTGTTTTTGTGTCGCATTCCGGCGTGCTCTATACACCGAGCTCCCGTCTCGCGCAGCCTTGTTCGTCCCGGGCTTACAGTGCTAGGTTCGCTGGGTTAAACCCAAAAAGGCAGTGCAGTGGCCCGCTACTTCAAACGTCCAGGCAGCGACCAGATTGAATACGTCGATTCGTTTCAGGTTCTGGCGATATAGTTTCTGGGTTTCCCTGATCTCCGCTTGGCCGGACTCTGGCGGCATTTGTTTATCTGGATGATCGTCATAGGGCTGAGTTTTATCGCAGGCCCGCCTTGGATGGCAATCCTAAGTGCCGGTTTGCCAATCATCTACTGCTTTTTGATACGTAAAATTGTGGCGGATGAGTCTTTGAAGAAGGGCTGGGTGGAGGTGGCTGATCCAAAGCTCACACTCAAGGTGGTTTCGCCAGCCTCCGAGTCACCTGCAGAGTAGGTTTTTCAATGCAGGCCCAGCTATTCGCTGGGCTTTTTGCATGTTGAACCCCGCAAGTATCCCGCCACTATAAACAGGGTTTTTGAGGTCAGTCGCGCCGCTGGAAACCGAAGCGACAGCCTCAGCCGTTCCCTCCAAGAAATGCCTGCAGCACCACCAGTTCAACCACCGCGACCAACAGTAAAAACATTACGAATCCGAATGAGAACACGCGTTTTCGCCGTGGCGGGGTGCGGTCGCTTGCGATATCTAGATATCTGAGCACCAGGTCGATCAGCTTCCAGGTCAGCTCGAAAAATTCGCTCACAAGGACGGCTTACTTCGCCTTGGCACTCTTGATATCGCTGATCATCTGCTTGGCAATCGCCTGCACCTGCTTCTGCGTCATGGCCGAGGCAATGCCTTCCCAGGCGGACGATGAGGTGTCGTAGGTGCGCGAACCAATCGGTGCGCCGGATTTCAGGTCGGAGTAGTCGGCGCGGGAGAAGACCCAGGCGTTACCGACCAACACTCCGGCGACATACCGCGAGCCCGGCTCGATGTAGCGGAACTTGCTCACGTTGATGCTGATGGCTACACCTTCCTCATCACTCGGTGCTACAGCAGGGCTTTCCGTGACATTGAAACCGGCCTGGCGGGCTTCTACCTGGAGCGCGTTGTTCCAGTCGCGCTTGAGTAGGTTCCAGTCCGGATTTTGCTCGACCGGGCCTTCGCCCTTGATGCTCACCACGAGGTTGTGTTTGGCGGAATCCGAGATGGTCAGCGCGGCGCTACCACCGCTTTTTACCTTGGCGGCGCAGCCACCCAGCATGGATAAAGCAACGGCGCAGGAGAGGGCGATCAGGATTTTTTGGGCTTTCATTGAATTTCCATATCCACAGCAGTATTGAGTGAAGCGTGCGCGGGTTGCCAGCACACGGCTGATAAACGGGCGGCGCTAAGATGCGCGAATTCTTCCCGGTCTGTCCACACCTTGCTACGTACGCGCGACTCAATCACCCACAAAATTTATTGGTTTGCAGCAACAATTTTTCTTGTTGGACACCTCCCGCCCCAGCCAGCAAAGTTGCCGCCACTGACGCTCGACCTTCCGGGTCAACAATAAAAACCGAGCCGACTGCACGCCACTTCTTGCTGTGAACCCTTTGTTCACATCCTGCTGTAATGGCGCCGCAGCGCGCACTAAAGGACCTCTCCGCCATGCAAACTGTTGTGAACTTATGGCCGTTGATCGGCGTACTTGTGATCGTGGTTGGCTTTGTCTTGCGCATCAACCCTCTGCTGGTGGTCACCGCCGCCGCTATCGCCACCGGTTTTGCCGCCCATTTTCCACTGGAGAAAATCCTTGCCACCATGGGCGATGGCTTCCTTCAGACCCGAGCTCTGCAGTTGATTCTGTTGTTGCCCCTGGCGGTCATCGGCCTATTGGAGCGCCATGGGCTGCGCCTGCATGCGCAGAACTGGATTGCACGGTTCGAGCGCGCCACGGTCGGGCGCTTGTTGATCATTTACCTGTTTGTGCGCGAATCCACGGCCGCCATGGGCTTGACCAGTCTGGGTGGGCACCCGCAGATGGTGCGCCCGTTACTGGCGCCAATGGCCGAGGGTGCGGCGGAAAAACGCTACGGCAAGCTGCCAGACAAATTGCGTCACAAGGTGTTGGCCATGTGCGCCGCGACAGACAACGTCGGGCTTTTTTTTGGTGAAGACATCTTTGTCGCCTTTGGCGCCATCGCATTGATGCACACCTTCCTGCTCGGCTCAGGGATTGATGTGGAACCTCTGCACATCGCGGTGTGGGGCATTCCTACGGCGATCTGCGCGTTTATTATCCATGCGATCCGTCTGCATCGGTTTGACCGAAGGCTCACCCGTGAGATGACGTCTGCCGCCACCCCCGTGGAGGCCGCGCAATGATCATTTCCATTCAATACCTCTACTGGCTGGCCGGGGTTCTGCTGTTGATCACGGCGGGCATGATCGTGATGGACAGAACCCATCCCAAGCGCTGGTCCAGTGCGTTGTTCTGGCTGTTGTTCGCCATTCCGTTCCTGATCGGTGAACGCTTGCCGTCGGTGGTTATCGGTGTCGGCATCGTGGTCATGGCATTGATCGCCGGCATGGGCGGCGTCGGACGTGGCAAGCATGTTGAGCTGCATGAAAAGGCTTCGCGTGCCAGTGCCGGTCGGCTGGGTCACAAACTGTTTATCCCTGCGTTGGCCATCCCCCTGACCACGGTGATCGGCTCGGTGTTGCTCAAACACACCGAAATCGGCGGCACACCGCTGTTGGACCCGAAAAACACCACCTTCGTCTCCCTCGGCATCGGCTGCCTGATCGCCCTCGGCCTTGCCTGCTGGCTGACCCGCGATACGCCGGTACAAGCCTTGCGCGAATCCCGCCGCCTCACAGAAGCCCTGGGCTGGGCCATGGTGCTGCCGCAAATGCTGGCGATGCTCGGCTTGCTGTTCAACGAAGCTGGGGTCGGCACGGCTGTAGCGCATGTCACTACCACCTATATCAACCTGGATTTCAAGTTGGTGGCGGTGATGGTCTACGTGCTGGGCATGGCTTTGTTTACAGTGATCATGGGGAACGGCTTCGCGGCGTTTCCGGTGATGACTGGCGGCGTCGGCGTGCCGGTACTGGTGGGAATCTACGGCGGTAACCCGGCGGTGATGGCAGCGATCGGCATGTTCTCCGGCTACTGCGGGACCTTGATGACGCCCATGGCCGCCAACTTCAATATTGTGCCGGCTGCGTTACTGGAGCTGCCGGACAAGAACGCGGTGATCAAGGCCCAATTGCCGACCGCGCTGATGATGCTGGTGGTCAATATCGTACTGCTTTACCTGTTGATGTGAGGTTGAGATGCAAACTGTACTGCTGACGGGCTTCGAGCCCTTTGATCAAGACCCGGTGAATCCTTCCTGGGAAGCTGTGCGCCAACTGGATGGCGTGCTGCTGGGAAGCGATGTGCAGATTGTCGCGCGTCGGCTGCCTTGCGCCTTTGCGACCGCTGGCGAGTGCCTGACCCAGTTGATCGATGAGCTGCACCCGGCGATGGTGATCGCCACCGGTCTGGGGCCGGGGCGTAGCACTATCTCGATGGAGCGGGTGGCGATCAACATTAACGATGCACGCATCCCCGATAATCTGGGCGAGCAGCCTATCGATACGGCAGTCTTGGCTGGCGGCCCGGCAGCCTACTTCACGACGCTGCCGATCAAGGCGATGGTCAAGGCTGTGGGCAAAGCCGGAATTGCGGCATCGGTATCGCAAACAGCAGGCACCTTTGTGTGCAATCAGGTGTTCTATCGGCTGCAGCACCAGTTGGCGGGGTCGGGCGTGCGCAGTGGCTTTATCCATGTGCCTGATGTTTACGGGGCATGCCAGCCGCCGATGGTGCTGTCGACCCTGGTCGAGGGGTTGCGCATCGCGGTGTCTGCGGCATGGCAAACCTCGACGGATATAGTCGAAGTGGGCGGTCAGGTCAGTTGAGGGCTGGGCGTGAGCGCCAACCTTCAACTACAGTTCAGGGGCACCCACTCCACGGTAATCGCCATGATCAAGTCTCTGAAATGCGTGTCTGTCGTGCTTTCGCTTTTCTTGTTTGCTGGCAGTGGTATGGCCCTGGCCGATCCTGGTAATGGCAAGGGGCAGGGGAACAATAAAGGCAATAGCTCGGTCGGGCAGGGGCATGACAAACCCAAAGGCAAAGGCGCATCGGGTAGTCACGGCCCCAGTGTCGATCGAGGCAGGGTACTGAATGTATTGGGTGGCTACCGCAACTACTGGAGCCCGGGGCCAGCCTTGCCCCCCGGTATCCAGAAGAACCTAGCGCGCGGTAAGCCATTACCGCCGGGCATCGCCAAAAAACTGGATGGTCGTTTATTGGGCCAGTTGCCCCGTTATGATGGGTATGAATGGCAGCAAGCAGGTACCGATCTGATATTGGTGACCATTGCGTCGGGCATCATTTACGAAGTACTCAATGGCGCCTTTGACTGACGGGGCAAACGTTACGCCACGCGTCCTGGGAAAAACAGCTCAAAGCAGGTCACGCCATCGTGGCTGCTCACGCTGTACCGCCCGCTATGCAACTGCATGATGGTCGCCACAATCGACAAGCCCAACCCATTGGATTGGGCGGAGCGTTCTCGTGATTCATCCACCCGGTAAAACCGTTCGAACAGTCGCGGCAGATGCTCGGCCGCTATGGTTTCGCCTTGGTTGCTGACCTTCAGGTAAATGCCCTCGGCATCAGGAACCGCCTGAATCAACAACTCAGTCCCCGGCGCACCATATTTGATGGCATTGGCGCACAGGTTCGCCAGCGCCCTGCGCAGTAACATCGGCTCCGCCCAGATCACCCCTTCACCTCTGGCCTGAATGCTGATGTCCACATCGCCCGCCAGGCCTTCAAAGTACTCGGCAATGCGTTCAACCTCATCCGTGGCACTGAGCTCCTGGCGTTGACGCAGGGCGCTGGCCGGGTCGGTGCGGGCCAGGAACAGCATGTTGTCGAGCATCCGTGCCAGGCGTTCAAGCTCTTCGACATTGGACGCCAGGAGTTGCTGATAGCTTTCGATGCTGCGGCTCTGTTGCAGGGCGACTTGGGTTTCGCCCAGCAGGTTATTGATTGGCGTGCGCAGTTCGTGGGCCATGTCGGTGGACACCTGGCCCAGTTGCACAAAGCCCTTGGCCAGCCGCTCAAGCATGGTGTTGAACGAATCAATCATCGGCAGCAGTTCTTTCGGTGCGCCATGGCTATCGAGGCGTTCGGCGAGGTTGCCGACGCCAATGCCCTGGGCGTGTCGGGCCAGGCGGCGCAACGGTAAGAGCCCGCGATGAACAAGCAGGTAACCGACCACTGCCAGGAGGATTGCGGCAATACTCGCCAAGATATAAACGCTCAAGCGATAGCTGGCGAGCACCGCGGTGCGCTCGGTCATCAGGCGCCCGCTGGTGACTTGCAGGCTGCCCAGGTCGCCGGAGTCGATGGAGGCGGCGACGGTGGAGAAGGGCACGCCATTCACGCCAGGCAGATGGTGCACGTCGGCGAGTCCCAGCGCGTGATCCTTCGCGACGGGTGGCACAGACGGCAAATCGATATTACCCGGGTTCACCAGCAGCAGCGGTTTTTGTCCCGGCGCGGCAATGCTCAGTACCGACTCGTGGTTACCCAGCATGTTCTGGAACAGTTCCGGCTTGGTCTTGATCAGGTCGAGCGTGTTGCTGTCGTTGAGCAAGTTGCGCAGTTGATCGACACGGGAAATCAATGCGGCATCGTCGCGCATGATCAGTTCCCGTTCGAGCTCGCGGTACAGCGCCACGCCTAGGGTAGCCAGCAGGGCGAAGGCGAGCAGCGCGAAGATCAACGCCAGGCGCAGGGTCAAGGAGTAATGACTGCGCCTGCTCATGGCTGGGTATCGAAGCGGTAGCCAATGCCCCGCACACTGTGAATCAGCTTGAGCTGGAACGGGTCGTCGATTTTCAAGCGCAGGCGTCGCACGGCCACGTCTACTACGTTGGTGTCGCTGTCGAAGTTCATGTCCCACACACGCGAGGCGATCAGCGAACGGGACAGCACCTGGTCCTGATGGGTCGCGAACAGGTGCAGCAGGGCGAACTCTTTGTTGGTCAGGGTGATGCGTGTGCCCGCGCGGGTGACGCGGCGCTTTAGCACGTCGATGTGCAGGTCGGCGATCTGTAGCTGCTCCTCTTCCCGGCTCGGGCCGCGGCGCGTCAGGGTACGCAAACGCGCCACCAATTCAGCGAAGGAGAACGGCTTGATCAGGTAATCATCGGCGCCCAATTCCAGGCCCTTGATGCGGTCGGCAATGTCGTCGCGGGCTGTAAGGAAAAGCACTGGCGTGTCGGCTTCCTTGCGCAGACGGCGCAGCACTTCCCAACCGTCCATTTTCGGCATCATCACATCCAGCACGATGACGTCGAACGGCGTTTCCAGGGCTTGGTGCAAGCCATCCACGCCGTCACGGGCGAGGCTGACGGAATAACCCAGCTCCTGAAGGCCGTTGAGCAGGTAGTTGCCGGCTTTGGGTTCGTCTTCGACTACAAGAATGTTCATGGGAAGTGCCTTGTCTCTATGCGTGGCGCAAGTGTAGCCCGATCAATTGTCACTAGGGCAACCGGTGGCCAGGACCTGGTAGTCCAACACGTGTTCACGGCCCTGGCTGTCCAGGTAGTTGAGTTGCGCCGGGACAATGCCGCATCGGCCGTAGGTGTCGGTGCTCGACAGTACTTTGGCCACATCCAGGTGCACGAAGAAGCCGGTTTTGTCGTGGATCACGGGTTCGGCAGCAAACACAGAACCGGTTGCGAGCAGAGCGGCAAAGCCGAGGATAAACAGTTTCATGACGGTATCTCTCTAAAAGGGTTGGCTGTCACGTCGTGGCAGTGAGTACACGGTAACCAGCCGTCCCGAACAGCCCACCAACAGGATGATGACAAGTTTGTAATGCGGGGCTCAGGGTTGACGCCGGCGTAGGAATGGCCGACCAGCACGGTAGGGCCGTCTTGTTGGTCCAGTACGCGGTTGGTGGCGGCGACGTCTTCGGCCGCCGAGGTCAGCGGGTTCTGCACGGCGGTAACGTGCAAGCCGGTGGCCTGGAGGCGGGTGATGACCTCGGACCAGCTCGAACCGTCAGCCCATGAGCCATGTACCAGCACCACGTTATTGGCTTTGATCGGTGCGACCGTGCCTGCCATGGCGGTGCCAGTGCCCAGCATCAGCAGGCTGGCGGCGATCAGGCAGAGTTTGCTTGCAGGTTTCATGGTGGGACCCTTTTCATCAGGAGGAAGTGGCGTCATCCGGCGTGGGTGACTGACGACTTCGCTGTATGAAGTGAGGGTGCTGCCAAGACTTGCGGCTGCCTTACAAACCTGTAATGCATCCGACGTCGGTTGCGTTTACAAGTGCCGAGGTGATCCGTAGATTGCATCGGGCCGATATTTGTTAAAGCCGATGAGGAAACCAAGCAGTGTCCATCCAAGGTTCAGCTGTATTCAACCGCCGTTACCGTGCCTTTCTATTTGATATGGATGGGACGTTGCTCAATTCCATTGCCGCTGCCGAACGGGTGTGGAGCATCTGGGCTGAACGCCATGGCCTGGATGTGGCAGCGTTTTTGAAGACCATTCACGGTGCTCGTGCGATCGATACCATCACAGGCCAGGCATTGCCCGGCGTCGATCCTGAGGTGGAGGCACAATGGATTACCGAGGCTGAAATCAATGATGTGGACGGTGTTGTTGCGATCCCCGGCGCGGTCACGTTTTTGAATAGCCTGCCGGGTGATCAGTGGGCGCTGGTCACTTCCGCACCCAGGGAACTGGCGTTGCGTCGGCTGCAAGCGGCAGGTATTGCGCCGCCGGCGGTGCTGGTGACCGCTGAAGATGTTGCCGTCGGCAAGCCGAACCCCGCGTGTTACGTGCTGGGCGCGCAACGCCTGGGTGTGCCGGTGCAGGATTGTCTGGTGTTTGAAGACGCGGCGGTAGGCATCCGGGCGGCAGAGGCAGCAGGGGCGGATGTGATGGTCGTGACGTCGACACATCATACGCCTATGGTCACCGAGCATCCTTCGATTGACGGGTATGAACCGTTGAAGGTGCAGTGCGACGCAGACGGCTTGTTGTATGTGCAGAGCGGTGCTGCCTGACACAAAAAAGGCCGAGCCCGTTAACGGCCTCGGCCTTGTTCGGCAATGGCTGGATCGGTACGATCCCGGTAATTGCAAAGTGGTCGGTTTCCGGGCCGCTGAGCACTGCCGAAAGCGTTCCGTCCGCATGCAATGTGCAAGTCACTTGATAGCTGGGCAGGCGGGCTGCCAGCGCGGACTCGATTTTCGATTTACTCAGGGTATCCATCTTGCCTCAGCCCCTTTTACTGATCATGCACGCCCAAGCATAGGTCGAGTTGGAGCGCTGTAAACACCGGCGATCTCATAGCGACGAATGCGGTATCAGCGTGTCATTTGTCGGCACAACCGACGTTGCACGGCCCGCTGGATGGGTTTGAGGCAAAACAGGAACAGGTAGCCGCCGAGCAGCAGCGCCAGGTCCAGCCACGAGTGGGGGGCGGTGGAGCCAGTGCCTTCGATTGCGTACTTCAAGCCATAGGTCAGCCCGACGAAGATCAACCCTATCAATAGGGCGATCAACCAAGATCTGTAGGCAAATGGGGGGGTGGTCGTAGGCCTCATTGACGTGCTCCTGGATGCACACGAATGGCTAGAGTCAGTCAGGAGATTCGGCCTTGAATGAAAGAGCAAGTTCCAAGCGTGAAGACAGTTTCATCTTGTCCACGAAGATGAACACATTGGCGACGTCACTCACGCAATAAAGACAAAAGCAGTTCCAAGGAGTTTTCGCCAGCCGTTACAGTGAACGAAAGGGCTGGCTACTGAAGGCACTTCAAGGCGTTTGGTTTTTGTCCGGAGCAGTCAGGCCGGCCTGGATGCGCTGGTAGATCTCCTCGCGATGCACGGCAACATCCTTGGGGGCGTTGATGCCGATTCGTACTTGCTGGCCGCTGACGCCCAGGATGGTGATCGTGATGTCATCACCGATGTTTATGCTTTCACCAACTTTGCGGGTGAGTATAAGCATGGACTTCTCCTTGATTACTTTTAAGGACACATGTTTCAGACAGGGCAGGTGTCGGATGTGTGTAGCGTACTGCTTAGCGCTTCCCTGTGACTGCCTCTTTTTAGGACGCATAGAGGCGACATTAATTCCCATGGCGGCATCATACAGGTCTGCGATACATCATTCGCATTGTTTAATCCAACGTTTATGACGGCCAGAATAGACAGTGAATGATAAAGTCGCCTCTTTATCTTTAAAGGAGCAGGGCAGTGCGTAAAGTAGCGATGGCAATTGCGGTGTTGGCACTGGCCGGTTGCGGTGAAGGCAAAAGCGTCGATGCGCCAAAGGCCAAGCCTGTCGTGACCGAAAGCCAGCCCCAGACCGGCGCGATTGCCGCCCAGGAATGGGACGTGCGGGTTGGCCCGCCGGACCACAAGTTGCAGGCGATTACCGACCTCACGGCCTGGTTGCTGGAACACGGTTTCAATTTTTACATCGTGAAGGTAGACGGCAAGGACGACGTACTGCTGGGGCCGTTTGCAACCAAGGCCGAAGCCGAAGCCAAGCAGACGCTGCTCAACGAGAAAATGGCCCGAGCCAAGAAAACCGATACTGTTTCAGAAATCATTGAACACAAGGCTGCGCAGTAACGACTTGGATGGGCGGGGTTTCCGCCCTTCTTCAACCGCAGGCTTTAAGGTTCACCGGGCCGACAAACTCATTGCCGCGTCCCATCACGCACGCCACGGTCTGGTTGCGCTGACGTTCCCAGGCCTGCACCGGGTAGGTCTTGTTCCAGGCTTCGTATAACTGGCGATCCTGTTTCGACAGGCGCAAGCCGTATCGCTTGCTCATGTAGAAATACGTGCGGGCGATCATTCCCCGAATGGAAGGGCGTGGCATCACCTTCTTCGCCTTGAAGTCCACCTGGGTCAGGCATGAGCCGTACTGCCCGCTTTGCACCGGCAGCCAGCCAAAACTGAAGTTATTACGGTCACCATTGACCTCGCCTATGCTCGGCACCAGGTTGTGCAGGTCGGCTTCGGCGCGTTTGAACACGTCATCATGGCGCGTGCAGTTCTTGCGCCCGCCGTTCTGCCAGCACTGGCGCTGATGCCCGATCTGCCAGGCCGGAACGATGTGCTCCCACTCGATGCGCGCGGCACGGTTGGCGTTTTTGCGTGGGATGTAGCCACAGGCTTTCAGGTCCACGCGGTTGCCGGTGTATTTGCACCCGCAATAAAACTCGGTGGATTGTGGGGCGTACAGTTTCCACGCGACTTTCTTGGCTTCGCTGAAGGTTCGGGGCGCTTGGGCGTGGGCGGTAACGGCGAAAAACAGGCAACACACAGCGATAAAACGGACACTCATTGAATCAATCTTCCTTCGGCACAACCCAGAAAATCTGCACACCGCCATCGTCCCGATAGGCGAGGGTGACGTTGTCGTTCTCCGCGATTTCCTCCAGCAAGCGCGCCCACTCATCCTCCGGCTCTTCCGGCAAACGGAAAATCAAAGCCGCCTTGGCTTTCTGGGCGTTGGTCGAATTGATGATCTTTTGCACACGAATGGCCAGGCGTTCGTAGGCACCAGGTGGGGTTGGCACTGCGGGAGAGGACTTTGCCACGGAGTATTCCTTAGTTTGCTGTACGCACATACAGTATTTAACTGTAGGCGATTTCGCAACTGCTTAAACTTCAAGAAGTCCGTCTGACAGCAATTCAGGTAATTTGGTGTAGGGCGCAGGTGTTTTTATCGAAGGGTTTGCGAGGAGGCAGGGGCGGGCAAGCCGCTCCTGCCGAGGTATCACCGGGAATCAATACTCCCAGAACATCCGTTGCAGCTCTTTGCTGTCCTGAGTCTTGGTCAGGGCGACCATCGCCAGGATGCGCGCTTTCTGCGGGTTCAGGTCGAGCGCCGCGACCCAGTCGTACTTGTCATCAGGCTGTTCGGCATTACGCAAAACCATGCCGCCGGCATTGACGTGGGAAGAACGAATGATCTGCACGCCTTGCTTGCGCAGCTCCACCAGTGCAGGTACGACTTTGGACGATACCGAGCCGTTGCCGGTACCGGCGTGGATGATGGCTTTGGCGCCCGCTTGAGCCAGGGCCTTGTAGGCGGTGTCGCTCACGTTGCCATAGCCATAGGCGATCTCGACATCGGGCAGGCTCTTGATGTTTTTGATATCAAACTCCGAGTCCATGGTGTGACGCTTGGCTGGCAAGCGGAACCAGTAGGATTTGCCTTCAACCACCATGCCCAGTGGGCCCCATGGGCTCTTGAACGCTTCGGTCTTGATATTGATCATCTTGCTGACGTCGCGGCCCGACTGGATCTCGTCGTTCATGGTAACCAGCACGCCTTTACCGCGTGCCTCTTTGCTGCTGGCCACGGCCACGGCGTTGTACAGGTTGAGCATGCCGTCTGCCGACATCGCGGTGCCTGGACGCATGGAGCCGACCACCACGATGGGCTTGTCGGTCTTTTCTACCAGGTTCAGGAAGTAGGCGGTTTCTTCCAGAGTGTCGGTACCGTGAGTGATCACGATGCCGTCCACGTCCTTGCTGTCAGCCAGTTCGGCGACGCGACGACCCAGTTGCAGCAGGTTTTCATTGTTGATGCTTTCGGACGCAATTTGCATCACTTGCTCGCCGCGTACGTTGGCGATCTGGCTAAGCTCAGGAACACCGGCGATCAATTGCTCAATGCCGACCTTGGCGGCCTGGTAGGTGGCGCTGTTGGCGGCGGAGGCGCCAGCACCGGCAATAGTGCCGCCGGTGGCGAGGATCACCACGTTGGACAGTTTGGTCTTGGTTTCAACGTCCTTTGCCTGGGCGGCAACGGGGAACAGCAGCAGGAGGGCCAACGCGCCCGGAACAAAAGTCTTCAGTGCAGATTTCATTATTTTTCTCTCTGGTTTTTGATGAGTGCTGTAGCAGGTTCATCTAGAACACCCGGGCGGTTCTGAATGCCACGAGGTGGTTGAGTAGAGCAGGATCTGTACCAGGCCGATTGTGCGCGCGGACGTAAAATAACTTATTGATTTGTAAGAATTTATATTCTTTTCGTGGCCTGTTAGACCGAGTGGGCGTCCGGCTTTCCGAACATCGGGCTGTATTGCGTTCGGTTGTCCGAAAAAAGTTGGCGGTCGGTCCTTCGAGTTTGTAGGCGTGGCGCGGCACGGCCTGTCGTTTTAGAGAGCGGCCGGGGAGGGCGGTGTTTAATCACATCCTTTTTCAGGCGCGAGCGAGGTGCTGTATGGCTTGAATGAAAGGCTGCTTTCAACCGTTGACAAATCTCGACAAGGTTCTCATAGTTTGAATAACGCAAACGTTTGCGAGATGTTTCACGTAACACGCCTGAAGTGTCGTGACAGCTCGTATCAGCCGCCCGGGTGGGAAGGCTGCCGAAGCACTCTTCGGTGCAAGCGTTGCTCACAATAATCATAAGATCGGAGTGAACCCATGAAGCTGCCATTCGCTGGACGTCTTCTTGCTGTCGCTGTGCTTGCTGCCGCATCCGCCGCTTTGCCTCTTTCCTCTGCATTTGCTGATGACGCCGCCGCCAAACCTAAGGTCGGCCTGGTCATGAAATCCCTCGCCAATGAATTCTTCGTCACCATGCAAGACGGTGCCAAGGCTTATCAGAAAGATCACGCCGCCGATTTCGACATGATCACCAACGGGATCAAGAACGAAACCGATACCAGCGCGCAGATCGATATCGTGAAGCAGATGATCCTGTCCAAGGTCAATGCCATCGTTATCGCGCCAGCTGACTCCAAGGCGCTGGTGAAAGTGCTGGAGGATGCCTCTAAAGCCGGGATCAAGATCGTCAACATCGACAACCGCCTGGATCCGGCTGTGCTGAAAAGCAAAAACCTCGATATCCCTTTCGTAGGCCCGGATAACCGCAAAGGCGCTAAGCTGGTGGGCGATTACCTGGCCAAGCAACTGGCCTCGGGTGACAAGGTCGGCATTATCGAAGGCGTCCCGACCACAACCAACGCCCAGCAGCGCACAGCTGGCTTCAAGGATGCGATGGACGCTGCCGGCCTGAAGATCGTCTCTACGCAATCCGGTAACTGGGAAATTGACGAAGGCCGCAAAGTGGCTTCCGCCATGCTGAGCGAGTACCCGGACCTCAAGGCCCTGTTGGCCGGTAACGACAACATGGCCCTGGGCGCGGTCTCCGCTGTGCGTGCGGCAGGCAAGGCCGGCAAGGTGCTGGTCGTAGGCTACGACAACATTGAGGCTATCAAGCCGATGCTGCAGGACGGCCGTGTGCTGGCGACCGCCGACCAGGCCGCTGCCCAGCAAGCCGTGTTCGGTATTCAGAACGCGCTCAAGCTGGTCAAGGGCGAGAAAGTCGATTCCAAAGACGGCGTGATCGAAACCCCGGTCGAACTCGTCCTCAAGAAGTAATCCTGGCAGCACCCAACAGCGTCCGCTCGTCCTGAGCGGGCGCCTGGAGATTTTCCTATGTCATCTTCCGCCCCGAACGCTGTCCTCTCGGTCAGCGGTATCGGCAAGACCTATGCCCAACCGGTTCTGTCCGACATCACCCTGACGCTCAATCGTGGTGAAGTGCTGGCGCTGACTGGTGAGAACGGCGCAGGCAAAAGTACCTTGTCGAAGATCATCGGCGGGCTGGTCACACCCACCACCGGGCGCATGCAGTTCAATGGCAAGGACTACCGTCCAGCCAGCCGCACCCAGGCCGAACAGTTGGGCGTGCGCATGGTTATGCAGGAACTCAACCTGCTGCCCACGTTGACCGTGGCCGAAAACCTGTTTCTGGATAACCTGCCCAGCCACTGTGGCTGGATCAGCCGCAAGCAACTGCGCAAGGCTGCGATTGAGGCCATGGCCCAGGTCGGCCTGGACGCCATCGACCCGGATACCTTGGTCGGCACCCTGGGCATTGGCCATCAGCAAATGGTCGAGATCGCCCGCAACCTGATCGGCGATTGCCACGTATTGATCCTCGACGAGCCCACGGCGATGCTTACCGCCCGTGAAGTCGAGATGCTGTTTGAACAAATCACTCGTCTGCAGGCCCGGGGCGTGGCGATCATTTACATTTCACACCGGCTGGAAGAGCTGGCCCGTGTTGCTCAGCGCATTGCAGTGTTGCGCGATGGCAAGTTGGTGTGTGTCGAGCCGATGGCCAATTACAACAGCGAACAACTGGTCACTTTGATGGTCGGTCGTGAACTGGGCGAACACATTGACCTGGGCCCACGCACCATCGGTGGCCCGGCCCTGACGGTAAAAGGCTTGACCCGCTCGGACAAAGTCCGCGACGTGTCCTTTGAAGTGCGCGCAGGTGAGATTTACGGCATTTCCGGCCTGATCGGCGCCGGTCGTACTGAATTGTTACGCCTGATCTTCGGCGCCGACCTGGCCGACAGCGGCACTGTTGCACTCGGTTCGCCGGCTCAAGTGGTGAGCATCCGCTCGCCGGTAGACGCGGTGGGCCATGGCATTGCTTTGATCACCGAGGACCGCAAGGGCGAAGGCCTGCTGCTGACCCAGTCCATCAGCGCCAACATTGCCCTGGGCAACATGCCGGAAATTTCTGGAGGCGGTTTGGTCAACAGCCGCAACGAAACCGCACTGGCCAAGCGCCAGATCGATGCCATGCGCATTCGCAGTTCCAGCCCGGCGCAGTTGGTGTCCGAGCTGTCTGGCGGTAACCAGCAGAAAGTGGTGATTGGCCGCTGGCTGGAGCGCGATTGCTCGGTGATGCTGTTCGATGAGCCGACTCGCGGTATCGACGTCGGTGCCAAATTCGACATCTATGCCTTGCTCGGCGAATTGACCCGCCAGGGCAAAGCGCTGGTGGTGGTGTCCAGCGATCTGCGTGAACTCATGCTGATCTGTGATCGCATCGGTGTGTTGTCCGCTGGGCGCCTGATCGACACCTTCGAGCGCGACAGCTGGACTCAGGACGAATTGCTCGCCGCCGCCTTTGCCGGCTATCAAAAACATGATGCGCTGCTCAACGACGCAGTGCTTAGGGATACCCCATGAAAACCACCACTTCACCCGGTAAAGCCGGCGGTAACTTCTACGGCCTGGGCACTTACCTGGGCCTGGCGGGCGCTTTGCTGGCGATGATTGCGCTGTTTTCGGTGCTCAGCGACCACTTCCTGTCCTACGCCACCTTCAGCACCCTGGCCAACCAGATTCCGGACCTGATGGTTCTGGCGGTGGGCATGACCTTCATCCTGATCATCGGCGGCATCGACCTGTCAGTGGGCTCGGTGCTGGCACTGGCGGCCTCGGCCGTCAGCGTGGCCATTCTCAGTTGGGGCTGGAGTGTATTGCCGGCCGCTGTGCTGGGTATGGGCTGCGCGGCATTGGCCGGCACCATCACCGGCTCGATCACCGTGGCCTGGCGCATTCCTTCATTTATCGTGTCCCTCGGCGTGCTGGAAATGGCCCGTGGTGTGGCGTACCAGATGACCGGATCGCGCACGGCTTACATCGGTGATTCGTTTGCCTGGCTGTCCAACCCGATTTTCTTCGGTATCTCACCGTCGTTCATCATTGCCTTGCTGGTGATCATCGCCGCGCAGCTTGTACTGACGCGTACTGTGTTTGGTCGCTATCTGATCGGTATCGGCACCAACGAAGAAGCCGTGCGCCTGGCTGGGATCAATCCCAAGCCTTACAAGATCCTGGTGTTCAGCCTCATGGGCCTGCTGGCCGGTGTGGCGGCGTTGTTCCAGATCTCGCGCCTTGAAGCGGCGGACCCGAACGCGGGTTCCGGCCTGGAGCTGCAAGTGATCGCTGCGGTGGTCATCGGTGGTACCAGCCTGATGGGCGGGCGTGGTTCGGTGATCAGTACTTTTTTTGGTGTGTTGATTATTTCGGTATTGGCCGCTGGCCTTGCACAGATCGGTGCCACGGAACCCACTAAGCGCATCATCACCGGTGCCGTGATCGTGATTGCCGTGGTTCTGGATACCTACCGCAGCCAGCGCGCCAGTCGGCGAGGCTGAACCATGGCAACGATCAAGGATGTGGCCGCGCTTGCAGGTATTTCCTACACCACGGTGTCCCATGTGGTGAATAAGACTCGCCCTGTCAGCGAGCCGGTACGCATCAAGGTCGAGGCGGCGATCAAGCAACTCGACTATGTGCCCAGCGCTGTTGCGCGTTCACTCAAAGCCAAGACCACGGCCACTATCGGTTTGCTGGTGCCCAATAGCCTTAACCCATATTTTGCGGAGCTGGCCCGGGGCATCGAGGATTACTGCGAGCGTAATGGCTATTGCGTGATCCTCTGCAACTCCGACGACAACGCTGAAAAGCAGCGCAGCTATCTGCGCGTATTGCTGGAGAAGCGTATCGATGGCTTGATCGTGACCTCGGTGGGTGGCGACGACAGTGGCCTTGCCGCAGGCTTGAGTGCGGTGCGTACGCCCATGGTGATCGTCGACCGCGCGCTGGATGGCATTGACGTGGACCTGGTGCGTATCGATCACGAGGAGGGCGCCTACCTGGCGACCCGGCACTTGCTCGACCAGGGCCACCGCGATATCGCCTGCATTGGCGGCCCGGCCCATACCCGCGTCGCGCAGATGCGTCTGGCGGGTTATCACCGCGCGTTGAGTGAGGCGGGCGTGGCGGTGGGGGCCAATCGCACCCAGGAAAGTGATTTCACCAGCACTGGCGGTTATGCCGCTGCCGTGCAATTACTGGCGCAAAATCCGCCCAGCGCTATTTTTGCCAGCAACGACATGATCGGTTTCGGCGTGTTGCGCGCAGCGGCAGAGCGTAATATCCGCGTGCCGGGTGAGCTGTCGGTGATCGGTTTCGATGACATTCAAATGGGCCGCTACGTCTATCCGGCGCTGACCACGGTCGGGCAATCGATCGTGCAACTGGGCGAAACAGCGGCCGAGCTTTTACTGCGAAGAATTGCAACCCCCCAACTGCCGATCGATCAACGCATCGTGACGCCGAGCATCGTATTGCGTGAGTCGACGGCGCCCGTCGCCGGTACGTTCGCGCAATACCGCTGAACCGAATTGATGAGTACTGATGTATGCCAGCAAAAGTAGTGGTAGTGGGCAGTTTGAACATGGACCTGGTCACCCGCGCCAGCCGGTTGCCGCGTGCCGGTGAAACACTCATCGGCCAAACGTTTTCCACGGTGCCTGGCGGAAAGGGCGCGAACCAGGCTGTAGCGTCGGCGCGACTGGGCGCCGATGTTTCGATGATAGGTTGTGTCGGTACCGATGCCTATGGCGCCCAGTTGCGTGACGCGCTGTTGGTGGAAGGCATCGACTGCCAGGCCGTCAGCAGCGTGGACGGCTCCAGTGGCGTGGCGTTGATCGTAGTGGATGACAGCAGCCAGAACGCGATTGTGATTGTCGCGGGCAGTAACGGCGAACTCACGCCGGCCTCGTTGCAGGCGTTCGACGCGGTGCTGCAGGCGGCCGACGTGATCGTTTGCCAGCTGGAAGTGCCGATGGACACTGTGGGCTACACCCTCAGGCGCGGGCGTGAATTGGGCAAGACGGTGATCCTCAACCCGGCCCCGGCCAGCGGTCCATTGCCGGCTGAGTGGTACGCCTCGATTGACTACCTGATCCCCAATGAAAGCGAAGCGACCGCTCTGAGCGGTGTGATGGTCGACTCCATTGAGAGCGCCAAGGTGGCGGCGACCCAGCTGATTCAGGCGGGCGCCGGCAAGGTCATCATCACGCTGGGCTCTCAGGGCGCGCTGTTTGCCGACGGCCAGGGCTTTGAGCATCTGCTGGCGCCGAAGGTTAAGGCTGTGGATACCACGGCGGCAGGCGATACCTTTGTCGGTGGTTTTGCCTCGGCGTTGGCCGATGGCAAAAGCGAGGCCGAGGCGATTCGTTTTGGTCAGGTCGCGGCGGCGTTGTCGGTCACCCGCGCCGGTGCGCAACCCTCTATTCCAACGCTGCACGACGTACAAGGTTTTGTGCCCTCATGAAAAAGACACCTCTGCTGAATATCGCACTGTCGCGTGTGATCGCCTCCCTGGGGCATGGCGACATCCTGGTGATTGGCGATGCCGGCCTGCCGGTGCCGCCGGGCGTCGAGTTGATTGACCTGGCGTTGACCCAGGGCATCCCGGACTTCATCAGCACTTTGCGTATCGTGCTCAGCGAAATGCAGGTGGAAAGCCATGTGCTGGCCGAAGAAATCCTGCTCAAGCAGCCGCCGGCGCTGGCCGACCTCAATACGCTCACAGAGCAGGCAGCCCTCGGTGAGCGGCGCCTGGCCAGCCATGAAGAATTCAAGCTGCTCAGCCGCAAGGCGCGCGCCGTGGTGCGCACCGGCGAATGCCAGCCTTACTGCAATATCGCGCTGGTGTCCGGCGTAACCTTCTAGAGTTCCCAACGACAAGGAGTGTTTTATGCAACGTGGTCTCCCAACCCTGAAAAACCTGTTCCGGAGTGTCCTGCTTTTGTCCGCACTCACAGCAGCGAGCGCCCACGCGGCGGAAAAAATCGACCTGATCATCGACACCGACCCAGGCGCCGATGATGTGGTGGCATTGCTCTTCGCCATGGCTTCGCCGGAGGAACTGAACATTCGTGCGCTGACCACCGTCGCCGGTAACGTGCGCCTGGACAAGACCTCCCGCAACGCACGCCTGGCCCGCGAGTGGGCAGGGCGCGAGGAAATCCCGGTCTACGCCGGTGCGCCAGCGCCGCTGCTGCGCACGCCGATCTACGCTGAGAATATTCATGGCAAGGAAGGTATTTCCGGCGTCACTGTGCATGAACCTAAAAAAGGCCTGGCTGACGGCAATGCCGTTGATTACCTGATCAAGACCCTGAGCACTGCCAAGCCTCACAGCATTACTATCGCGATGCTCGGCCCGCAGACCAACCTGGCGCTGGCACTGACCCAGGCGCCGGAAATCACCCAAGGCATCAAGGAAGTGGTGGTGATGGGTGGCGCGCACTTCAATGGCGGCAATATCACCCCGGTGGCGGAGTTCAACCTGTTCGCTGACCCGGTCGCGGCCGAGATTGTGCTCAAAAGTGGCGTCAAGCTGACCTACCTGCCGCTGGACGTGACTCACAAGGTACTGACCAGCGAGGCGCGCCTGAAAAAGATTGCCGACATCAATAATAACGCGAGCAAGGTTGTCGGCGACATTCTCAATGAGTACGTCAAGGGCGACATGGAGCATTACGGCATTCCGGGCGGCCCGGTGCATGACGCTACCGTCATTGCTTACCTGCTCAAGCCTTCGCTGTTCAGCGGTCGTCAGGCCAATGTGGTGGTGGACAGCCGAGAAGGCCCGACCTTCGGCCAGACCATTGTCGATTGGTACGACGGCCTGAAACACGAAAAGAACGTGTTCTGGGTTGAGAGCGGTGATGCGCAGGGCTTTTTCGATTTGTTGACCGAGCGTCTCGCGCGCCTGAAGTAATGTGTTGACTGGTCGGCGTTCGTCGGCCGGTTCTTATTCGAGCTCGGGGTTGTGTGCCCCCATGTGGTCGGCCGGGTATTTCTCGAATACCTGGCCGATGAACGCCTGCGCCGCCCGTGTGCCCAATTCCTTGACCAGCAGGTCGATACCGATGATGGCCAATTCCTCCGGGCTTCCGGGGCTGTAGGAGCTCTGTCCCTGGGGCCACTTGGCTTTGATGTCGGCTTGGAGCGTTACGGTGGTCATGACTATCTCGCGGGGCTAAAAGTGCTGTGTAGTGCGCTGGAGCGCGGTTCTTACCGGGGCAGTTAACCATTTTACGTTGCGTTTGGCACTGATACTTAGGCATGAGGTGGCTCGGAATGACGTCGGCGCTGTGCGACACTGTCGGCCTGTTTAATTGCCGGGGAACACCACGTGCAGATCGACCTGAACAACCCCGAGAACCTGACCCTGGCGAATGTGCGCCAACTGCTCGCCAGTGCCAGCGACGACGAACATACCCAGTTACGGGTGACCAAAGCCGGAATCGCCTTTATCTCTTCAGGCCGCGCTGTAGGCGGTGTGGATATCGACGGGCTGCTGTTTCGCCTGGAGACCTGGGCCAAAGGCTCCGGATACGTAGGCAATGTGGCCGCCAGCGACGAGGTCTGGGTGACGCAGATTTTCAACGCGTTGAAACAGAACTGGCCACACCCAGAATTCGCCTACATCGACATCTACTGATTTCATTCATATCTGGTCACGATTGACCGGGCGAATGCCTGTCGAGAGTCAGGCAGACTTGCCCTGCGGCGATTTACGTCTTGAAACCAATCCGCCCAATCGCTGTCGCACGATCTCTGTCCATTTTTTATCATAGGAGGCTTCATGCCTTGGAAGCTCGCATCATTCGGTACTTTGTTGGCAGCACTCGCGTTGGCGGGTTGCAGCACCCCGGGTGCCTCTGAGCCAGCCAAAGACGCCGCCGCGGCCGGTGCCGGTTACAGCCGCTGTGAGTCGAAGGCCGCCGAATTCACCATAGGCCAGAAAGCTTCGCCCCAGTTGCTGGACCAGGCGCGTACGCGAGCCGGTGCGCAGAACGCACGAATCCTCAAGCCGAACGACATGATTACCCTCGAATACCGCTCCGACCGCTTGAACCTGAGCACCGACGACAACCTGGTGATCACACGGGTCAATTGCGGCTAAGCCTCTCCTGGCTTTTGCAGCGCCCATAAAAAACCCCGTCACATGGACGGGGTTTTTTTAGCTCAGCGGAGAATTACTCGCCGCGAACTTGTGCCGCTTGCATACCCTTTTGGCCTTTCTCGGCCACGAAGGAAACGGTTTGGCCTTCTTTCAGGCTTTTGAAACCGTCGCTTTCGATAGCTTTGAAGTGTACGAACAGGTCGTCACCGCCACCTTGAGGAGTGATGAAGCCGAAGCCTTTTTCATCGTTGAACCATTTAACGGTGCCGGTTTGGCGATTAGACATGGTGTATCTCCAAGAAACATATATTTGTCAGTAGTGCTGTGCTGCTCAGGCCAACTGGGCACACAGGGCTATCATAGTCGAAATGTTCGGCTTGGGAGCCCCCCCAAGGCATTGTTTGCTAATCAATCGCGTTGCGTTTGATTCTTTGGTCGGCTGAAAGCCCCGATTTACGGGGCTTTAGCTCGAAATATCAGCTCGTAAAAAAAGCCGTAAAAGCTGCGTAATTTGTGAGAAGCGGCAGTTTTCGGGCCATTTTTCCGGCGAAACAGGCATGTGAGCGGCCAAGAATCTTACTTTTTCTTCACGACTTTGCAGGACGAAATAGCCGCGACTGCTTTGTTTTTAAGCTCCGGGCTTGCGTTCTGGTTGGTCATGAGTTCCTTGATCTCCGCAGTGCTCAATTCGGCGTTGATCTTGTCTGCGCCACATTCGCAATGTGCTTTGGCAGTTTTGGCATCCACATTCTGGCTCGCAGCTGCGCTGCAATCGCTGACGAAGCTGTCGCGAGCACCGGCTGGCCAGTTCGACGGGGCAGCTGCCTGTGCGCCGAGAGAAAGGAGGGTCAGGGAAGCGGCGAGAGCGAGGGTAGAGGTGAAACGCATCATGAGGATGCTCCTTTGGGTCGAGGACGAACGGCGATTCTCAGTGGGTTTGAGGCGTTGCGTACAGCTCAAGTTCACTTTTGCAGCTATAAAGGCCGGAATTTTTGTTTACGCGAGATGGCGGCGGCGCGATGACCGTTCATCTGTGCTAGCATCCGCAGCCTGGCTATTTCCAGGCGCGCCATTTGCCGCCTTGCCATGTTCTTTTTAGCTCACTCCAGTCACTCTGGTCTGATTATCGGTTGGCCGAAAGGCTCCTGCCGCTGTAAGGCAGGCGTTCATCACTGAACGGCCTGGTGTTGGATCTTGTACTGGCTCATCCCAACCCACGTGACCTTTGGTAGGGGTCACCACTAGGAGAGGAGGCGCCATGCCAACTATTACTCTTCCCGATGGCAGTCAACGTTCTTTCGATCATTCGGTTTCGGTAGCTGAGGTCGCCGCATCCATTGGTGCTGGCCTGGCCAAGGCCACTGTGGCTGGCAAAGTCGACGGCAAGCTGGTCGACGCCAGCGACCTGATCACCTCCGATGCCAGTCTGCAAATCATCACGCCCAAGGATCAAGAGGGGTTGGAGATCATTCGCCACTCCTGCGCTCACCTGATTGGCCATGCGGTCAAGCAGCTGTACCCCACCGCGAAAATGGTGATTGGCCCGGTCATTGACGAAGGTTTCTATTACGATATCGCCTACGAGCGTCCTTTTACGCCGGACGACCTGGCCGCCATCGAGCAGCGCATGCACGCGCTGATCGAAAAAGATTACGACGTGATCAAGAAAGTCACGCCGCGCGCAGAAGTGATCGACGTGTTCACCGCCCGTGGCGAAGACTACAAATTGCGCCTGGTGGAAGACATGCCGGACGAGCAGGCCATGGGCCTGTACTACCACGAAGAATATGTCGACATGTGCCGCGGCCCGCACGTGCCGAACACGCGCTTCCTCAAGTCGTTCAAGCTGACCAAATTGTCCGGCGCCTACTGGCGCGGCGACGCCAAGAACGAGCAGTTGCAACGGATCTATGGCACCGCCTGGGCTGACAAGAAGCAGCTGGCTGCCTACATCCAGCGCATCGAAGAAGCCGAGAAACGTGACCACCGCAAGATCGGCAAGCGCCTTAACCTGTTCCACCTCCAGGAAGAAGCGCCGGGCATGGTGTTCTGGCACCCGAACGGCTGGACCCTGTACCAGGTGCTCGAGCAGTACATGCGCAAGGTGCAGCGCGAGAACGGCTACCTGGAGATCAAGACGCCTCAGGTTGTTGACCGTAGCCTGTGGGAGAAATCCGGGCACTGGGCCAACTACGCCGACAATATGTTCACCACGCAGTCGGAAAACCGCGATTACGCTATCAAGCCGATGAACTGCCCTTGCCACGTGCAGGTGTTCAACCAGGGCCTGAAGAGCTACCGCGAGTTGCCAATGCGCCTGGCCGAGTTCGGTGCTTGCCACCGTAACGAGCCGTCGGGTGCGCTGCACGGCATCATGCGCGTGCGCGGCTTCACTCAGGACGATGCCCACATCTTCTGCACCGAAGAGCAGATGCAGGCTGAATCCGCTGCGTTCATCAAGCTGACTATGGACGTTTATCGAGATTTCGGCTTTACCGAAGTCGAAATGAAGCTGTCCACTCGTCCGGAAAAACGCGTTGGCTCCGACGAACTGTGGGATCGCGCCGAAGCGGCACTGGCCGCAGCGCTCGACAGCGCGGGCCTTGCGTACGATCTGCAGCCGGGTGAAGGCGCGTTCTACGGTCCGAAGATCGAGTTCTCGCTGAAAGATTGCCTTGGCCGCGTCTGGCAGTGTGGTACCCTGCAGCTCGATTTTAACCTGCCGATCCGTCTGGGAGCCGAATATGTCTCCGAAGACAACAGCCGTAAACACCCGGTTATGCTGCACCGGGCGATCCTCGGCTCGTTCGAGCGGTTCGTCGGGATCCTGATCGAGCACTACGAGGGTGCATTCCCCGCGTGGTTGGCTCCGACCCAGGCAGTGATCATGAATATCACTGATAAACAGGCAGATTTTGCCGCTGAAGTTGAAAAAACTCTCAACGAAAGCGGATTTCGTGCCAAGTCCGACTTGAGAAATGAAAAGATCGGCTTTAAAATCCGCGAGCATACTTTGCTCAAGGTTCCCTATCTTTTGGTTATTGGAGATCGGGAAGTCGAGATGCAGACTGTCGCTGTGCGTACTCGTGAAGGTGCTGACCTGGGCTCGATGCCCGTCGCCCAGTTCGCTGAGTTCCTCGCGCAAGCGGTTTCCCGGCGTGGTCGCCCAGATTCGGAGTAATTATTATTAAGCGTGAAATGAGACAAGATAAACGAGCTGCACCGAAAGCCCCGATCAACGAGAATATCTCGGCACGTGAGGTTCGGTTAATTGGGGCTGAAGGTGAGCAGCTTGGGATTGTGTCAATTGAAGACGCGCTTCTTAAGGCTGAAGAAGCCAAGCTCGATTTGGTGGAGATTTCCGCCGATGCTGTACCGCCTGTCTGCAAGCTGATGGACTACGGCAAATCGATCTTCGAGAAGAAGAAGCAGGTTGCCGCAGCCAAGAAAAACCAGAAGCAGATCCAGGTTAAAGAAATCAAGTTTCGTCCAGGGACGGAGGAAGGGGATTACCAGGTAAAACTGCGCAACCTGGTACGTTTCCTGAGTGATGGGGACAGGGCCAAGGTATCCTTGCGATTCCGCGGCCGTGAGATGGCCCACCAGGAGCTGGGGATGGAACTCCTCAAGCGGGTTGAAGCTGACCTGCTCGAGTACGGTTCGGTCGAACAGCATCCTAAGATGGAAGGACGCCAACTGATCATGGTCATCGCCCCGAAAAAGAAGAAGTAATCAACAGGGCACGGCAGGCCTTCTGATTATGTTTATCAACTGAATGCGGAGTATCCGAACATGCCAAAGATGAAGACTAAAAGTGGTGCTGCTAAGCGGTTTCTGAAAACTGCTAACGGTATCAAGCACAAGCACGCTTTCAAGAGCCACATCCTGACCAAAATGTCGACCAAGCGTAAGCGTCAACTGCGCGGTAGCAGCTTGCTGCATCCGTCTGACGTGGCAAAAGTCGAGCGCATGCTGCGCCTTCGTTAATTTTTGGATCAAGATAGAGGAAGTAACTCATGGCTCGTGTAAAGCGTGGCGTCATTGCCCGTAAACGTCACAAAAAAATTCTGAAACTCGCTAAAGGCTACTACGGCGCGCGTTCACGCGTATTCCGTGTTGCCAAGCAAGCGGTAATCAAGGCAGGCCAATACGCCTACCGTGACCGTCGTCAGAAAAAACGTCAGTTCCGCGCTCTGTGGATCGCTCGTATCAACGCTGGTGCACGTGTTAACGGTCTGTCCTACAGCCGTTTCATCGCTGGCCTGAAAAAAGCGTCCATCGAAATCGACCGTAAGGTTCTGGCTGAACTGGCCGTGAACGAAAAAGCGGTGTTTGCTGCGATTGTCGAGAAAGCTAAAGCCACCTTGGCTTAAGTACCCCCGACAGTCACCCTGGGTTGCTCCTGCAGCCCTAGGTGGTAAACGTCATAAATAGGGGAAGAGCCTTCAAGCTCTTCCCCTATTTTGTATCTGGAGTCTGTACATGGAAAACCTGGACGCGCTCGTCGCTCAAGCTCTTGAGGCTGTGCAAAGCGCTGAAGATATCAATGCCCTGGAGCAAATCCGGGTTCACTACCTTGGCAAAAAGGGTGAATTGACTCAGGTGATGAAGACCCTGGGGAATTTGCCGGCTGAAGAGCGCCCGCAAGTCGGCGCGCTCATCAACGTCGCCAAGGAGCGTGTTACAGAGGTTCTCAATGCGCGCAAGGCGTCGCTCGAGGAGGCCGATCTTGCGGCCAGACTCGCGGCCGAGTCCATTGATGTCACCCTGCCAGGCCGCGGCCAGGCCTCGGGCGGTCTGCATCCGATCACCCGGACTCTGGAGCGTATCGAGCAGTTTTTCACCCATATCGGCTACGGCATTGCCGAAGGCCCTGAGGTCGAAGACGACTATCACAACTTCGAGGCGCTCAACATCCCAGGCCATCACCCGGCCCGGTCGATGCACGACACCTTCTATTTCAACGCGAACATGCTGTTGCGCACCCATACCTCGCCGGTACAGGTCCGTACCATGGAAGCGAACAAGCCGCCGATCCGCATTGTCTGCCCAGGCCGTGTGTACCGTAGCGACTCGGATATCACCCATTCGCCGATGTTCCACCAGGTCGAAGGCCTGCTTGTTGATCGCGACATCAACTTCGCCGACCTCAAAGGCACCATCGAAGAATTCCTTCGCGTGTTCTTCGAGAAGGAACTGGCGGTGCGTTTCCGTCCATCGTTCTTCCCGTTCACCGAGCCGTCCGCTGAAGTCGACATGGAATGCGTGATGTGCAGCGGTAAAGGCTGCCGCGTCTGCAAGCAGACTGGCTGGCTGGAAGTGATGGGCTGCGGCATGGTTCACCCCAACGTGCTGCGCATGTCCGGCATCGATCCGGAAGAGTTCTCGGGCTTTGCCTTCGGCATGGGCGTTGAGCGTCTGGCCATGCTGCGTTACGGCGTGAACGACTTGCGTCTGTTCTTCGACAACGACTTGCGGTTCCTCGCGCAATTTCGCTAGTCGTAACGAATCTTTAGGAGAGCAGGATGAAATTCAGTGAACAATGGCTGCGCGGCTGGGTAAGCCCGCAGGTAGATCGCGATGAGCTGGTTGCTCGTCTGTCGATGGCCGGTCTTGAGGTCGATAGCGTTACGCCGGCCGCCGGTGTTTTCAGCGGTGTGGTAGTGGGCGAGGTGCTGAGCACCGAGCAGCACCCTGATGCCGATAAATTGCGTGTGTGCCAGGTCAGCAATGGCGCGCAAACCTTCCAGGTCGTGTGCGGAGCGCCAAACGTGCGCCCGGGCCTGAAGATTCCGTTTGCCATGATCGGTGCTGAGCTGCCGGGCGACTTCAAGATCAAGAGGGCCAAGCTGCGTGGCGTTGAGTCCAACGGCATGCTGTGCTCCCAGGCCGAACTGCAAGTAGGTGAGGGCAATGATGGTCTGATGGAATTGCCGGCTGACGCACCAGTGGGCCAGGACATCCGTGTTTACCTGGAATTGGAAGACGCCAGCATTGAGGTCGACCTGACCCCGAACCGTGGCGACTGTCTGTCCCTCGCCGGCCTGGCCCGTGAAGTGGGCGCGTTGTACAACGCCCCGGTCACCCGCCCGGTGGTTGCAGCCGTGGCTGCCGTTCATGACGAGGTGCGCCCGATCGAAGTGTTGGCGCCAAACGCCTGCCCACGTTACCTGGGGCGTGTGATCCGCAACGTCGACCTGTCCAAGCCAACCCCGCTGTGGATGGTTGAGCGTCTGCGTCGGGCCGACGTACGCAGCATCGACGCTGCCGTCGACATCACCAACTATGTGATGCTTGAGCTGGGCCAGCCGCTGCACGCCTTCGATCTCGCCGAAATCAACGGCGGCATCCGTGTTCGCATGGCTGAAGAAGGCGAGAAGCTGGTTCTGCTCGACGGCCAGGAAGTCAGCCTGCGTGCCGACACCCTAGTGATTGCCGACCACTCCCGCGCCCTGGCGATTGCCGGCGTGATGGGGGGCGAGCACAGCGGTGTGTCCGAGACCACCCGTGACGTATTCCTTGAAAGTGCGTTCTTCGATCAGATCGTTATCGCTGGAAAGGCTCGTTCCTACGGCCTGCACACCGATGCCTCGCACCGCTACGAGCGTGGTGTGGACTGGAAACTCGCCCGTGAAGCCATGGAGCGCGCCACTGGCCTGCTGCTGGAAATCACCGGTGGCGAAGCCGGCCCGATCACCGAAACCGTCAACGAGCAGTACTTGCCGTCCGTTGCCCCGATCACCCTGCGCGCCAAGAGCGTTGAGCAAATGCTCGGCCTGGTAATCGCGCCGGCTGAAATCGAGCAGTTGCTGTCGGCCCTCGGCCTGGGTATTTCCTCGAGCGGGGAAGGGCAGTGGACCGTTGAGGTACCAAGCCACCGCTTCGACATCAGCCTGGAAGTCGACCTGATCGAAGAGCTGGCCCGCCTGTACGGCTACAACCGTCTACCGGTTCGTTACCCGCAAGCACGCCTGGCACCGCAGCCCAAGGCTGAGGCGCGTGCGCACCTGCCTGAGCTACGTCGCCTGCTGGTTGCCCGTGGCTACCAGGAAGCGGTGACCTACAGCTTCATCGATCCAAAGCAGTTCGAACTGTTCAACCCGGGCGTCGAGCCACTGTTGCTGGCTAACCCGATTTCGAACGACATGGCTGCCATGCGCTCGTCATTGTGGCCAGGCCTGGTGAAAGCCCTTTCCCATAACCTAAACCGTCAGCAAGACCGCGTGCGCATGTTCGAAAGCGGCCTGCGTTTTGTCGGTCAGTTGGACGGCCTGAAGCAAGAGCCGATGCTGGCTGGCGTGGTCTGCGGCAGCCGTCTGCCGGAAGGTTGGGCGCAGGGCCGCGACGCCGTGGACTTCTTCGACGTCAAGGCTGACGTGGAAGCAGTGCTGGGCTTTGCGGGTGCGCTGGATGCCTTCACTTTCCTGCCTGGCAGCCACCCAGCGCTGCACCCGGGCCAGACGGCACGCATCGAGCGTGAAGGGCGCCTGGTAGGTTTCGTTGGTGCCATTCACCCTGAACTGTCGAAAACCCTCGGCTTGGACCGTCCGGTCTTTGTGTTTGAGCTGGTTCTGGCTGAAGTTGCTTCGGGCAAAATGCCTAAATTCTGCGAGCTGTCGCGCTTCCCTGAAGTGCGCCGCGACCTGGCGCTGATCGCCGACCGTGAAGTGGCCGCCACTGCCGTTCTGGATGTAATCCGTGAAAATGCAGGGGAATGGCTCACAGACCTCAGGCTATTTGACGTCTATCAGGGTAAAGGCATTGATCCGCATAGAAAAAGCCTTGCAGTTGGCTTGACCTGGCAGCATCCATCGCGCACTCTTAATGACGATGAGGTGAATACCACGACACAAAATATCCTCACCTCGCTCGAACAAAGGTTGAACGCCACGTTAAGGAAGTGACGTATGGGGGCTTTGACGAAAGCTGAGATGGCGGAACGTCTGTACGAAGAGTTGGGTCTGAACAAGCGCGAGGCCAAGGAATTGGTCGAGCTGTTTTTTGAAGAAATCAGACACGCTCTGGAAGACAACGAACAGGTCAAATTGTCCGGTTTCGGCAATTTTGACCTGCGGGACAAACGCCAGCGGCCTGGCCGCAATCCAAAAACGGGAGAAGAAATCCCGATCACGGCTCGCCGTGTGGTCACCTTTCGTCCAGGGCAGAAGTTGAAGGCCCGAGTTGAGGCTTATGCTGGAACCAAGTCATAACGACGAGCTACCCGTCATCCCAGGCAAACGCTACTTCACCATTGGTGAAGTCAGCGAGCTCTGTGCAGTAAAACCGCACGTGTTGCGCTATTGGGAGCAGGAGTTTCCTCAACTCAACCCCGTCAAACGCACAGGTAACCGTCGGTATTATCAGCGCCAGGATGTGCTGATGATCCGACAGATCCGCGCGTTGCTGTACGACCAGGGGTTCACCATCAGCGGTGCGCGCCAGCGTATGTCCGGTGATGAAGCCAAAGACGACACT
Organism: Pseudomonas sp. RA_5y_Pfl1_P24; assembly: GCF_963970945.1. NCBI lineage: Bacteria > Pseudomonadati > Pseudomonadota > Gammaproteobacteria > Pseudomonadales > Pseudomonadaceae > Pseudomonas > Pseudomonas sp. RA_5y_Pfl1_P24. The sequence goes on along the minus strand of NZ_CAXAOJ010000001.1, from coordinate 468,465 downwards.
ACCCAATACAAGCAAATGATCCGCCAGATGATCTCCGAACTCGAAGATGTATTGGTGGTTTTGAAGAAGTAATTCCGGCTTTTAAAATACTTCCACATTTCAAAAGCTTGCGGTATATTCCGGTTCGCTTCGTTAGGAAGCAAACCCAGTAACACGCCTAGTCGGGGCGTAGCGCAGTCCGGTAGCGCACTAGCATGGGGTGCTAGGGGTCGAGTGTTCGAATCACTCCGTCCCGACCATTATTCCTGAGTAAAATCAGACACTTGAGCCGATCAGATGGATCGGCTTTTTTGTGCCAGCGCAAAACCCGCGCAAAACTACCCGGTGATTTCGCTTATATTCAGGTCCGGAATTGCTTCGGACCAGATGATTTCCTCATGGTCCCGCTGGTAGTTTTTGGTCATACCCTCGCTTGCATGGCCTGCGATCTTCTGCTCATCCTTCCCGGCTTTCTTGTACAGGTGCAGCGACAGCGCACGTACTTCGTGAAAGCCTGGCATCTCTTCTTCCTTCCACCCCGCGTAGCAGTTCGCAGCCTCCCGTACCTCCTTGAATGCTCGCGTCAAATACCTCTCTTCAACCTTCGTCCAGTGGTCCTTTGTCTGCGCCTGCTTCTGTTTCAGCCGATCCGGCTTACGGTGCACCAGGTACGGCGAAACTACATCATCGCGGCACCGGCTGATTACCGCCTGCAACTCGGGCGTGACCCTGAACCGAATCCAGGCCGCGTCTGTTGCCTTGGCAGTTTTCTTCTGCACCACGTAGAGAAACTCATCCCGAACCCCATCGAAACGCATGCCCAGGATGTCGGTTCGCCTCTGGGCGGTGATCAGCGCCAGGTCGATTGCGTTCTGTAGCCAGGTCGGTGCTTTTTCGCGGATAGCCTTCAGCCCATCGACGGTGTGGCGCTTGCGCAGTTTCTTCTCGATTCGGTTTATCGTGCTTGCTGCTGGGTTATCTGGGCACAGGTCTTTTGCTGCAGCGTGGTTGAAAATGTCCGCCAGGAGTGCACGGCACTGGTTCGCTGTGGGGGGCGTGAGTGCGTCTAACATTTCAGCAACCATGCGAATTGATATTTGGTCGACCGCCTTTCCTTCGAACTGACGGCGGAAGCGTCTGAAGTGCACCGCGTACACGCCGAGAGTGCCCTTGGCCAGCTCGCGCGGCGGCAGGACATCTCAATACCGTTAACGGTGCGCTTCAGCACATCAATCTGGCGATTCTCTGCCTCGATCAGCTTTTGCTTCTGGGCCAGCTCTTTGGCTTCCGCCTTTTCAATCTTGTCGTAGGCCTTTCCCAGTTGATCCTGGTACTTCGCCTGCTCCTCGATGGTGACCAAGCCGCCCTTGCGGGCGCGCTCCAGCAAGCCTTCGGCCTGAACCAGCGATTCCATGCTCGAGATATTGCCCGTCATCGCCTTGTCGAGTTGACTGATGACGGAGATTTCCGCTACTGCGCTGTCAGTTGCCTTGCGACTTGCTCCAGCTTGTCGATCCCTGGCCGCTGTGGATTTATCGATGCTTTGCGCAACGTCCGCTTCTGCCAGCGCGAATGGGGTTTGGAGTTCGAAGCCTTCCAGCGCGTCTATGGCTGGTGGGAAAGCGCTGAGAACGCGAGCCTGTGCGAGCAGCACTACGAGGCGTTTTGGCTTTGTGCGGGTCGACTGGCCGCAGCGCGGTGACATGATTGTTATGCATGCGGGGCGGACAGTACACCCGAACCACGCCGGGATTTACCTGGGTACTGACACAGCGTTGCCCAGCGAAGAGTCAGGCACCTTCGGCCCTGGCCCATTCCTGCTGCACCACCTATACGGCAGGCGTCAGAAATTATCGTCTACGGCGGACCCGGGCATGACAGGACGCGCCTGGTCCTCAGGCACAAAGACGCAAAACAACCAACATGACGCAGCAGTGCCGCCCGGTCGCCACTGGCATTCCATCCACGCTGGACGCCCGGACAGCGGGTAGACTGCTGAAGATGCTAGGGAACTTTTTCTTGCGATAGTGTCAATTTGACATGCATCTGCGCAGCTCGCCAGGGATGCCGACGATGCTGGACGGATTTCCGGCAAACCAAGGAAGAAAACGATGAGATTGATTTTTGTAGTACTGCTTATGATTAGCAGCTATGCCTTTGCCGGCTGCGACAGCATTCGCGATTTAGACCAGCGTACCTACTGCAGGGCCAAGGAAGGCCGTGATAGCTGCAACTCTATCTCCTCCGGAGACCTGCGCTATACCTGTATCGCGGAAACCAGCGGCGGTACTTGCAGTAGCATCATCGACCCTGACCAGCGTTATTACTGCAATGCCAAGACCAATCATGGTAGTTGCGACTCGATCCACGACAGGGATCTACGCTATACCTGCATGGCTGAAACCAAAGGAGACAGCTGTAGTAGCATAATCGACAGTAATCAGCGCTATATGTGTGAGGCGAAAACCAACAACGGTAGTTGCAGCTCGATCACCGACACGGACCTGCGTGCCCAATGTGATGCTTTGAAGCATTGATTGCAGATCAGTAGATCGTATTTATTCCCGACAATTTAGATTTACCGCCTCTAATGCATCAATTTTTCAGCATCGACGACGCATAAAAAATTCACTGCCTGAGAGATTTCAAAGCAGGCAATGCTACAGTCCCGCCAAACCAAAGAGGGAACGACATACGGATTTTGATAGCGGTGGTACCGGTGGTGATGCTGGCTGGGTGTATGGTGCCAACCATGAACGAGGCTCGCCAATCTGGCCCTTACAAGGTTCTCACTTCCAAAAAAACGGACGCCGCGCTCGCTAAATGCGTCCAGTACGAATGGCAGAACCAGTCAATCTTCGGCGGTACGCCTGGGGCAACTCTTCAGCCTGGCCGCGATACGGGTTACACCGTGTTCACCGAGGGATCCCAGTACTTCGTTGACATCCAGCCTAAAGGCTCGGGGGCCGAAGCGAAGTATTACGTGGTGGTCGGAAACTGGATTGCGAATAAGCGATTGGCTGCACCGCAAGGTTGCCTATAGTCAGCACCACTTCATCAAAGGCTCGCTTCGGCGGGCTTTTTTATTGTCCGGAGAAAAGTCAGTGGCAGCTTGCCATCAATTATCAGCCCATGATCACGATCTTGCTTTACGGTCAACCTCGACAGTTTGGCCGGTCCTTCCGCATGGCTGTGAATTCACCAGCAGAGTCGATCAAGGCGCTGTGTGTGCAGATCCCCGGATTTGAACGCTTCCTATCGAACGCCAAATCACGGGGGATTGAGTTCGCCGTATTCCGAGGAAAGACGAACCTGGCAGAAAAGGAGCTTGGGTTTGCGGGCGGCGGCGATATTCGAATTGCCCCGATCATCACCGGCAGTAAACGCGGCGGGGCGCTGCAAACCATCATCGGCGCTGTGCTGATTGTTGTCGGCCTTGTCATAACAGGCGGCACGTTCGGCGCCGGTGCACCCTTCGGTTCCGCGCTGATCATGATGGGTGGATCGATGGTGCTGGGCGGCGTGATTCAAATGCTCAGCCCCCAAGCCGGCGGCCTCAAAACCAGCGCAGCGCCAGAGAACACACCCGGCTACGCCTTCGGCAGCGCCAAGAACACCACGGCCTCCGGTAACCCGGTACCGCTCTGCATTGGCGAGCGCCGGTGGGGAGGTGCGATTATCAGCGCCGAGATATACGCCGAAGACCGAGTGTAATCACCACCTGCAGAACCGCAACCGCCCGAGAGGCGGTTTTTTATTGCCTGGAGAAAAGCATGGGCGCAGCATGCAAAATCGACGTCTATGGAGCCAAGGGCGGCTCACGGTGACCGTTGCTTACTCCGTTACGCCTGCGAGCCAGAACAGTCGGTGGGTCACTGGCGATAAAATACGATGCCTGCTACCCGAGCATCGCCTCAACCTCTGCAAGCGTGACCTGCGGGACCACACTGTCCGGAATTCTTGAAATGTCAGAGAGGTTATAAACCATGAAGTCCTCGCCCATGACCTTTTTGGACATCAACTCGAGCGACGGCAGTATGCGTGTGAAGTAGTGTTGGTCGAGTCCGCAGGGAGAGTTTTTCGATTCCTGGGTCTCGTAAAACCTTCCAGCGTTTTCGTCCAGATCCACCCCGACGAGAAAAACCTTGATGAATCCGACGTGGAAGGCCAACTGTATCGCCAGATAGGCCACGGTTCTTGCGTCAAAGAAGCCCTGGCTCATGTCTTTACTGAATCCCAGCAGTCTTTTGCGATGGGGTAGCAAGGGATGATTGACGACCAACGTGCGGCGTCTACCCAGCATAGAATCCAGCCAAGAAGGTCTTTTAGCTTTGGTCAGCGGATACAGACGTCCGGCTGGGCGAGCACGCGACGATCGCGCGTGGTCTTCCCAAAGCGCGACCCTCTGGCTGATCGCCATGGCGTGTTTGAATAATTCCGGCTGCTGTTCGGAAAAGCTTCTATCCGTGCAGGCATAAAAATACGGTTTGACGTCGGTGTCCTGAAACATGGAGATAGCGCCATTCATCGTGATCATCGGCACGTGCGCAAATTTCTCGAGAGGAAACGACTTTGCCGATGCGCCTGAAGCGATGATGAAAACGGCACCTGTTTCAATGTGCCGACAAGAGCCGAAATCCTGCGTAGTCAGGCAACGTTTGTTTGAACGCTGTCGCGCTGAATCTCGCATGTACAAAGCCTGCTTGATATTGTCCACAGGCTTCGCATTGACGAGGGACGTCTGTTTCATCGGGCCCTACCTTGCGGCTAAAGGTAAATACGTATATCAGCCGACCCGATGACGGGCACTGAGTTCCCTTTAAAACGTCTGCCCCATGGAGAACTGAAACACCTGCTTCTGCGCGTTCTCAGGCGTACGAATCGGATATGCCAGGTTCACACTCAACGGCCCAAGCGGGCTGTACCACTTCCCCCCCACACCCAACCGTACGTGTTACTTGTGCTCACGGATGGGGCGTTCATGAGCCATTTCGTAGCAATTTCCTACGTAAGCCTTCCGCTTCTCCTTCGACATTTGCAATCTATTCAATCTGAATCAATCACTTGGCGCATCTCGGCAAAGTTGGCACACATTCTGCTTTTTTGTATTCGTGGATAATTGGATACAAAAATTCAAAAGGTGCTGCCGATGCAATTTGCCCCCGCTTATGTTGACCGTCAGCCCCTCACCGCAGAGGAGGAGGCCTACAACTTCCTGCTCGATGCTATTTGTGGTGGTCGCTATCGCAAAGGTGACCGGCTGATCGCCGAAGACATCGCCAGCGAGATCGGCATGAGCCGCATGCCGGTACGTGAAGCCTTCCGCCGCCTGGATGCACATGGCCTGGTGACGTTGCGGCCGAACCGTGGCGCCATCGTCAGCGGACTGGATATCGACGAATTGCACGAGGTGTTCGAAATGCGCAGTGCCCTCGAAGGCCTGGCGGTGCGCGTCGCGGTGGGTCGTATCGGCGAGCGTCAGTTGGCTGCGCTGGAGCGCATGCTCGATGAGATGGACGACTACCGCGACGAAAGCGCCGCGTGGGTCAGCCGCCACCGCGCTTTCCACGAATACCTGTGCAGCCTCAGCGGCCGGCCGCGCCTGTTGAAGCAGATATCGGCGTTCTATTCCCTGGTGGAAGCGCCCATGCGCCTGTGGCTGCAACACGGCGAAAAACCCCTCAGCGCACGCCAGGAACATGCAGTGATCCTCGATGCGATTCGCGCCGGTGACGCCGCCCGCGCCGAAGCCGTGGTGCGCGAGCACATCGAAGGCACCGTGCCGGCGCTGATCCAGTTCCTGCAAACCGAAAAATAACAAAGACCTGCTGTGTTTTGACGTTGAGTCCTGCCCCCGTTGTACCCACGAACTGGAGTGTCTGGTCATGCATAAACGCCGCGCCTTGCTGGTGGCTGTCTCCCTCGGTCTCTGTACCCAATGGGCCTGCGCTGCACCGCAGGTGCCGGATCGCCTGTTAACGGTCGACAAACTCACCTACTGCTCGGGGATGGATTCACCGCCCCTGGTGTCCTTCGACGAAGCGCAGAAACCGCGTGGGCTCACGGTCGACCTCGGCCTGGAGATCGCCAAGCGCCTGGGCGATAAAAAGGTGCAGTGGCGGGTCATCCCTTTCTCCGGGCTGGTGCCGGCGCTGCTCGCCCAGCAGTGCGACATGATCGTCGACCAGCTGTTCGACAAGCCCGAACGCCGCCAAGTGATCGACATCGTCAACTACATGTATTCCAGCCAGTCGGTAGTAGTGCCCAAGGGTAATCCCAAAGGCATCAAGACCCTCGATGACCTGTCCGGGCACAAGGTTGCCGTACTCAACGGTTCTACCATCAAGACCCTGCTGGACACGCAAAACGACAACCTGGCCAAGGCCGGCAAGCCGCCGATGAAACTGGTGGTCTACAACACCGACACCGATGCGTTCCAGGCCCTGCGCATCAGCCAAGTTGACGCCTACGGCACTACCGTGGAAACCGCCGGCTACTACGCCGCGATGGCCCCGGACCTGTTCCAGGAAGGCGTGCCGGCGTTCAGCCGGATCCTCACCGGCTTGGGCATGCGCAAGGACGACCCGCAACTGACCGCCGCCGTGCAGCAGGTGATCAGCGACATGCGCAGCGATGGCAGCTACGTCGCGTTGCTGAATAAATGGCATGTCAGCAGCGACACTCTCGACTGAGGTTTCCCGCAATGAACTTCAATTGGGATGTGTTCTGGCAGTACCTGTTGCAGCCCAGCGGGGTGTACCTCACCGGGCTGTGGCTGACGTGCCTGATCGCCGTGTCGGCGATGTTGCTGGGCTGCGCACTGGGCCTGGCGGCGGCGCTGTTGCGCTTGTCAAAGAACCCGCTGCTGCACCTGCCGGTGCGTTTTTATGTGTGGCTGATGCGCGGCACGCCGTTGCTGGTGCAGATCGTGTTTCTGTACACGGCGCTGGCGGCGGGCGGGATTTTCCGCTTTGAGGATATCGATCTGTTTGGCCTGGTTGTCCCCGGCAACATCCAGGCGGCGATTATTGCGTTGGGCCTGAATGAAGGTGCGTACATGGCCGAGATCATCCGTGCCGGCATCGGTGCGGTGGACAAGGGCCAGTATGAGGCCGGACGTTCACTCGGCATGGGTTTCGCCAAGCTGATGCGGCGCATCGTGCTGCCCCAGGCGTTCCGGGTGATCGTGCCGCCGCTGGGCAACGAGTTCAACGTGATGCTCAAGAACACCACCCTGGTCAGCGTGATCGGCGTGCAGGAGTTGCTGCTCAGCACCCAAATGGTCACCTCGGCAACGTTCCGCGTGTTCGAGCTGTACTTGGTGGTGGCGATCTACTTCCTGATGCTCACCACGCTGTGGGGCTTTTTCCAGCGCTGGCTGGAGGCGCGTTTCGGCCAGTCCGACCGGCCTTCCGCGCCACCGCCGGCGGCCAGTCGCATGTTCGGGCGCAACACCCTTAAATTGCTGAGGGGACGCTAACCATGGCGCACCAAAGTGAAGAACTGATCATTGAAGCGCTGGATATCCACAAGTCGTTTGGCACGCTGCAGATCCTCAAGGGCATTTCCCTGCAAGTACGACGCGGCGAAGTGGTGGTGCTGATCGGCGCCTCCGGCTCCGGCAAGACCACCTTTATCCGCTGCATCAACCTGCTCGAAGACATCCAGGGCGGGCGTATTCGCGTCAACGGCCGCGCCATGGGCTACCGCGAACGCAACGACGGCAGCCTGGTGCGCGATTCGGAGCGCACTATCGCCCGCCAGCGCCGCGACATCGGCATGGTGTTCCAGCGTTTCAACCTGTTCCCTCATATGACTGCGCTGGAAAACATCATCGAAGCGCCGATCCAGGTGCTCGGCACGCCACGCGCCGAAGCGTTGGAACAGGCTCATGGATTACTGGCGCGCGTGGGCCTGGCGGACAAGGCCAACCATTATCCGTCGATGCTCTCCGGCGGCCAGCAGCAACGGGTGGCCATTGCCCGTGCCCTGGCGATGAAACCCCAGGCCATGTTGTTTGACGAACCCACCAGCGCCCTCGACCCTGAAACCGTCGGCGAAGTGCTGCAGGTGATGAAGGAGCTCGCCGAGGAGGGCATGACCATGGTGGTGGTCACCCATGAAATGGGCTTTGCCCGTGAAGTGGCGGACCGCGTGGTGGTGCTCGACCAGGGCGAACTCATCGAACAAGGGCCGCCGGAACAGATTTTCAGCCACCCCAGCCACCCCCGTACCCGGGCCTTTCTCAGCCGCGTGTTATGACCTTTCCAAGGAAATCCGTCATGCGTGTATCAAGTTTGTTTGCGGTGCTGTGCTGCGCCGCCGTTGTGCCGATGAGCCAGGCTGCCACGCCTGTGGCCAAGGTCTACAATTGGTCCGACTACATCGGCCCTGACACCTTGAAGAACTTCGAGAAAGACAGCGGCATCAAGGTGCAATACGACATCTTCGACACCAATGAAATGCTTGAAGCCAAGTTGCTTTCCAGGCATTCGGGTTACGACCTGGTGGTGCCGTCCAGCCAGTTCCTGACCAAGCAGATTCGTGCCGGCGCCTACCAACCGTTGCAACGCAACGTGCTGGATAACTGGAAGCACCTCGACCCACGCCTGATGCAACGCCTGGACGCCGCTGATGGACCCGAAAGTCGGCGGTAACCCGGGTATCTACCCCGTTGACGACGTAATCAACCATACCTTTGTCTCCGCCGACCTGCCGGAAAATATCCAGCGCCTGATGACCCGGGAATGGAACCGCATCAAGTTCGGCCAATGAATTGAAGAGCCTTTGCCATGTTGAAATTTTCTGCGCACGAGTATCCCTATCCCTCGCAACGCCAGAGCGTGTTTGCCAAGCGTGGCATGGTCGCGGCGTCCCAGCCCCTGGCCGCCCAGGCCGGCATCGAGATCATGCAAAAGGGCGGCAACGCTATTGATGCCGCCATCGCCACGGCGGCCGCGTTGACGGTGGTCGAGCCCACTGGCTGCGGCCTGGGCGGCGATGCGTTTGCCCTGGTCTGGTGCAAAGGCCAGTTGCACGGCCTGAACGGCAACGGCCATGCGCCGGCGGCCCTGAGTATCGAGACGGTCAAGGCGGCGGGGCACGATCAAATGCCGCTGTACGGGTGGACCCCAGTCACCGTACCGGGCTGCCCATCGGCTTGGGCCGAGCTGTCGCAACGCTTCGGCAAGTTACCGTTTGCCGAGTTGCTGCAACCAGCGATCAGCCTGGCGCGCGACGGTTTCCCGCTGTCGCCGGTGGTTGCTCATCAATGGCAGATTGCGTTGGATGAGTTCACGCCTCATCGCGACCCAGTGCTGGCGGCCTGGTTCGACACTTTCCTGATCGACGGCCGCGCACCACGGGCTGGGGAGATTTTCCGCAACCCGGCGCAGGCCCGCACCTTGGAAGAGCTTGCCGCCACTCGCTGCGAAAGCTTGTATCGCGGCGCCCTGGCCGAACGCCTGGACGCCCACTCCCGCGCCAGCGGCGGTTACCTGCGCGCCAGCGATCTCAAGGACTACCGCGCCCAGTGGGTGGAGCCGATCCACATCAACTACCGGGGCGTGGATGTCTGGGAAATTCCACCCAGCGGCCAGGGCCTTGTGGCGCTGATGGCGCTGAACATCCTCGAAGGCTTCAGCTTCGATCACCGCGACAGTCAGCAAACCTGGCACCGCCAGTTGGAGGCGATGAAACTTGCCTACAGCGACGGCCTGCACTACATCACCGACCCACTGCACATGCGCGTGGCCGTCGCCGATCTGCTCAGCGATGACTACAGCACCCGTCGCCGTAGCCAGATCGGTGATCAAGCTCAGCCACCGAAGCCAGGAGACCCCCACGCCAGTGGCACGGTCTACCTGGCCACGGCGGACGCCGAAGGCAATATGGTCTCCTTCATTCAGAGCAACTACCACGGCTTTGGCTCCGGTGTGGTGCTGCCCGACAGCGGCATCGCCCTGCAGAACCGTGGTCAGGAATTCAGCCTCGACCCGGCCCATGCCAACTGCCTGGCGCCGGGCAAGAAAACCTTCCACACCATCATTCCCGGCTTCCTCACCAAGGACGGCCAGGCGCTGGGCCCGTTCGGCGTGATGGGCGGCTATATGCAGCCCCAGGGCCATGTGCAGATGGTGATGAACCTGGTGGACTTCGGCCTCAACCCGCAAGCGGCCTTGGACGCGCCGCGCTGGCAATGGCTGGGCGACATGAAAGTCGGCATTGAGCAGGGCGCCTCCCGCGACCTGGCCAATGCCCTGGCGCGGCGTGGGCATCAGGTACAAATCGCCAGCGACCTCACTGACTTCGGGCGTGGGCAGATCATCCTGCGTGATCCGGTCAGTGGTGTATTGTGCGGCGGCACCGAGCCCAGGGCGGATTCAACGATCGCAGTGTGGTAAGCGGAAAATTGGCGGAGCTTGTCCCTTTTTTTCATCTCGCCTGTCATTCAAGGCAAGTGAACAATATCGAGAGCTTCCGCCAATGCCCGTAGTCCGCCCCTTGCTGAAACTGAGCCTGTTGCTGAGCCTCAGCGCCAGCCCGTTATTCGCTGCCGTCAGCTATGCCGAAGACACTGCCGCCCGCCGCAGCTACCAGGTGCCGGCCGGCAGCCTGAGCGCGGCACTCACCCGGTTTGCCGGGTTGGCAGGCGTCAACCTGTCGGTAGACCCGGCCCTGGTCAGCGGTCGTACCAGCAGTGGTTTGTCCGGTGAGTACGCCGTGGAGGAGGGCTTCGCCCGCTTGCTGCAAGGCTCCGGCCTGCAACTGCAACCCATGGGGGCACAGGCCTACATGTTGGTGCCGGCGCCGGATGGCAGCCGCCTGGAACTGGCGCCGACCTCAATCCTTGGCACCACCGGCCTGTATGACGGCGACACTTACGCCGGTGGGCAAGTGGCGCGCCGTGGCTCGCAGGGTTTGCTGGGCACACGGGACTTTATGGAAACCCCGTTCAGCATGACCACCTACACCGCTGACGCGGTGAAAAACCAGCAGGCGCGCACCTTGGGCGACCTGATCGCCAGCGACCCGTCAGTGCGCGCGACCAACCCGGCCGGTGGGCGTTATGAGCAGTTCACCATTCGCGGTTTCAGCCTGTTCAACAGCGATGTGTCGTACAACGGTCTCTATGGCGTACTGCCGACCTACACCATCGACATGGAAATGGCCGACCGCGTCGACATCTTCAAAGGCCCCACCCAGTTGATCAACGGCATCTCACCGCGCGGCAGCGTCGGTGGCGGGATCAACGTAGTGCCCAAGCGCGCCACCGACAAGGACATCAACTCGTTTACCGGCAACTGGACCTCCGACAGCCAGGCTGGCGGCGCGGTGGATGTGGGGCGACGCTTCGGTGAGGACAACATGTTCGGCATCCGCTTCAACGGCGTGAAGCAGTCCGGCGACACCGAGTGGGACCACCAGCGCGTCGACCGCGAAATGGCTGTGTTGGGCCTGGACTTTCGCGGCGAGCGCCTGCGCCTTTCCACCGATATCGGCCACACCGAACGCGATACCGATGCACCGCAAGAGCGCGTGCAGGTGGCGGCCGCAGCGCCGGTGCCCAGCGCCAACGATGTGCGCCGCAACTACGCGCAATCCTGGAGCAAGGCCAGCACCAACGACACCTTCGGCACGGTCAACGCTGAGTACGACCTCAGCGATAACATGATGCTGTATGGCGGCGTGGGCGCGCGTAAAAGCAACCACGACTTTCTGCGTCACGCGGTGTCCGTCACCAATGCGGCTGGCGCGTTCACTGTGCAGCCGCGGGATTTCACCCGCGATGAAAACGTACGCACCTACACCGCTGGCGTGCGCAACTGGTTCCATACCGGGCCGGTGAGCCATGAGGTCAACCTGGCGGCCAGCTACTTCGACATGGACTTCACCAACGGCGGCGCCCGCTTCGGGACGGCGACGAGTAACCTCTACAACCCGGTGCAAACGCCCGCGCCGTCCACGGCGATACGTCAGGACGCCAAGGTCTACACCGAAAACAAATTCAGCGGCGTGGCCTTGTCCGACACCCTGGGGTTCTTCGACGACCGCCTGCTGCTCACCCTCGGCGCGCGTTGGCAGCGCGTCAAGGTGGATGACTGGAGCGACGGCATCAAAGGCAAAACTGGCTATGACGAAGAAAAGGTCTCGCCGTCCGGTGGCCTCCTGTTCAAGGCCACCGACAAGCTGTCGCTGTACGCCAACTACATGGAAGGCTTGAGCCAGGGCAAGATCGCGCCGTCGACCTCGAGCAACGAGGACGAAATCTTCCCGCCGTTCATCAGCCGTCAGGTGGAAGTGGGCGCCAAATACGACGCCGGCGCCTTTGCCGTGACCGCCGCTGTGTTCCGCATCAAGCAGCCGGCCTATGAAACTAACGCCACCTCGCGGTTGTTCGGCCCCAACGGCAAGCGTCAGAACTCCGGTGTGGAGCTGAGTGTATTCGGCGAGCCGCTCAAGGGCGTGCGCCTGCTGGGCGGGGTGATGTACATCGACAGCGAACTGAAGGACACCACCAACGGCGCCTGGGACGGCAACCGCGCCCCGGCGACGCCTAAATACAACGTTAACCTGGGCGCCGAATGGGATGTGCCGGGCCTTGAAGGCCTGACGTTGACCAGCCGTGGCATTTATTCCAGCTCGCAGTACCTGGACCAGTCCAACGTCAAGGAAATCGATGCGTGGAACCGCGTCGACGTCGGCGCGCGGTATGGGTTCAACGTGGATGACAAGCACATCACCTTGCGCGCGAATGTGGAGAACGTCGCCGATAAACGCTACTGGAGCTCGGCCGGGGCGTCGGACGACAGCGAGCCGGGGTTGACCTTGTCGACACCGCGTACCTACTTGCTGTCAGCCACCATCGACTTCTAACGGCCGTACACCGATCAAAAGTGTGGGAGGCCGGCTTGCCTGCCCCCACACGTGATTGTCGGTGTTAATGAGAATGTGTTTTGATCGCGCCGCCCCAATATGGAATAGTACCCGCCGTTTTCCCCAACAGGTCTAGCTGGGGTGTTCCAACGCCGAGGTCCTTGTCATGCGAATGTTGCGCTCCATCCCCACCTTTGCCGCCTGCCTCTTGGCGTTCTCTTCAAGCCTGCTGAGCGCCGCCCCGATCGACCTCAATGACGGCCAGCACGCGGTGCATCTGCCGGATGCGCCCAAGCGTGTGGTGGTGCTGGAGTTTTCCTTTCTCGACAGTTTGGCTGCCGTTGACGTAACGCCCGTTGGCGCCGCCGATGATGGTGACGCCAACCGCGTGTTGCCCCGTGTGCGCCAGGCTATCGGTAAGTGGAAGTCCGTAGGCCTGCGCTCGCAGCCGAGCATCGAGGAAATCGCCCGGCTCAAGCCCGACCTGATCGTCGCAGACCTCAATCGCCACCAGGCGTTGTATAGCGACTTGGCGAGCATCGCGCCGACGCTGTTGCTGCCCTCGCGTGGTGAGGATTACCAAGGCAGCCTTAAATCTGCCGAGCTGATCGGCAAGGCGCTGGGCAAGAGCGCGCAGATGGAAGCGCGTATCCAGAAGAACCGTGAAAACCTCAACGCCATCGCGCAACAGATTCCCGCTGGCGCCAGCGTGCTGTTCGGCGTCGCCCGTGAAGACAGCTTCTCCGTGCACGGCCCCGACTCCTACGCGGGCAGCGTGTTGCAGGCCATCGGCCTGAAAGTCCCATCGGTACGCGCCAACGCCGCGCCCACCGAATTTGTCAGCCTGGAGCAACTGCTCGCCCTCGACCCGGGCTGGTTGCTGGTAGGCCATTACCGTCGCCCCAGCATCGTCGACAGCTGGAGCAAGCAGCCGTTGTGGCAAGTGCTCAGCGCCGTGCGTAACAAGCAGGTAGCCGAAGTCGATGGCGACAGCTGGGCGCGCAACCGTGGCGTGCTGGCCTCGGAGCAGATCGCCGAAGATGCGTTGGCGATTCTTAAAGGCGGCAAAGCCGTGTTGAGCCAGTAAGCGTGCAACGCAGTTTTGCGGCGACAGGCATTGTAGGGCTGGGCGCGTTGTTGTTCTGGCTCTCGCTGTACAGCGCGTCGCCGTTCACGCTCACGGCGGCGGACGCCTGGAATGGGCTGGTCCATCAAGGCCGGGTAGGGGGCAACATGGCTTATATCGTCGCCCAGTTGCGCGTGCCGCGTGCCGTGTGTGCCGCGTTGGTCGGTGCCTGCCTGGGCCTGGCCGGCGCGCTGATGCAGGGCATTACGCGCAACCGTCTGGCCTCGCCGTCCTTGTTTGGTGTGACAGCGGGCGCGGCGTTGGGCTTGGCCCTGTTTTCCACCGGCCTGGTCGCACCGCCGTTTGCCGGTGGTGCATTGTTGATGACCTGTCTGGGCGGCGCGTTGGCCTGGATCACGGTATTCAGCCTTGGCGGCGCCTGGTCGCCGACCACGGCCCAGGGCCGCCTGGTCTTGGCCGGCGTTGCGGTAGCGGCATTGTGCGCGGCACTGACCCGGCTCACGGTGATTCTGGTCGAGGCCCAGGCGCAAAGCGTGCTCAACTGGCTGGCCGGCTCCCTGGCCAATGTCGGCGCCGCGCAAGTGCAGTTGCTCTGGCCGTGCACCTTGATTGGCGGGCTGTGGGCGCTCTGGTGTGCACCGCGCCTGAACCTGATCAACCTCGGCGAAGACGCCGCACGCTCGTTGGGTGTGGGCATCGCCAACCTGCGTTTGCAGGTATTTATCGCCAGCCTGTTGCTGGTGGGGGCGAGTGTCTGCGCCGTGGGGCCGATCGGTTTTGTCGGGTTGATCGCGCCGAATATTCTTCGCCAGTTCCTCGGTAATGACTACCGCTGGCTGATCCCGCTGAGCGCAGCGTTGGGCGCGGTGATCGTGCTGGGGGCTGACCTGCTCAGTCGCGCAGTGGCCTTCCCGGTGGAAACGCCGGCTGGCGTGGTCACTGCGTTGATCGGCGCACCGTTCTTTCTCTTTCTTGCCAGGCGCGCCTTATGATCCGGCCACGATTGCGCCTATGGTTGCTGCTCGGCTTGTTGCTGCTGGCAACCTTGGTCAGCCTCAGCGCCGGCACCCTGTGGCTCACGCTCGACACCGTGCTGGACCGCCTGCTGGCCCACGATGCACTCGACTTCGAAGTATGGAACCACCGCCTGCCACGCAGCCTGATCGCGATCTTCGCAGGTGCAGCCTTTGGCCTGGCCGGGGCGATTGTGCAGGGCGTGATCCGCAACCCGTTGGCTTCGCCGGAAATTCTCGGCGTGACCCAGGGCGCGGGGCTGGCGCTGACCGTGGCGATCATCAGCTGGCCGCACTTGCCAATTGCCTGGCTCCCGCTGGTGGGCTGTTTGGGCGGGGCGGCTGGCGCGTTGCTGCTGGCGCTGTACAACACCGGGGTGAGTTTTTCCGGGGTGCGCTTTGCGTTGTCCGGGGTGGCGATTGCGGTGACCTTATCCAGCGTTACCGAGTTTCTGATCCTGTCCCACCCGCTGGATATCAACACCGCACTGCTCGCGCTGACCGGTAGCCTGTGGAGCCGCAATTGGCACCATGTGACGCTGTTGCTGCCGTTCCTGGTACTGATCCCCGTGGGCCTGTGCCTGGCCAAGCCGCTGAACCTGATCGCCCTCGGCGATGAGGCCGCCCACAGCCTCGGCACTGCACTGAACCGCACGCGCTGGCTGGCAATGGCCTGCGCGGTGTTGCTGACCAGCCTGGGCGTGGGCGTGATCGGGCCGATTGGGTTTATCGGCCTGGTCGCACCGCATATGGCGCGGCGGTTGGTGGGTGGGCATCACCAGTATCTGCTGGCGGCGTCGATGCTGATCGGTGCACTGTTACTGGTGCTGGCCGACACGTTGGGACGCACGTTGATCGCGCCCAGCGAAATTCCCGCCGGGGTGCTCACGGCGGTGATTGGCGCGCCGTATTTTCTTTGGTTGCTGGCACGGTTCAAGGGCTGATGACATGAGTATTCTTCAAGCACATCAACTCGATATTGGCTACGGCGCGACACGCATCGTGCAAGGGTTGTCCTTCACGCCACCCACCGGAAAGGTCACTGCGCTGATCGGGCCGAACGGCTGCGGCAAGTCCACCTTGCTCAAGGCGTTTGCGCGCATCCTCAAGCCGACCCAGGGCGAACTGACGTTGGAGGGCCAAGCCTATGCCAGCCTGTCCGCACGCCAATTAGCGCGGCAGATTGCGTTTCTGCCGCAAGTGTTGCCGGTGCCGGAGGGCGTCAGCGTGCGCCAGTTGGTCGCTTATGGCCGCAGCCCGCATAACTCATTGTGGGGACGCCTCAGCGGCAGCGATCAATCCCATGTGACCCAGGCCATGCAGCGTCTGGAACTGGACACCCTGGCCGACCGCGCCCTGGCGGATCTATCCGGTGGTCAACGCCAACGTGCCTGGCTGGCCATGGTGTTGGCGCAGAACGCGCCGGTGGTGTTGCTGGATGAGCCCACGACCTACCTCGACATCAGCCACCAGGTTGAACTGCTCGACCTGATGGGCGAACTGGCCGCTGAAGGGAAGACGGTGATTACCGTGCTGCACGATATCAACCAAGCTTGCCGTTATGCCGACCACCTGGCGGTGATGCACGTCGGCAAGCTGGTGGCCGACGGCGCGCCGGGGGAAGTGATCAGTGCCGAGCTAATGCGGCAGGTGTTTGAGGTGCAGGTGCAGATCATCAATGAACCGGTGTCCGGCACGCCCATGTGCGTGGTAGAAAAAAGCACCCGCAATTGCGCCTGAAGCGGTTAAAAATGTGTGCGGGCTTGCTCGCGAATGCGGTGGGTCAGTCGCTGGATGCATCAGCTGACACGTCCTCTTCGCGAGCAAGCCCGCCACATGTTTGATCTCAGTTGGACTCAGATATCCATACCACTTTGCTGAGGTCAATTGCCTTGGGCAACAACGGATTCTGATAAAACAAATCCGCCGTGGCTTGCTGCGCCTGGATGATCTACTCGTCAATCGGCAGACTCGGTGACGGCGGGCGGTTATCCATATACCGCGCAGCCACGTCGGAGGGCAGGCCCATAAAGGGGGTCAACACGTTGAGGCTGTCTTCACGCGGGCTGCGGGTAAGCGCTGGAACCTGTTGGACTGCCGCTTGATCGAACGGGAAAGCCCCCGAGCTTTATTTGCGGCTCAGGGCCGATTTGGATACGGTGCAAGCCTGCCCACAAGGACGTCCTCATGAAAGAATCCGCCCCCAAGACCCGTCGCGCACCCAAAGGTGAAAAACGCCGCAAAGAGCTGCTGGACGCAGCCTTGCAGGTGTTTTCCCTGGAGGGTTACAGCGGCGCCTCGATGGCCCAAGTCGCAGCGATCGTCGGTATTTCAGTGGCCGGTCTGTTGCACCACTTCCCCAGCAAAATTTCGCTATTGATGGGCGTGTTGCAGCGTCGCGACGAGGTCAATCAACGGATTGCCGACGAAGTGCGGGCCGAAAAAACCCTCAATGGCTTGCTCGGTAGCCTGCGTGCCATCAACCGCTCGAACGCCACGGCGCCGGGGGTGGTGCGGGCGTTTACGATTCTGAATGCCGAAAGCTTGCTGGACACCCACCCGGCGTGGACGTGGTTCCAGGCGCGCTATGCGGCGATTCATCAGCGGATGCAGGGACAGTTTGACGACCTGGTGGCGGCGGGGGAGGTGCGCAGTGATGTGGACATCGCCGGGCTGGTGGAAGAGATTCTGGCCATGATGGATGGGTTGCAGGTCCAATGGCTGCGCTTTCCCGAGCGGGTGGACCTGGTGGCGCGTTTCGATACCTACATTGCGCGGGTCGAAGCGGCCATCAGAACCTGAGTCTCATCCGCCTGATGTATGAAGATCCAAATGTGGGAGCTGGCTTGCCTGCGATAGTGGTGAGTCAGGCAGCAAATGTACCGACTGAAACTCCGCCATCGCGGGCAAGCCCGCTCCCACAGAAAGCACTCCTCTTATCTGTTAGTTACCGGTGGCACTGCCCTGGGTAGTGTCATCACTCATGTCATAGCCATCACCATCACTGGTGCCGCTGTCACCTTCATTCTGATGCAGCACGCCACCGGTCTTCACCGTCGACTCTCGCAGCGTTGAATTGAGCGCCGAGCGCGGCAACGGGTTGCTGGTAGTGGTCGACAGTTCCTGACGGAACGGGTTGACCAGCTTGGCGTTCAGGCGAATATCCTGGGACGACGCCCCCACCGACAGGTTGAAACTGTCCGCATCCACCACCCATTGCTTGCTCGCCACGTCGTAGTAGGCCAGCGAGCGGTCGTTGAGCTCGATGGTTACGCGCTTGCTCTCGCCAGGCTTCAAGAACACCTTCTTGTAGCCCTTGAGTTCCTTGATGGCGCGCTCCACTTTCGGGTTGTTCTGGCCAACGTACAACTCGGCGACTTCGGCGCCTGCCACCTTGCCGGTGTTGGCAAGGTCGAAAGACACCTTGATCGGTGCACCGGCCACCGCCACCCCAGGGGTCACGCTGATGTTGCTGTAGCCGAAGGTGGTGTACGACAAGCCGTAACCGAACGGGTAGAGCGGCTTGATGCCTTTTTTCTCATAGCCGCGATAGCCCAGGAACAGGTCATCCTTGTAGCTCATTTCGGCCAGGGTTTCCTGGTTGTCGAATGTTGGAAAGGTCGCGTAGATCGGGTTGTCTTCGATGTTACGTTCGATGCTGATCGGCAACTTGGCCGACGGGTTGACCTTGCCCAGCAGGATCTCCGCCAAGGCCTGGCCACCGTTCTGCCCTGGGTAAAATGCATGCAGGGCCGCCGGCACCTGGTCGATCCAGTCGCTCATCTTCAAGCCAGTACCGCCGTGCAGGGTCACCACGGTATTCGGGTTGACCTTGGCGATGCTCTGGATCAGCAGGTTCTGGTACTCCGGCAAATCGAAGCTGTGGTCGAAGCCTTCACCCTCGTATTCGTTGCTGTTACCGGCGGCCACCAGCACGGCGTCGTACTGCGCCAAGTCTTTGGGCGCGACCAGCGAGGCCCAGCTCATTTGCACGCCGACCAGGCCGCCCATGGTCGAGAGGTAGCCGTTGCGACGCGAGTACTCCAGCTTGATATCGACGGCTTTGCCGGCCTCTAGGTTGACCTTGGCAAACACCGGGATGGTCGGCGGGATGTTGTTGTTTGGCAGCGGCTTGCCGTCGCCGTTATCGAGGACTTTCTTGCCGTTGACGTAGAGGCGCACCGCACCGTCGGCGCGGATCTTGAACACCTGTTCGCCGCTGACGGCCGGGGTGATCTGGCCGCTGTAGCGAATCGAAGTGGCGGCGGTGTCGCCACTCACCGGCAGGCTGTCGGTGGACCAGTCCAGGTCGACATGCGTGTCAGTGCGGCTGGCGGCCGGGTCACCGGACCAGTTGGCGTTGCTGAAGAACTCGGTTTTCAAGCCTTTGACGCTGTTGCCATTGCTGTCGGCATGGGTCCAGCTTGAGGTCGTCGGGTCCAGGGACAGCCCGTCGATAAACTCGACCTTGGCCCCCGGCGCCAGTTGCTGCAGGCCGCTCAGCTCACTGATGTAGTTAGCGGCCATCACGTTGGCGCTGCCAAAACCGGTGGGTGGTGCGTACTTGGCCAGGGTGCCGACCACGGCGATGCGCTTGACCTTTTTCGCGTCCAGCGGCAGTAGATTGTTCTGGTTTTTCAGCAGTACGATGCCTTCACGGGCGGCGTTCAGCGCGACGCGATTGCTGGTGGCGCTGTTCATGTTGTGGCGGGTCAGCGGTGCCTTGCTGTCGAACTTGTACAGGTAGATTTGCTTGAGAATGCGGCGCACCTTGTCATCGATGGTCGCGCTGCTCAGCTCACCGCTGTCCAGAAACGGCTTGAGGATGGTGCTGTTCATCTGGTAGCCCATCATGTCCAGGTCGGTGCCGGCCTGTGCCGCCGGCAAACCGCTGACCACAGCGTTGTAGTCACTCTGTACAAAGCCCGGGTAGCCCCATTCGGTTTTCAGAATGTCGCGCATCAGGTGCTTGTTCTGGCAGGCGAACTCGCCGTTTACCTGCTGGAACGCACACATCATCATCGCCACCTTGCTGTTTTTCGAGGCGGACTCGAAGGGTGGCAGGGTCATCTCGCGCAGGACGCGTTCGCTGATGATTTCATTGAGGTGGAAGCGGTTGCTTTCCTGGTCGTTGGCGGCGAAATGCTTGGCATTGGCCCACACCCCGCGTGACTGAATACCGTTGATCAACGCTGGTCCCAGGCTGGCGCCGAGGAACGGGTCTTCACCGGATAAATACTCGAATGCGCGGCCGCTGTACGGCATGCGGTACAGGTTCACGCCGGGGCCGGTGACGAACTGATAACCGCCGCTCGCAGTGTCATAGCCCAGGGCACGACCCAGGTCGATGGCGCGACGCGGGTTCCAGCTGGCGGCCAGGTTTGGCCCGGACGGATAGACCACGCCCTGTGCATTGCCTTCGCTGGTGTAGCGCACACCCACGCCGCCATCGGCGCCATGAATCTGCGGGATACCGTACTGGGTCAGCGGCTTGACATCCCAGCCACCGGTGCCGCCGATGTAGGCGAGTTTTTCTTCCAGGGTCATCTTGGCCAGGGTTTTGTCTGCGGCTTTTTCCGCCCGGCTCACACGCCCTTCATCCAGGGCAGGGCTGGTCGCCGCGTGCACCTGGGACACGGCGAGTGCCAGCAGGGCGAATGCCGACTGTGCACCGATCATTTTGCGTTTATTCATGGGGTCTCCGACAACTGTTCAGTAAACATGGCGCGCCGAGAAGTGCGGGTTGCTGTGCACGCTCGTCACTTTTTTCTGGGCAATAGTTGCCCGTGATCGCAATTTTTAACCGATGGCTAATTGCAACTATTTGGCGAATTACGCAGTTTTATAAGTGTAATAATTGTATTGGTTATTGTTGTGGGTAGTGTCTAGGCGATATCACGATATGGCATTTCGAACCGATAAAACCGTATAATTAAGGCAATTCTTGCGGTAATAAGTCAAACGAAAGCTAATTTTTGCGTTAAATAAGAAATAATTTCTTACGCTTTGGAACTTGCCTTAAACCTACCTGTCGATTGGTTTAATAAAATATGTCGTGGCATGGCTAACTAATGGCATTGCTCGGTAGTTCTAAAGTGCCATGTCTTATACAGGCTGTAATACACACTGCTTTGGTGTAGGGTCTTGATCGAGTTCAAGGCGCCACTTGGGCTATCTGCTGTTTTTGATCTGGAGAAAGTTAATGAAGATTTTCCTGCTGGGTGCCGGTGTTGCACTGAGCGTCGCGCTGAGTGGCGCGGCGATGGCGGTTGAGTCCACGGACGCTGATGCGACATCCGGGGCCACCGATTCCACGGTGCTGACCCAGGCCCACGACGCCAAGGCGGCAAAAAAACAGAAGGCTGAAACCACCAAGGGTGGTCGGCCGCTGAACAGCAGCCAGACGACCGCGCCGAAAACGTCCAACTGACCGGAAAACGCGGACCCTGTGGGAGCGGGCTTGCTCGCGATAGCGGTGTATCAGCCGGCACATTCGGCCCTGATCCACTGCCATCGCGGGCAAGCCCGCTGCCACAAGGGGTTTACACAGCCCTTTAGCACATCGCCCCTCAGATTTTTACCCATGTCCCAGCCCAGCCTTTCAACGCCCATCAATGCCTGCCAGCTGCATATCCCGAACACCGAACAGGTGTGCGCGTGGCTGATGCAACAGGCCGGCTTGAAAACCGTCGACCTGGAGCGCGCCCGGCGCCTGTCCCAGGAGGGCGGCGACGGCGAGTTGCTCGGCTTGTTGACGCGCCTGGGACTGGTCTCCGAAGCGGAATTGGCCCGCGCCTGGGCAGACTTGCTCGGCGCACCGCTGCTGCTGGCGGATGCCGCGCCGCCGCTGCTGGACCCATTGCCGCAACTGACCGAGCGTTTCATGCGCCACTACCAGGTGGTGCCCGCGGGCTGGAGCCAGGGCGGCCTGAGGGTTCTGGCGGCGAACCCATCGCTGGTGTACCCGTTCCAGGCTGTGGCCTATGCCTGTGGTGTGCCGGTGTGGTTGGCCGTGGGTCCGCGCAATGAAGTCGAGACGCTGATCGAGCGCTACTACGGCCAGGGCCGCTCAGCCATGGGCACCCTGATCGAAAACCTCGATGAGCAGGGCGGTGCACTGGAAGACATCGAACACCTCAAGGACATGGCCTCCGAGGCGCCGGTGATTCGCCTGGTCAACCTGATCCTGCAGCGCGCGGTGGAACAGCGCGCCTCGGACATTCATATCGAGCCGTTCGAAAACCAGTTGAAGGTGCGCTATCGCATCGACGGCGTGCTGCACGAAGCCGAAGCGCCGCCGTCGAGTTCCTCTGCGGCGGTGATTTCGCGGGTGAAGATCATGGCGCGTCTGGACATTGCCGAGCGGCGCCTGCCGCAGGACGGGCGCATCATGCTGCGTATCCAGGGCAAGGAGCTGGACTTGCGCGTGTCCACGGTGCCCACCAGTTTTGGCGAGTCGGTGGTCATGCGCCTGCTCGACCGGCAGACCGTGCAGTTCGATTTCCAGAGCCTGGGCTTCGATGGCCAACGTCTGGAAACCTTCCTGGAAGTGCTCGAACGGCCCCACGGCATCCTGCTCGTCACCGGGCCCACAGGCTCGGGCAAGACCACCACGTTGTACACCGCGCTGTCGCGCCTCAATACCGCCGAGCGCAAGATCATCACGGTCGAAGACCCGGTGGAATACCAGCTTGAAGGCATCAACCAGATCCAGGTCAAACCCGCCATCGGCCTGGACTTTGCCGGCGCGCTGCGCTCCATCGTGCGTCAGGACCCGGACGTGATCATGATCGGTGAAATCCGCGACCTGGAAACCTGCCGCATCGCGATCCAGTCGTCCCTCACCGGCCACTTGGTGCTGTCGACCCTGCACACGAATAGCGCGGCGGCGAGTATTACGCGGCTGCTGGATATGGGCGTCGAGAGCTACCTGATCGCGTCGACGGTCAATGGCATCCTGGCCCAGCGTCTGGTGCGGCGCCTGGACCCGGCCACGCGCGAAGCCTTCGAAGCACCCGCGGAGTTGATCGCCGAACATGGCCTGGATCGGTTTACTGAGCAGCGCCCGATCATGCTCTATCGCCCCCGCGCCGATGCAGCGGGTGGTGGCTACCACGGCCGCAGTGCAATCACCGAACTGCTGGTGATGAACGACGAACTGCGCAGCCTGTTGATGCGCCAGGCCGACGCCGCCACCCTCGAACAGGCCGCCCGCCGTGGCGGCCTGCGGACCTTGCACGAAGAGGGCCTGCGCCAGGCCGTGGCGGGTGTCACCTCGCTGGAAGAAGTGCTGCGCGTCACTCGTGGGGAGGGCGCGTGAGCCTGTTCAAATACCGCGCCCTCGACAGCCAGGGCCAGGCGCAAAACGGCACCCTCGAAGCCAAGGACCATGCCGCTGCCGTCGCCGCCTTGCACAAGCGCGGCTTGCTGCTGTTGCAGGTCGATGCGGCGGGGGGCCAGGGGCTGCGCAAGGCCTTTGGCCGTGGCCAGTTGAACGGCGCGGCACTGGTCAGTTTCACCCAGCAACTGGCCACGCTGTTGGGCGCCGGCCAACCGTTGGAGCGCTCGTTGGGCATCCTGCTCAAGCAGCCTGGCCAGCCGCAGACCCGTGCATTGATCGAGCGCATCCGCGAACACGTCAAGGCCGGCCAACCGTTATCCAAGGCGCTGGAGGAGGAGGGCGGCCAGTTCTCGCCGTTGTACCTGAGTATGGTGCGTGCGGGTGAGGCGGGCGGCGCGCTGGAGGACACCCTGCGCCAGCTCAGCGATTACCTGGAGCGTAGCCAGTTGCTCAGGGGCGAGGTGATCAACGCCTTGATCTACCCGGCCTTCCTGGTCGTGGGCGTGCTCGGTTCGCTGGCCCTGTTGCTGACCTACGTGGTGCCGCAGTTCGTGCCGATCTTCAAGGACCTGGGCGTGCCGATTCCACTGATCACTGAAGTGATTCTGGCGCTTGGCCAATTCCTCGGTGCCTATGGCCTGGCGGTGTTGGCCGGTTTGATCGTGACGATCTGGACACTCGCCGCCCGCCTGCGCGACCCGCAGCGCCGCGAAAAATACGACCGCCGCGTGTTGGGCATTCGCATCATCGGCCCGCTGCTGCAACGGGTCGAAGCCGCGCGACTGGCCCGCACCCTTGGCACCTTGCTCAGCAACGGTGTGGCCCTGCTGCAAGCCTTGGTGATCGCCCGGCAGGTTTGCACCAACCGTGCGCTGCAAGCGCAAGTCGCCCAGGCTGCCGAGTCGGTGAAGGGCGGCGGCACCCTGGCGAGTGCCTTCGGCAGCGAGCCGCTGCTGCCCGATCTGGCCTTGCAAATGATTGAAGTCGGCGAACAGGCCGGTGAACTCGACAGCATGCTGCTCAAGGTCGCCGACGTGTTCGACGTCGAAGCCAAGCGCGGCATCGACCGCCTGCTGGCCGCCCTCGTGCCGTCCCTGACCGTGGTCATGGCGGTGCTGGTGGCGGTGATCATGCTGGCGATCATGCTGCCGCTGATGAGCTTGACCAGCAATATATGAACCCTTGAGGACTGCACCTATGCGCCATACCCGATTCAAACCCGCCCGCCGCCAGGGCGGTTTTACCTTGCTGGAAATGCTCGCGGTGATCGTGCTGCTGGGCATCGTCGCGACCATCGTGGTGCGCCAGGTCGGCGGCAATGTGGACAAGGGCAAATACGGCGCGGGCAAGGCGCAACTCGCCAGCCTGAGCATGAAGATCGAAAGCTATGGCCTGGACGTCGGCTCGCCGCCCAAGACCCTGCAGCAATTGGTCGACAAACCCGGCAACAGCGCCGGCTGGGCAGGGCCGTACGCCAAGCCGTCAGACCTCAAAGACCCGTTCGGCCATGCCTTCGGCTACCGCTTCCCCGGTGAACATGGCGCCTTTGACCTGATCTTCTATGGCCAGGACGGCCAACCCGGCGGCGAAGGCTACAGCGCCGACCTGGGCAACTGGGAATAACCCGCGACCATGATCAGCCCCCAACGCGGCTTTACTCTGCTGGAAATGCTGGTGGTGATCGTTTTGATCAGCATCGCGGCCGGGTTGGTGGGGGTTGGCCTGCAACAAGGCCTGCGTGCGGCGAAAGAGCGTCAGGCCGTGGGGCAGATGGTCGAGGCGCTGCGCGCCACGCGGGCGCGGGCGATTGTCAGCGGCAGTACCGAAAAAACGCTGTTCGACCTGCCCGCGTTGAGCTTCCAGG
Organism: Pseudomonas sp. RA_5y_Pfl1_P24; assembly: GCF_963970945.1. Taxonomy (NCBI): domain Bacteria; kingdom Pseudomonadati; phylum Pseudomonadota; class Gammaproteobacteria; order Pseudomonadales; family Pseudomonadaceae; genus Pseudomonas; species Pseudomonas sp. RA_5y_Pfl1_P24. Next base: position 443,305 of record NZ_CAXAOJ010000001.1, on the reverse strand, counting down.
CGCCGGGTCGACCGTTGAAACACTGGCCGGCCGACCTGCAAGTGACCCTGCACACCGCCGAGCACGCAGGCTCTGCTGTGGAGTTCTACCCCGATGGCAGCTCCACCGGCGGAAACCTGCTGCTGGCCAATGGCAGCCGGCGTTGGCGCATCGATATCGGCTGGCTGACCGGCAGCGTGCAGTCCAAGGCGCTGCCATGAAGCACCAGGGCGGTTTCACGTTGCTGGAGATGCTCGCCGCGCTGACGCTCATGGCGATCTGCAGCAGCGTGCTGCTGGTTGCGTTCGGCCAGAGCGCGCGGTCGCTGTTGCAGGTTGCGCACAGCGACCGACTCACCCACGCCGCCGTCAGCGTGCTGGACCAGGAAGCCGCTGGGCCGTTGGCCAGCGGTGTGCGCTACGGCGATCTGGACGGCGTCGCCTGGCAATTGCGTATTGCCCAGCAGCCCACCCGTATCGGCCAGCCACAGCTGTTTCGGCTCGACCTCAGCGTCCGTGAAGGCCCGCGCCACGCCAGTTTCAGTACCTTGAAACTGCGCGCAGCCCGCGACAAGGCCGGCCTGTGACGCCGCGTCAGCAGGGCTTCACCTTGCTCGAGATCATGATCGTGCTGAGCTTGCTGGGCGTCTTGCTGGTGCTCGTCGGCGGCGCGTTGCTGGGGGCCAATCGTGCGGTGCTCAAGGCGCAGCGCTACACGGTCAGCCTGGATGAAATGCGCGCCGCGCAGCAGTTTTTGCGTACCTCCATTAGCGAGGCGTTGCCCTTGGACGTGACCGAGGACGACAGCCAGACCGATGGGTTTTTCGCCGGTGGCCCGCAGCGCATGCAGTTTGTCGCCACCTTGCCCGGCGTGCTTGGTGGCGGGATCCAGCGCTTCACCTTGCAGTTGGCCGGCGCCGAGGCGCAGCGCGATTTACAGGTGGCGTTCGCGCAGTTTGAGTCTGCGGCGCACGTCAGCGTGCCGGCCTCACGCAGTGAGCCGCAGGTGTTATTGAAGGGGGTCGAGAACCTGCAATTCAGCTACCGCGGCCTGTCGCCCAAGGGCCAGGCCACCGGCTGGATCAGCGAGTGGCCGTGGACCAAGCGCTTGCCTTATGCGGTGCGCATCGAGGCCCGTGTGAATGGACCGGTGCCCTGGGTGACCCAGGTGGTTGCGTTGCGTTTGAACCTGTCGGGCGGGGCACCGGAATGATCAGGCATCAGCGTGGCGTGGCCCTGTTGCTGGTGCTGTGGGTGCTGGCGTTGCTCAGCCTGTTGCTGGGCGGCCTGGCCGGCTGGGTGCAACTGGAAACGCGCCAGGCCGCCTGGCATCGCCAGCACACGCAGGCCGTGTTGGCCGCCGAGGCAGGCGTGGCGCTTGCGATGCAAGGGCTGGCCGACCCGATGCAACGTAAGCAGTGGGTGGCCGACGGGCGAGAAATCCCGCTGGCGTTTGACGATGCACAGCTGCACGTGAGCCTGCACAGCGAGCGCGGAAAGTTGTACTTGAACAGCGCCGAGGTCGCCGACTTCGCCCGTCTGGCCCTGGCCTGCGGCGCCACCCAAGCCCAGGCCAGCCAGCTCGCCAGGGACTTGGAAGTGCGGCGCAACCAGGGCCTGGCGCCGTTTCGGGTAGTCGAAGAACTGCGGCAACTGCCGGGCATGACCCAGGCCCTGTACAGCGCACTGGTGCCCGAGATCAGCCTGTGGAGCGGCCTGGATCGGCCCGATCCGGCGTTCGCCAGTGCCTTGATGCGCCGCGCGCTGAACCTGCCGCGCCAGAGCGCGATAGGGGCCGACCCCGGCGAAGTGCTGGTGGTCAGCAGCCGTGCGCAACGGCCCGGCGGCTACCACGCCCGGTTGCAAGCCACGGTGTTATTGAGCCCCGCGCAAGGCAGCGCACAACCTTATCGAGTCCTACGTTGGCAAGAATGAACGAACCCTTAACCGCACGGCTTCAATGGCTGACGGAGCCCATCACCCAACGCTGGCGCGGCAGCCTGATGCAACTGGGCTGGCGCCTGTGGCTCAAGGAACTGCGTGGCTGCCTGCCGGCGTGGCTGTCGCTGCAAGACATTCCCGAGCACCGCTATCGCTGGCCGTTGACCGCACCCGTGGCAAAACCCGCTGGCGAAGCGCGCCAGGTGTTGCTGCTGGCACCCGATGCGGTGCTGGTGCAAACCCTGCAATTGCCCCCGGCGGCGGCGCGCAACCTGGCCACGGTGGTCGGCTATGAGCTAGACCGCTTTACTCCGTTTGACGCCGCCCAACTGTACTTTGTCGTGCGCCAGGAACGCCGCACACCCACGCACGTGCACGTCACGCTGGTGGCGATCCTGCGCGAGCGCCTGGACCCGATTCTCAACGAGTGTGCGGCCCTCGGATTGCACCCCCATGCGGTGGATGTGGACACTGGCGCAGGCACACCCATGGGCATCGACTTGCTGCCGGCACCCTTGCGACCGCGCCAGCGCCCACAAGGCAAAGGCTTGCAGCGCAGCCTGCCGTGGCTGTGCGGAGCCTTACTGATTGCCGCGATGCTGCTGTGGCTCAACGATCGCCAGCGCGTGCTCGATGCCATGCAGCACAGCGTGCGCGAGCAGAAAGCCCAGGTTGCCGAGGTCCACGCCCTGCGCCAGCAACTGCTCACTACTCGTGGTGCGGCGCAGTACCTGATCCGCCGCAAGGCAGCCCAACCGCCGTTGTCGGCGCTGCTCAACGAGCTGACCGCTTGCCTGCCATCCGACACCTGGATCGACCAGTTGGAGGTCAATGATGGCGCCGACGTGTCCTTCTCCGGGCAAAGCGCCAAGGCCAGTGCCTTGATCACGCGGATCAAGGGCTGCCACAGCCTGGAAAACGCCCAGTTCGAAGGGGTGATTCAACCCGATGCGCAAACCGGCAAGGATCAGTTTTCCTTGCGCGCCCACCTGCACCAGGAGGCCGCCGATGCGCCGACCACTGACACCCCGTGAACGCCGTGGCGCCGCCCTGATCGGCCTGGCCCTGGTGCTTGGCGTGGGTTATTGGCTGTTGATCGACAGCTGGTTCGCCGGCCCCTTGCGCGACATGGGCGAGGAGGCCGAGCAGCTACGTGAGCAACAACAACGCTACGCCGGTGTGTTGCGCCAGGGCGATGGCCTGCGCCAACAGCTTGAGCTCGCACGGCAGGACCCGGCCAGCAGCACCAGCCTGTTGCCCGGCGATGACCCCAGCGCAGTCGCGGCCGACCTGATGCAACGCATCGCCGACCTGATCAACAGCCGCGCCGGCCTCGGTGGCGGCTGCAGCCTGACCCAGCGCATGCCCATCACCCCGGAGCAGGATGACGCCGAGCCGTATCGCCAGGTCAAAGTCAGCCTGACCCTCAACTGCGCCATCGAACCCTTGACCGCGATCCTGCATGAACTGGAGTACCAGCGGCCGTTCCTGTTTGTCGATGAGATGAGTATCCGCCGCCCGCCCAACGCACCCGCCAGTGGCGGTGCCGGCCAGCTGATTGTACATTTGCTGGTTCGCGGCTACCTGCAGCCGCCCGCCGCACAGCAGGTGCGCCGATGATCCCTGCATTGCGTCCTCTGGAATGGCTATTGCTCTGCGTGGCCGCGCTGCTGGGCCTGTTGATGGTTGGCATCCTCAGCAGCATTGGCGATGCGCCGCAGTGGTTGCCGACGCCTGATCCCGATGCGCGCGCCAACACCTCGGCCAACGCGCTGGTGGCCCCGAGTGCGACCCTGGAAAGCCTCGCCGGCACCTGGCAAGCCCCTTTGTTCAGCCCCGACCGCAGCCCTGATCGTGCGGTCGGCCAGGCCGCCGTCTCCAGCTTGGCGAGCCTGACGCTGACCGGCATCGTCCTGAAGGGCAACCTGCGCGTTGCACTGCTCAAACGCAGCGACGGCCCGCCGCTGAAAGTCCACCAGGACCAGACCCTGCCCAACGGCTGGCGCCTGGAACAACTGACACCCCGCGAAGCGCGCTTTGTGCTTGACGGCCGCACGCAGACCCTGAGCCTGCGCGCGCCGCGTTTGCCCGCGCCGTCCACGACACCCCCGATTACCCTTCCTCACGAGTCCGCCCCTTGATCGATTCCTTCCCCGGCGCTTTGCGCACCACCGTGTTTTGCCTGGCTACCGCCGTTTCCATAGGTGGCTGCGGGACATTTCCTGAGCATCTCGACCCGGACGAAGCCCTGTTGCATGAGGCGATGCAAGGCACCGGTTCGCAACGCCCGCCAGTGGACCCGGCCAGCGAACAGCCCCCGGTCGACAGCGGCCAACCCCAGGCGAAGACACCCCCTCAACGCCAGTTGATTCGCGGCAATCAGCAGTTCGTGCGCGCGCCGGCAGCAGCGCCGGCAATCAAGGAGCAAGGCAGCGGTGACATCGTGTTCAACTTCGCCGACCAGCCGATCGAGGCGGTGATCAACAGCGTGATGGGCGACCTGCTGCACGAAAACTACAGCATCGCCCAGGGTGTGAAAGGCAACGTCAGCTTTTCCACCTCCAAACCGGTGAACAAGCAGCAGGCCTTGTCGATTCTGGAAACCCTGTTGTCGTGGACCGACAACGCGATGATCAAGCAAGGCAACCGCTATGTGATCCTGCCCGCCAACCAGGCGGTGGCGGGCAAGCTGGTGCCAGAGATGCGCGTGTCTCAACCCTCCAGCGGCCTGTCGGCGCGGCTGTTTCCGCTTCGTTACATCTCGGCCACCGAGATGCAGAAACTGCTCAAGCCGTTCGCCCGCGAGAATGCATTCTTGCTGGTCGACCCGGCGCGCAATGTGCTGAGCCTGGCCGGTACTCCAGAGGAATTGGCCAATTACCAGGACACCATCGACACCTTTGATGTGGACTGGCTCAAGGGCATGTCGGTGGGCGTGTTCGGCCTGCAGCGTGCTTCGGTGGCCGAGTTGATGCCCGAGTTGCAAAAGATGTTCGGCCCCGACAGCGGCATGCCTCTGGCGGGCATGGTGCGGTTCCTGCCGATAGAGCGCACCAACTCGGTGGTCGCGATCTCTTCACAGCCGCAGTACCTCAGTGAAGTGGGCGACTGGATTCACACCATCGATGAAGGCGGCGGCAACGAGCCGCAGATGTACGTCTACGATGTGCGCAATATGAAGGCCACCGACCTCGCCAAGTACCTGCGACAGATCTACGGCACGGGCGCGATCAAGGATGACACCCCGGCCAAAGTTGCCCCCGGTTTACGCACGGCGACCCTGTCTTCGCCGGGCACTAACAGCACGTCCGGCAGCACGCCTGGCGGCCTGAGTAACACCCTGAATAACAGCCAGCCCGCCGCGGATGACGAGGATCAGGAACCGCAAGCCGAGCAGGACAGCGCCGAGCAGGGCATGAGCGAAGACGCTCCGGCCAAAAGCCTCGACGCCGGCACCCGCATCACCGCGCAGAAAAGCAGTAACCAACTGCTGGTGCGCACGCGCCCGGTGCAGTGGAAAGAGATCGAATCGGCGATCAAACGCCTCGACAACCCGCCGCTGCAAGTACAGATCGAGACGCGCATCCTCGAAGTCAAACTCACCGGCGAACTGGACCTTGGCGTGCAGTGGTACCTGGGCCGCCTGGCCGGCAATTCCACCAGCACCACCGTGGGCAACACTGCCGGCAGCCAGGGCGCCCTTGGCGGTGGCGGCGCGGGCCTGGGGGCAGCGGACTCGTTGTTCTACTCCTTCGTCAGCTCCAACCTGCAAGTCGCCTTGCACGCCCTCGAAACCAACGGCCGCACCCAAGTGCTGTCGGCGCCGTCGCTGGTGGTGATGAACAACCAGCCGGCGCAGATTCAGGTGGGCGACAACATTCCCATCAGCCAGACCACGGTCAACACCGGCACCTCCGACACCACCTTGAGCAGCGTTGAATATGTGCAGACCGGGGTGATCCTCGACGTCGTGCCGCGGATCAATCCGGGTGGTCTGGTGTACATGGATATCCAGCAGCAGGTCAGTGATGCCCAGGACCCGTCGACCAGTAATGACACACAAACCAACCCGCGTATTTCAACGCGCTCGGTGTCGACCCAAGTCGCGGTGCAGAGTGGGCAGACGGTGTTGCTGGGCGGGCTGATCAAACAGGACAACGCGCAGAGTGTCAGTGCGGTGCCTTATCTTGGAAAGATTCCGGGGTTGCGCTGGTTGTTTGGGAATACCAGCAAGTCCAAGGACCGTACCGAGCTGATCGTGTTGATCACGCCGAGGGTGATCACCAGCAGCAGCCAGGCGCGGCAGGTCACGGATGATTATCGGCAGCAGATGCAGTTGCTTCGGCCAGCTCAATAAGTCACGCCTAACACGCTAAAAATACGGGCGCGGGATTGCCCGCGCGCCGAATTTTCATTTGCGTATGGCCTTATTGTTTCAATCACAGAACAACGGATTGATCGACGGGGCAAAATATGCACTTGGCTCCCGTTATTTTTCTGAGAAAAATCCTACAGATAGGTGGGATTTTTCATTCTTCCAGTCCGTACTTTTCCTCCTAGGATGGCGCGCTCGTTTGATCGCAAGCGAGACGGCAAGGGCCGCTCCATCGGTCCTGCAGCCATAAGAACATGCTTAGGAGTCAACACATGAAGATGACCAGTGTGAGCAAACGCCTGCGCCGCTCGGCCTGGGCCGTGATCGTCGCCGGTGCATTGGCAGGCTGTGCTACGCCGCAGCCGCCTGCGGCAAAAATCTCCCTGGCGCGTGATTCGGTTGGGCGCGCCCTGGCAGCGCAAGCGACCCAGTTCGCCCCGCTGGAGATGAAAACTGCCCAGGACAAACTGGCACGCATGGAGCAAGCCATCGGCGAAAAAAATTACATCCAGGTCGACGCCTTGGCCGATCAGATCGAAGCCGATGCCGGCCTGGCCGAAGCCAAGGCCACTGCGGTGCGTAAACAACAAGTCTTGAAGCAGGCGCGGGAGGGCATCCAGGTGCTCAAACAGGAAATGCTCAACGCCCCCGCGACTACCCACTGAGGATCTTGCCATGCGTGCCACTCTCGTCATTCCTGTTCTTTCGACCCTGGGCCTGGCCTTGGCCGGCTGCGCTACCCCACCGGAAAACCCGCAACTGCTGCAAGCACGCAGCCAGTTCTCCAGCCTGCAGCAAAAGCCTGAGTCCAGCACCCTGGCGGCGGTTGAAACGCGCATCGCCTCCAACGCACTGGACCGCGCCAACCAACTGTCCCTGCACAGCCGTACTGACCCGCAGATCGATCAGCTCGCGTACCTCGCGACGCAGAAAATCGCCCTCGCCGAGCAGACCATCGTCGGTCGCAAAACCGATGCTCAACTCGACAACATCGCGGTCGACCGTACCCAGGTGCAGCTCGACGTTCGCACTGCGCAGCTCAAGGCCTTGCAGGCGATGAAAGCGCAGCCTACCGAACGTGGCCAGGTCGTCACCTTTGGCGATGTGCTGTTCGATACCGGCAAGGCTGAATTGAAACCCGGCAGCCAACGGGACTTCCAGGCGCTGGCGAACTTCCTGTTGCAGAACCCGGAGCGCCAGGTACGCGTTGAAGGTTTCACCGACAGCACCGGTGGCGATGCTTACAACCAGAGCTTGTCCGAGCGCCGTGCCCAAGCGGTTGCCCGTGGCCTGCAACGCCTCGGCGTCGGGGCTGAACGTATTGCAGTGATGGGCTATGGCAAGCAGTACCCGGTCGCCGATAACCTCAGCGCGCCGTCACGCCAGTTGAATCGCCGTGTGGAAGTGATCGTGTCTAACGATGCGTCGGCGGTTAGCGCACGTCGCTAGGCAGGCGGGTTGTTCGATGTGGCTGTTGTCGCGCCCCGGCGCGGCATGCCATTGAGCCGGGAGCAGCACTGCCACTCCCGGACTTGACGCTCGCCAGTCGGTAACGTGTATCAGCCGAAGCCAACGATGGCTTTGGTTTCCAGGTATTCCTCAAAACCATAGATACCGTACTCGCGCCCATTCCCCGAGCGCTTATAACCGCCGAAGGGCGCCATGGGGTTCCAGGCCGGGTAGTTCAGGTGCACTTGCCCGGCGCGAATGCGCGAGGCGACCGCCCGCGCAAGCTCAAGGTCTTGCCCCTGAACGTGGGCGCCCAGCCCGTAAACCGTGTCGTTGGCGATAGCCACGGCTTCATCGACTGTGTCATACGCAATGATGCAGAGCACCGGGCCGAATATTTCCTCTTGAGCGATGCGCATGGCAGTGGCCACCTCAGAGAACACGGTCGGTCGGGTATAGAAGCCCTTTGCAAAACCCGGCACACGACCCGGCCCACCGCACAGCAATTTTGCACCCTCGTCGAGGCCAGCCTCGATCATCGCTTGCACGCGATCGAATTGTGCACGGTTGGCAATGGGGCCCAGTTGCGTGTCTTCTAATTGTGGGTCACCCACGATGAGTGCATTGGCAGTCTGCGCGGCCAGTGCTTCGACCTCTACCAGGCGGTTTCTGGGCACAATCATCCGGGTCGGCGCGCTGCACGATTGCCCGACGTTGCGAAACGCCGACAGCACGCCGAGCGGCACAGCCTTGGCGAAGTCTGTGTCAGGCAACAGCAGATTCGGCGACTTGCCGCCCAATTCCTGTGTGACACGTTTCACCGTAGGCGCGGCAGCCTGTGCAACCAGTGCGCCGGCGCGGTTTGAACCGGTGATTGAGATCATGTCGATGTCGGGGTGCGCCGCGATGGCTGCACCCACCTCCGGACCGCTGCCGTTGACCAGGTTGAACACGCCGGGTGGTAAGCCTGCGTCGTGCAGCAGTTGTGCAAAAAGCAGGGCGCTCAGGGGGGACAGTTCGCTGGGTTTCAAGACCACGGTGCACCCGGCGGCGATGGCCGGGGCAACTTTTGCGGTGACTTGATACAGCGGCCAATTCCACGGCGTGATGAGACCGCACACCCCGATGGGTTCGCGTTCAATCGCAGTGCCGCCTTCCACCGTCCGAAAGCGGTAGCTGGACAGCAGGTCACGTGCAACACGAACGTGTTCGGCCGCCAGCGGCACCTGCATGGCTCGCGCAAAACTGATGGCAGCGCCCATCTCCAGAGAAAGCGCCTGCGCCAGCGCTTCCTTGCGCTCAAGGATCAACGCATGGATTTTTCCGAGGATTTGCGCGCGTGACTCGACGGAGCGCGCCGACCACGCGGGGAACGCTGCACGCGCCGCCGCGACTGCGCGATCGACATCTTCGGCCGAGCCGCGCGCCACCTCGGCCACCACCTCTTCAGTGGCCGGGTTGACCACCGGCAAACTGGCCGGGACGGCAGGGGGCGTCCAACAGCCGTTGATGTAAAACTGCTGAGACGTTGGCAGATCAACGCTGTCGTTATTCGAAGAGAGTGTGGTCATCCAACGAGCTCCTTGGAGCGGTGATAAGCGCTGCGAACAGCGGGGGCCTGGCGTCTGGATACGCTAACAAAACGGCCCAGGCAAAAGATGCCGTTGTTCAAGCCAGCAAGGAATAATCTGCTGTATCCGGCGGGCTGGCCTTGCATCATGCTGAGCCCTAGCCGATTGCTTGAGTCACCAGCGCAAACTGCTTGATCCCGTCGCGCGATTGCGGCGGCACGCCCAGTACCATCCTCGGCGCCCGATCAACGCAGGGCAGTCCCAGGTTTTCCAGCCAGTCAGCCAACCCACACTCGCTGAGAATGTCGAAGCGCACAAAAGCGCCTGGAATCAACTGCAGCAGGTGGCTGATCAACTGTCGGGCCTGGTCCAGATCCTGTGCGACCACTGGGCCAATGATATGGCCGCGACCAAAGCGACGGAGCAGGGCGCAACCTTTCAGGTGCCCGTCTACATCGATGCCGACGACGTGCTCGGCCGTTGGCAGTAGGTCGTTGAGGACTGCAGTACGGTCCAGTCCACTGCCGGCATTGGCCAATTCAATCACCTGAGGGTAATCGGCCAGGTTTAACGCACGACATTGTGCAAAGGGCGCCGGCGTCTGCGGCACCCCTTGGTGTTGCTGAATGCGCGCGAAATCAACGAACCCCATGCTTGCATACAACGGCGCGCCTGACTCGGTGGCATTGAGGATCGGCGTGCGCGGGGCTGCCGCGTCCAGGCACCGCTGCATCAACTGGCGGCCGATGCCTTTGCCTTGATGTTGATCGCTCACAATCACCAGGCCGATGGAGGAATAGGCACCCTGGTGGCACGCGAACGCCACGCCCACCAATTGACCCTCATGCTCAGCGACAAAGCCTTCCGACGTGCGCTGCACCATGGCCCAGTCTTCCTCGCGGTGCGGCCATTTGAGGTGCACGGAGAGCGCGTGGGCGGCGGGCATGTCTGCCGCGGTAGCCTTGCGATACGTGTAGGCGTGGGTCATATGAGTTTTCCTGTACTGAGAAGGCTTGTGGACAGCTGCGCTGTCATTGATGGCTGTGTGAACCGGCGGATATCGAAGGGACTGATCGAGGTGCTGGTACTGCCGGTGCTGATCAATTCGGCCATGACATCGCCGACGCCAGGGCCGAGCTGGAAGCCATGGCCGCAGAAACCAAACGCATAAAACAGCCCGTCCACCATGCCGCTCGGGCCCATCACCGGCAGCGAGTCCGGTGTGTAGCTCTCGATGCCGCTCCACACGCGGATGATGTTGAGCTTCTCGGCGCCCGGTAAAAGTCGGCGCATCTGCCGCATCTGGTTAAGCAAGCTTTCCGGCTTGAAAAACGCCCGTCGGTTGACCATATCCGGGGCGCAACGGTTACCACCGCCGATGATGATGTTGCCGCGTGGGATCTGCCGGAAGTAGATCACCTCTTCCTTGATTTTGGTGAACACGCCAATCACGGTCGGCAACGCGTAGGGCACCGGTTCAGTGACGGACATCTGCGGGCCGTTGGGTTCCAGCGGCACCGGCTCACCGAATTGCTCGGACAACCGGGCCGCCCAGGCGCCGGCGGTAATCAGCAATTGCTCTGCGACGAACAACTGCCCATCGGTGGTGGTGACGTGGAACAGGCCGTTGACCTTCTGCACATCGGCCACTTCGGTTCTTTCCTCGATTCGCGCCCCGAGGCGACGCGCCGCACGGGCAAACGCCGGGGCGGCCAGGCGTGGGTTGGCGTGACCGTCGTGGGGCGCGTAGGAGCCGCCCTTGACCTCCGGGCCAAGGAAGCCGAAGCGTTGATGCAGCTCGGCGCCGCGATAGATTTTCAAGTCCAGTTGCGCGGCTTCCGGTGCGGCGGCATAGGCCTCCAACTCGGCGATTTCGTCTTCGCGGTAACACACGCGCATGTGGCCACTGGGGATGAATTCGAGGTCATCGTCGATCAGTTCCGGCAGGCGCTTCCACAGCGCCCAGGAACGGTTGGCCAATTCAAGCTGCCCCAGATAACGCCCCTGGCGACGAACGTTGCCGAAGTTGACGCCGCTGGCGTACTGGCCAATCTGGTCGCGCTCCAGCAGCGTGACCGCACGGCCGCGCCGGCTCAGGAAAAACGCCGATGAGGCGCCCATGATGCCGCCGCCAATGATCAAAACATCGCTTTTTTGCGCGTTCATGAAGGCTCCTCTTGTGCGCCTCGGGCCACGGCTTCGATTTCGATCAGGTAACCATGATGCAGCACTGGGACAGGTACCACGGCGCGGGCTGGCCGGTGGTCGCCCAAATAGTGTGCATAAATGCGGTCAAACGCCGGCCAATGTTCTATCCCGACCACATACACCGTCACTTTGAGCAGGTCGCGGGGGCTCAGTCTGGCTTCCCTGAGGATCGCCATCAGGTTGTCGAGGGCAATCGACGCCTGAATCTCAAACGGTTGATCGGCGCTGTGTTCGCCATTGGCGCGTACCGGCAATTGCCCGGACACGTACACCACGCCGGCGTGGGCCACCGCCTGCGAATAGTGCCCGCCCGGCGCTGCCGCGTCTGCCGCATGAATCACCTTGAGATTACCAGCCATGCAGTCGACTCCATGTGTGCACCGCGCCGTCGGCGTCGAGGGCGTGATAGTCCGGGAACTGCGCGCCGGTGGCGCAGGCATGGTTGGGCAGGATGCGCAGGCGACTGCCGATGGGGAAGCGCGCGGCAATCTCGCCGCTGTTGGCGGCGCCCAGGGTGATGATGCCATGTTCCTGGTTGGCGCCCGTGACCAGCGCCCCATCGATCCAGTCGCCCGCTTCGGTACACACTTGCCCATAGCCAAAGTCCTGGCGCTGACGCTGCGTGCCGCGGTCACGACTCATGGCCATCCAGCCGGCGTCGGTGATGATCCAGCCCTTGTCCGGCTGATGGCCGATCACCGTGGTCAGCACGCTCAACGCCAACTCGTCTGCCCGGCATACGCCAATGTTGTGCATGACCAGGTCGAAGAACACATAGACGCCTGCGCGCACTTCGGTGACGCCGTCGAGGTTGAGCGCCGAGAGCGCTGTGGGCGTGGAGCCGATGCTGACTTCCGGGCACGCCAACCCGGCTGCGCGGATGCTCTCGGCGGCGCGCACGCAGAGGTCGCGTTCCTGTTCGGCCAGCGCTTGCAGGGCTTCAAGGGTGTCCAGCTCGTAACTGGAACCGGCGTGGGTCATCACACCGCGCAGGCGCATACCGCCGCTGCTGAGGATGGACGCGACATCGATAAGCGCAGGGTCTTCAGCGGCCAGGCCGGAGCGATGGCCGTCGCAGTCGATTTCAATCCACACGTCGAAGCGTTCATCGTGTTGCTGGGCGAACGCGACGATGGCCTGGGCACCTTGGACGCTGTCGGTGAGCACGCTCAGGTCGCAACCGTTGCGCCGCAGTGCCAACCCCTGGGGTAATTTGCCTGGTGCAATGGCAACGGCGTAGAACACATCGCGGATGCCTTGGGTGAAGCAATGCTCCGCTTCTTTCAAGGTGGAAACCGTGACGCCGCTGGCACCCGCAGCGAGCTGCGCCTCGATCACGGGCAGGCACTTGCTGGTTTTGATGTGGGGGCGCAAGCGAACGCCTAGGCTGTCCATGCGTTGCTGAATACGCTGGATATTGCGCTGCATTCGCGGGACATCAATGAGCGCTGCTGGCGTGTCGAGAGAGGCAATCGGCGTGGGCATGAGAGGACTCGGATGGCTGGGTACGGCAACACTCTACTCAGGCATCCTTAAGGTGTGGTTCAATCCAGGCTCATCAATCATTAAGTAAAATTGAATGATCTCCATCGAAGACCTGCGTCTCGCCGTGACGCTTGCACGTTCGGAGTCGCTGAGTGCAGCGGCCAGGGCGCTGAACGTCTCGCCGCCAGCGCTCTCCATGCGCCTGCGTAAGTTGGAGACGCTGCTGGGGCTGACCCTGGCCAATCGCGATGCGCGACGTCTCAGCCTGACGGCCGATGGCGAGCGGTTTTCGCGTGAAAGCGCGCTGCTGCTGGAACAACTCGAGGCGCTCCCGGAGTCGTTCAGGCAAAAGGACGAGAGGCTGGTGGGCACGTTGCGGCTGGCGGCTCCGTTTGGCTTTGGCCGGCAGCGACTCGCGCCGTTGCTGGCGCGCTTCATACGTTTGCACCCGCAGCTTTGCCTGCACTTGGATTTGCGTGAGACGCCCTGGCCTGACCGGCATGACAGCGACGCAGTGATTCATATCGGCCACCTCAATGACAGCCTGTGGACGGCCCGGCAACTGTCGCCGAACGAACGCTGGTTATGCGCGAGCCCGGCTTATCTGCAAGCGCAGGGCGTGCCGTCGACGCCGGACGAGCTCACGGCGCATCGCTGCATTTGCATTCGTGAAAATGATGAAGACGTCACGCTGTGGCATCTGCGCAAGGGCCAGGGGCGCAAGACGCTGCGCATCGAGCCCGTCTTGTTGAGCAACGATGGCAGCGTCGCCCGGCGCTGGGCCGAGCAAGGGCTGGGGTTGGTGCTGCGTTCGCAGTGGGACGTGAGCGACGCCATCGCCAACGGCAGCCTGGTACGGGTACTGGCCGATTGGAGTTTTGACAGCGCGCCAGTCAACCTGCTGGTGCCGTCGCGCAAGCTTCGCAGCCCGCGCGTGCAGGCGTTGGTGGCGTTTCTGGAAGAGGCGTTGAAGGTGTGATCAGCTTGCGCTGATCTCGGTTATTTCACCGCATACACCTTGCGTACGTAAACCGTACTGGTCCAGGCGCAGGGTGCGTTTTTGGCGACGAATACGGTGTCGCCGGTGTTGACGGTAACGTCGATACCTTTGTCATCCTGCAGCGTGACACTGCCTTCGAGCAGGTGCATCAACTCGTGCAACTTGTGCGGGCGGCCGTGGCGGGCGTAAGGCGTTGAGTCCCAGATACCGATGCGCAATTCGGTGGCCGCGTCGTCGAACAGGTTGAGTGCGCGGCACTGCGGCGCGGGGCCGATCAGGATCGCAGGCTCCGGGGCGGCCGAGGGGTTGAGCAGGGTGTACGGGTCGAGGAAGGTCAGGCCGGGGCAGGCAGGTGCGTCGGACAGGTCGAGGGCGCAGAACGCCCATTCACTGTTGGCACTCGCTTGTACGGTGAGGTGGGTACCACGGCCGATCACGGCGCTGGCGCCGACACCCAGTTCCAGCGTTTGTCCTGCGCTGCTGAGTACCACATGGCCGGCGTGCACCACCAGCGTCTCGCTGTGGGGGAAGTCTTCGATCACGGCTTCGCCGCTGAACTGCACCAAGCCTGCGGACACGCCATCGTCGCCCAGCCAGGCGAGTTGGCGGCTGTCGCCGAAGGGGTCACGTGCGCTCAACGCTGCGTGATCGAAGGACGTGGCAACGCGACTGCCGTCGGCGTGAGCCAACAGCAGGATTTGGGGAGATGACATGTGGAGTGCTCCGGGAGGAAAGTCAGCCGATCGCCTGGGTGATCAGGGCAAACGGGTATACACCTTGGCTGGCCTTGGGCGGCGTGCCCAGGGCCATCTGTGCGACGGTGTCGATGTTTTTCAGGCCGGCGCTCTCGAGCCAGTCGCTGAGGCCGCAGACCACGGGAATGTCGATGCGCACAAAGGCGTCCGGCACATGCGCCAGCAATGCCGCGATCAGGTGCTTGGCCTGGTCAAGGTTCTCGGCCACCACCGGGCCGATGCAGCGGCCACGGCCAAACGGGCGTAGCAGGGCGAAACCGCGTAGCTGGCCATCGCGCTCGATGCCCACGGCGTGTTCGACCTGCAGGTCGCGCAGCACTTCGCGGCGGTCCAGGCCGCTGGCGGCGTTGGCGAGGGCAAGCAGAATGGTGTGATCATCGGCGTTAAGCGCGCGGCAGGTTTCGCCTTCGGCCAGGTCCGGCAGGGCGGGTACCAGCGCCTGGCCCTGATGCTGTTGCACGCGTCCGAATTCGACAAATCCCTGGCTGGCATACAACGGCGCGCCGGCGAGGGTGGCGTTGAGGACGGGAGTGCGTGAATCGCATGCGGCGAGGGCTTTTTCCATCAGGCGACGGCCGATGCCTTGGCCTTGGTAGTCATTGCTGACGATCACCAGGCCGATAGTCGCGTAATCGCCTTGGGGGCAGGTGAAAGCGCTGCCGATCAGGCGTTCGCCGTCCATCACCACGAAGCCGTCGCTGACCCGTTGCAACATCGCCCAGTCTTCCAGGCGGTGGGGCCATTTGAGTTGCACTGACAAGGCGTGGGCGGCGGGGAGGTCGGCCACTGTCATCGGGCGGTAGGTATAAGCGGGGTGTGGCAGGGCGGACATGGCGAGGCTCCGTTTTTGCGTTGTTGGTGGGGTGCTGGGTGCTTGTATCCCACCTGTGTTGGGGGCTGGCAAGAGGGGCGGGAATATTCGGTAGATTTGGTGTGTGTTGGTGGGAGAGACCATAGTTAGTACTTAATTGCAGTGTGGGGTCAGCAGCAAATGCTAGAGGGGATTATTGAGTGCATATCCGTTATTTAGGTAACGGCTACTATTGGTTCCGCTCTTACAGCGGGTCACTTTTTGAAGAGCGCAAAAAGTAACCAAAAACGCTTCGCCCCAGATCAGGATCAAAAGCGCGGCGGCCTGAAAGCCGACCGTATTGTTTGGTCGAACTCGGTCGAAACTGTGGGAGCGGGCTTGCTCGCGAAGAGGACGTGTCAGTTGTTATATTTTTGACTGGCCCACCGCTTTCGCGAGCAAGTCGAATCGTCGCACTGCCGCTCCCACATTTAGATCTCCACATAGTAGTTGGATATCGGCCAGCTTTTGATCTATGGCGGCCTGACAGCCGACCGGTTTTGTATGTCGAACTCGGTTCAATGTGGGAGCTGGCTTGCCTGCGATAGCATCAACCGGGTCAGTCTGGTGTACCGAGTTGCCAGCATCGCAGGCAAGCCAGCTCCCACAGAAAAGCAGATCGGCAGCGCATGTCACACCTGCTTTTGATCTGGCTTGTGATCTTGATCTCAGGCACACCGAGCCTAGGCGAGGTGCCGAGTGGTGGGGCAAGAGCGCTTTGGTTACTTTGCCGCTTTTGCAAAGTGACTCGCCGTAAGGGCGAAACCAATATCAGCCGTCACCGCAGAAACGGATATGCACCCAATCCTCCAACCAAACTTTCTGCCGCCTCAACCCCCCATCCCCAAGCCTCCCCACCCCAAAATCCCCATAAAAGCGCACAAACAAAGGCTCTGCCCAAGCCTGGCGCGCACCGCAAACTCTGCTGAGCCCAACCCCCAAAACGGTGGTTTGTATTGAGCACAGGTCGTTTTAGACGGCATATGCTGATTTCACAGTGGTGTAATGAACCTGTGCTGCAACGAGGCCGACGCGCCGCCAGGGCAGCGAACGCTTGTCACATTCAACTGACTCCAGGACCGCACTCAATGAGCTTTCTTCGTCCCAAATTCATTACGTTCGACTGCTACGGCACGCTCACTAACTTTCATATGGGCACCATGACCCGCGAGCTGTTCGCTGACCGCATCACCCCTGAGCAGATGGACCAGTTCGTCAAGGACTTCTCGGCCTACCGCCTCGACCAGGTCATGGGCGACTGGCGTCCGTACGATGAAATTCTCAAGACCGCCCTGGCCCGTACCTGCAAGCGCTGGGGTATCGATTACCGCGAAGAAGGCCAGCTGTATTACGACGCAGTGCCGACCTGGGGCCCCCATGCGGACGTGCCAGCCGGTCTGTCGAAGATTGCCGACAAGATTCCCCTGGTGATCTTCTCCAATGCGATGGACAGTCAAATCATGTCCAACGTCGACAAGCTCGGCGCGCCGTTCCATAAAGTGTTCACGGCTCAACAGGCCCAGGCCTACAAGCCGCGGCTGGCAGCGTTTGAATTCATGCTCGACAACCTCGGGTGCGGTCCGGAAGACATCTTGCATGTATCTTCCAGCTTCCGTTATGACCTGATCTCGGCCCATGACATGAAGATCAAGAACAAAGCCTTTGTTGCCCGTGGCCACGAAGTGCCCGCCAATGCGTTCTATGGTTACCAGCAGATCACCGATATCGGTGGGTTGCCGGCGTTGGTCGGTCTGTAAACGCGCACCTTGAGGGTAAGACATGGGCAGTGAATCCTATTGGCTCGACACCGCACCGGCCTTTACCGGTGCCCAGTTGGGCGGCTTGCCCAAGCAGGTCGACGTGGCTGTGGTCGGCGGTGGGTTTACCGGCCTGGCGGCAGCGCGGGCGTTGGCGCTCAAGGGCGCCAGCGTCGTGGTGCTGGACGCCGGGCGCGTGAACGGTGAAGCCTCAGGGCGTAACGGTGGGCAGTGCAACACCGGCGTGGCCCAGGATTACGCCGGGCTGCACGCCAGCCTAGGTGCCGCCAAGGCGCGCGCTTATTACCAGGCGTATGAAAGCGCGGTACAGAGCGTGGTGGCGCTGGTCGAGCAGGAAGGGATCGCCTGCGACCTGGTGCGCAACGGCAAGCTCAAGCTGGCGGCCAAGCCCATGCATTACGAAGGCCTGGCCCGCACGTGCGAGTTGATCCGCCAGGAGGTGGATGCCGATGTCGAGCTGCTCAGCGCCGAACAGACCCACGCCGAAGTCAACTCGGCGCAGTTCCATGGCGGTTTGCTGCAACGCAATGGCGTGCAGATGCATGTCGGGCGCTTTGGCGTCGGGTTGGCCGAAGCGGCGGCGCGACGTGGTGCGATGATTTACGAGCACACGGCCGTCAAGGATTGGAAGGCCCAGGCCGGTGGTTATCAGGTCAATACCACCAAGGGGTCGCTGCACGCCGGGCAAGTCTTGCTGGCCACCGGCGCCTGTCAGCATGGCGACCTTGGCTGGTACCGCAGGCGCATCGTGCCGGTGGGTAGCTTCGTGATTGCTACCGAAGTCTTGCCTCAGGCGTTGATCGACCAATTGTTGCCGCAGCACCGCGCGTACGTAACCAGCCGCATGATCGGCAACTACTTTCGCCTGACCCCGGACAACCGCCTGCTGTTTGGTGGGCGTGCGCGGTTTGCCATGTCCGACAGCGTCTCCGACGCCAAGAGCGGCAAGGTGCTGCAAGCGGCGATGCTGAACATGTTCCCGCAGTTGGCGGGGGTAAAAATCGACTACTGCTGGGGTGGGCTGGTGGACATGACGTCCGACCGCCTGCCCCGCGCCGGCCAGCATGGCGGCGTGTTCCATTCCATGGGCTACAGCGGCCATGGCGTGCAGATGTCGGTGCACATGGGCCAGGTCATGGCCGACGTCATGGCTGGCAACACGGCGGCCAACCCGTGGCGTGAACTCGAATGGCCGGCGATTCCCGGGCATTTCGGCAAACCCTGGTTCCTGCCGTTCGTGGGCGCCTATTACCGTTTCCAGGACTATTTGCACTGAGTTGCCGTTGTTGCGTCACCGTCGTTTGCGTTTCCAGGACGCTCCGGACATCCGTGAGCACTCGATTCTTCCGATTATCGACAGGTAGCCTTGCTATGACAGACAACAAAAACACACCCGAGCTCATTTCCGGCCAGGAAAGCCTGCGGGTGTTTGAAAGTCTCAATCGCGGCATGTCACGCCGCAACGCTTTGCAAATGCTCGGCGTTGCCGGTGTGGCCGCCGTCGGTGCGGGCAGCCTGTTCGGCAGTGCCGGTAAGTTGTTCGCTGATGAAGCCGCCGTTGAGGGCAAAGGCAAGCCCGGTGGCAAGATCCGTGTCGCCGGCATGTCCAGCTCCACCGCCGATACCCTCGACCCGGCCAAGGGCGCGCTGTCCACCGACTACGCACGCCACTACATGTTCTACAACGGCCTGACCCGCTTTGATAAGCACCTGGTGCCGCAACTGGAACTGGCCGAGCGTATCGACAATGCCGACGCGACCGTGTGGACGATCACCCTGCGCAAAGACGTGACCTTCCACAACGGCAAGGCCCTGACGGCCGCCGACGTGGTGTTCTCGCTCAGCCGCCACAAGGACCCGCTGACCGGTTCCAAGGTCATGCCACTGATGGAGCAGTTCGCCGAGATCAAGGCCAGTGGACCGAACGAAGTGCAAATTCGCCTCAGCGCGCCAAACGCCGAGCTGCCGTCGATCCTCGCCGTGTCGCATTTGTTGATCGTTCCTGAAGGCACCACCGAGTTCAACAAAGGCATCGGCACCGGGCCATTCACCGTCGGCGAGTTTAAGCCGGGTGTGCGCTCGATTGCCGTGCGCAACAAAAACTACTGGAAACCGGGCCTGCCGTACCTCGACGAGATCGAATTCATCGCCATCGCCGACGAACCGTCGCGGGTCAACGCGCTGTTGTCGGGCGATGTGCATATGATCAACGAGGTCAACCCGCGTTCCACCACGCGCATCGCCGCCAGTGCCAAACACCGGGTCGTGGATGCGCCGTCGGGCAACTACACTGACTTGATCATTCGCCAGGACCAGTTGCCCGGCAAAAGTCCGGAATTCACTCAGGCCATGAAGCTGCTGCTCGACCGTGAGCAGGTCAAGTCCGCGGTGTTCCGTGGGTTTGCGGTGGTCGGCAACGATCACCCGATTGCGCCGGGTTCGCGTTACTTCAACACCGACTTGCCCCAGACGGTCTACGACCCGGAAAAAGCCAAGTTCCTGCTGAAGAAAGCCGGCATGGAAAGCATCACCATGCCCGTCATGGCATCGCCTGCCGCCACCGGCTCGGTGGACATTGCTGTGCTGTTGCAGCAATCGGCCAAACAGGCCGGGCTCAAGCTCGACGTGAACCGCCTGCCAAGTGATGGCTACTGGTCCAACCACTGGATGAAGCACCCGCTGAGCTTCGGCAACATCAACCCACGGCCGAATGCCGACGTGATGTTCTCGCAGTTCTTCCAGTCCAAGGCGCCGTGGAACGAATCCGGCTGGCAGAACGATCAGTTCGACCAACTGCTGATGCTGGCCCGTGGCGAAACCGATGACGCCAAGCGCGCCAAAATGTATGGCGACATGCAGACCCTGGTGCACGACCACTGCGGTATCGGCGTGCCGGTGTTCATCAGCAACATTGACGGCGTGGACCAGCGCGTCAAAGGCTACGGCACCAACCCGTTGGGCGGTTTCATGGGCTACATGTTTGCCGAGCAGGTGTGGTTGGACGCGTGAGGAGGACGGTACGATGAATAGCAATACACTGTGGTTGATCGCCCGGCGCTTCGGCGCCGGGGCCGTGACTTTGTTGATCGTGTCCATGGTCGTGTTTGCGATCACGGCGGTACTGCCGGGGGACGCGGCGCAACAATCCCTCGGCCAGTTCGCGACCCCTGAACAGGTGGCGGCACTGCGCCTGAAGCTGGGGTTGGACCAGCCCGGTGTGTTGCGGTACCTGCACTGGTTGATGAGCCTGCTCACCGGGGACATGGGCGTGTCGGTCTCCAACGCGATGCCGGTGGGTGAACTGATGGCCGGTCGCGTGCCTAACACCCTGATGCTGGCGGGCGTCACTGCACTGGTCTCGGTGCCGGTGGCGTTGGTACTCGGTATCGGCTCGGCGATGGGCCGGGGCGGGCGCATCGACAGCTGTCTGAGCTTTGTCACACTGGCCATGGTCGCGGTGCCGGAGTTTCTGGTGGCGACCCTGGCGGTGCTGGTTTTCGCGGTCAACCTCGGCTGGTTGTCGGCGCTGTCCTACGCCAGCGACATCACCTCACCGCTGCAATTCATGCGTACCTATGCCTTGCCGGTGATGACCCTGTGCTGCGTGATCGTCGCGCAAATGGCGCGCATGACGCGCGCCGCCGTGATCGACCAACTCGACAGCCCCTACGTGGAGATGGCCCGGCTCAAAGGCGTCAGTCCCATACGCATCGTGCTGCGCCATGCCCTGCCCAATGCGATCGGGCCGATTGCCAATGCCATCGCCCTGAGCCTGTCGTACCTGTTGGGCGGGGTGGTGATCGTCGAAACCATCTTTAACTACCCCGGCATTGCCAGCTTGATGGTCGATGCTGTGACCAACCGTGACATGGCGCTGGTGCAAGCGTGCACCATGTTGTTCTGCGCGGCCTACCTGGCGTTGGTGCTGCTCGCCGACCTGTGCGCAATCCTGTCCAATCCGAGGCTGAGAAACCAATGAACCCGCTCATTGCGAAATCCAAGCCCCTGTCCTCCGCCCTGGCCCTCGCCAAGGTTTCCAGCGGCCCGTCGTGGCTGGGCCTTTTGGGCGCCGTTGTGTGCGTCGCCTGGTTGCTGGTGGCGCTGTTGGGCCCCTGGCTGGCGCCACACCCGGTGGGTGAAGTGGTGTCCGATAACATCTTCGAAGGCTTCAGCCTCACTCATCCGTTCGGCACTGATTACCTGGGCCGCGACATGCTCAGCCGGGTATTGGTGGGCGCGCGATTCACGGTCGGGCTGGCGTTGGTGGCGGCGTTGTTGGCCAGTACCTTTGGCACCGGGTGTGCGCTGCTGTCGGTGGTGTCGCCCAAGTGGCTGGACGAAATCATCAGCCGCATCATGGACGCCTTCATTTCGATCCCAAGCAAAATGCTTGCACTGATCATGGTCTCGGCGTTTGGCTCGTCAGTCACGCTGCTGATCTGCACGGCGGTGATCAGTTATATCCCCGGCTCGTTCCGTGTTGCCCGCAGTATGGCGGTCAATATCGAAGCCCTGGAATATGTGCAGGTGGCGCGTACGCGCGGCGAAGGCCGTTTGTACGTGGCGTGCATGGAAATCCTGCCGAATATGCTCAACCCGGTGCTGACCGACCTGGGGCTGCGTTTCGGCTACATCGTGCTATTGCTCAGTGGCATGAGTTTTCTCGGCCTTGGCGTGCAACCGCCAGACGCCGACCTCGGCTCGCTGGTGCGCGAAAACATCGGCGGCCTCAATCAGGGCGCGCCGGCCATCATTATTCCAGCGTTGGCCATTGGCACACTGACCATCGGTGTGAATCTGTTGATCGACTACCTGTCATCACGACGCAGTCGACGCACGGGAGGCCACTGAAATGACCCAATTGATTCGCGTCGAAGACCTGCGCGTCGTTGCTGGCGACGAAGGCAGTGAGATTGAGATCGTCAAGGGTGTGAGCTTTTCCCTGGAAAAAGGTGAAGTGCTGGCACTGATCGGCGAGTCCGGCTCAGGCAAGACCACCATCGCCCTGGCGTTGCTCGGCTATGCACGGCGTGGCTGTCGCTTGTCCGGCGGGGTGGTGCAGGTGGGTGAACACGACATGCTCGCCCTGAGCGAAAAAAAGCTGCAGGGCCTGCGTGGAAACCGCGTGTCCTATATCGCCCAAAGCGCCGCCGCCGCGTTCAACCCGGCGAAAAAACTCATCGACCAAGTGGTAGAGGGCGCGTTGATCCATGGCCTGGGCACCCGGGCCGAGTTGCAAGCCAAGGCCATCGGCTTGTTTCGTGACCTTGCCCTGCCCAATCCCGAGCGCATCGGCCGGCGTTACCCGCACCAGGTTTCCGGCGGGCAACTGCAGCGAGTGATGGCGGCGATGGCGCTGATCAGCGACCCGCTGCTGGTGGTGCTCGACGAGCCGACCACAGCGCTGGACGTGACCACCCAGATCGACGTGCTGCGCGCATTCAAACGCGTGGTGCGCGAGCGTGGCGCGACGGCGGTGTATGTGTCCCACGACCTGGCCGTGGTTGCGCAAATGGCCGACCAGATTGTGGTGCTCAACGGTGGGCAAATCCTCGAGCAGAGCGCCACCGCGCCGCTGCTCAAGACCCCGGCCCATGAATACACACGCAGTTTGCTGGCCGCCGCGCGGCCGGATACCACTATTCGCCCGCCCTGCGGGATTGCCGAAGACGTACCGCTGCTGACCATCAGCGGCCTCACCGCCGGTTACGGCAACAAGAACATGCAGGGCATGCCGGCGATTCGGGTGCTGGAAGACATCGACCTGACGGTGCGTCGCGGCCAGGCCATCGGTGTGATCGGTGAGTCGGGCTCCGGCAAATCCACCCTGGCGCGTGTGGTCGCGGGGCTGTTGACCCCGGCCATCGGAGGGCTGACGTTTGACGGCCAGCCGCTGGGCGGCAGCCTGTCTGAGCGCACCCCGGAACAATTTCGACGCATCCAGATGGTGTTCCAGAACGCCGACACCGCCCTCAACCCGGTGCACAGCGTGGCGACCATCCTCAGCCGCCCGTTGAAGATGTATTTTGGCCTAAAAGGCCCAGCGCTACAGGCGCGTATCGGCGAATTGCTCGACCTGGTGCGCCTGCCGCGCACCCTGGCTGAACGTCGGCCGAATGAACTTTCCGGCGGGCAAAAACAACGGGTCAACCTGGCCCGCGCGCTCGCCGCCAAGCCTGACCTGATCCTGTGCGATGAAGTCACCTCGGCCCTCGACACCGTGGTCGGCGCCGCGATCCTCGAGCTGCTGCGCGACCTGCGCCAGCAACTGGGCGTGTCCTACCTGTTTATCAGCCACGACATCTCCACCGTGCGCGCGCTGTGCGATGACATCGTGGTGATGTACAGCGGCCATAAAGTGCAGGCCGGCAATCGCCAGTCGTTTGCCGAGCCACCGTTCCATCCGTACACCGACCTGTTGATTCACTCGGTGCCTGAATTGCGCCAGGGGTGGCTGGAAAGCTGCGGCACCACCTGCGCGACACTGCCGCCGATTGGCGAGCGGGCCAACGTGCCGGAACTCTGCACCTTCCTCAGTCGCTGCCCGGTCCGGGTCGACGGCCTGTGCAACCGCTCCGCGCCGAACCGGCGCACCTTGGACAACGGCGGTGAAATTCTCTGCCACCACGACAGCGCCCAGTTGCTGAACACCCAGCAGGGCGTCATTACCATGACCTTGGGAGCGTATGCATGAAAGGGCGTTTTGTGAGACTGGCCGAACAGGGCCGGCCGACGGTCAGCCTGACCGTGGATGGCGCACCGGTCGAAGCCTTGCAAGGCGATACCTTGATGGTCGCGCTGCTGACCCAGGGCAACGCCTTGCGCCAATCGGAATTCGACAGCGGGCGCCGCGCCGGCTTCTGCCTGATGGGCGCGTGCCAGGATTGCTGGGTGTGGACCCGCAGCGGCGAACGCCTGCGGGCTTGCTCCAATGAGGTCCGTGACGGACTGGACATTGTCACCACACAACCGGAGGCGACATGGCCACTGCACGGGTAATTATTGTCGGCGCCGGGCCGGCCGGTGTTCGCTGCGCACAAACCTTGCTGGCGGCCGGTATCCAGCCGATCGTGATCGATGAAAATCGCCGCGACGGCGGGCAGATCTACCGTCGCCAGCCAGACGGCTTTACCCGCGATTACACGACGCTGTACGGCACTGAAGCAGCCAAGGCCCAGGCCCTGCACCAGAGTTTCGACCGCCTGCGCGACGCCATCGACTATCGCCCCGACACCCTGGTGTGGAACCTCACGCCGGGGCAGTTGTGCTGCGTGAGCCAGGGCCGCCACAGCACAGTGGATTACGACGCGCTGATTCTTTGCACCGGCGCCACCGACCGCTTGATGCCCATTGAGGGTTGGCACTTGGCGGGCACCTATAGCCTGGGCGGCGCGCAGATCGCGCTGAAAAACCAGGCCGTGTCCATTGGTCATCGCGTGGTGTTCATGGGCAGTGGGCCGTTGCTGTACCTGGTCGCGAGCCAATACGTCAAAGCCGGCGCCGAAGTGGCAGCGGTGCTCGACACTTCGCCGCTGAGCCTGCGCCTCAAAGCCTTGCCCAAACTGCTGGCGCGCCCGGCAGTGCTGTTCACCGGGATCAAGCTGCTTGCACAACTGTATCGGGCCAAAGTCGCAGTGCACCTGGGGATCAAGCCGCTGCAAGTCATGGGCGATGCGGCCAATGGCGTGATGGGCGTGCGGTTCACCACGGGCAGCGGACGGACTGAGACGGTGCAAGCCGATGCAGTCGCGCTGGGTTACCACCTGCGCCCGGAAACCCAACTGGGCGACCTCGCCGGGTGCGCCATGGCATTTGATCATGCGTCCAGCCAGTGGTGGCTGGCGACCGATGAGGCCGGGCGCACGTCGGTAAAGGGCGTGTATGCGGCTGGCGACGGTTCGAAAATTCGTGGTGCGGATGCCGCCGAGCACGCCGGGCGCCTGGTGGCGTTGGCGCTGCTGGAAGATCTGCAGAAACCGATCAATGCAGGTTTACGTGATGAACAACAGCAGGCCCTGGCCGTGATGGATCAGTTCCGCCTTGGCTTGGCCGAAGCGTTCCCGTGGCCCAGCGAACAGGCCAAGGCGCTGCCGGACAGCGCCATTGTGTGCCGCTGCGAAATGATCAGCGCCGGTGAATTGCGCCGCACGGTGAGCGAGAAGGGCGCCTGCGAGGTTAACCGCGCCAAGGCGTTCAGCCGCGTGGGCATGGGCCGTTGCCAGGGGCGTTATTGCTCCCAGGCCGGCGCCGAAGTGATCGCCGCCGCCGCCGGTGTGCAGGTGCAGGAAGTCGGCCGCCAGCGCGGCCAGGCACCGGTTAAACCGTTGTCGATGCTCACCGAGGAGGTTTCGCCATGAGCGTGCAAAAAGCCGATGTGGTGATTATCGGCGGAGGCCTGATGGGCTCGGCGACCGCGTTTTTCCTGCGGCGTCGCGGGCAGTCGGTGATCCTGCTGGAGCGTGACCAGATCGGTCAGTACGCCAGCGGCGTCAATTTTGGCAATGTGCGCCGGCAGGGGCGGTTCCTCGGCCAACTGGCCCTGGCCAACCGCTCCTGGGCCTTGTGGAAACGCTTGCCGGAGCTGATCGACGATGACCTGGAGTTCATCCCCAGCGGGCATATGCGCGTGTGTTATCGCGAAGATGAAATCGCCGAGTTGGAGGCCTATGCCGCCGCGCCGGAAGCTGCGCAACTGGACCTGAAAATCTATCGTGGCGCCGAGTTGCGTCAACGCTTCGGCTTCCTCGGCCCGGACGTTAAGGGTGGCTCCTACGCACCCCATGACGGCCACGCCAACCCACGTCTGGCTGCACCGGCGTTTGCCCGTGCCGCCAAGCGTCTGGGCGCGCAGATCGAAGAGCGCACCGAAGTGGCTGAGGTGCAGAAAGTCGGCGCCGACTTCCATCTCACCACCACCGACGGCCGCCAGTTCCAGGCCGCGCAACTGCTGATCACCGCCGGCGCCTGGGGCCAGAAACTCTCGGCGCAGTTTGGCGAGCCGGTACCACTGGACACCCATGGCCCGCAAATGGCGGTGACTGAACCGGTGCCCTATGCGCTGCCAACAGTGATCGGCGTGTACACCAAGATTCCCGAGGAAGTGATCTACTTCCGCCAGATCCCGCGTGGCAACATCGTCATCGGCGGCGGCTACCGCAGCAAACCCGACATGCTTAACCGCCGCGCCTACGTGGAACCGCGCAGCATCCTCAATCAGGTCAACCAGATGCGCCGCCTGCTGCCAGGCGTAGGCAACCTGAACATCGTTCGCGTGTGGAGCGGCATCGAAGGCTATCTGCCGGATTCGTTGCCGATAATGGGGCCCAGCGGCACCGTCGACGGGCTGTTCTATGCCTTCGGTTTTTGCGGCCACGGCTTCCAGCTCGGCCCTGGCGTGGGGGATGTGATGGCCGAACTGCTCAGCACCGGTAGCACCAGCACGCCCATCGAGCCGTTCTCCATCACCCGCTTTGCGGTACCTGCCGAACAACGGAGCCAGGCCTTATGAAACCCCGCGTCCTCGAGATTCTCAAACAACTGATAGCCTTCGACACGGTGTCATCGGAATCGAACATGGCCCTGATCGACTACGTGCGCGGCCTGCTGCTGGGCAAAGGCATCGAGTCGTTGATCGTCAAGGACCAGAGCGGCAAGAAGGCCAACCTGTTCGCCAGCACCGGGCCTAAGGATCAGCCTGGCGTGTTGCTGTCCGGGCACACCGACGTGGTGCCGGCAGCAGGGCAGGCGTGGACCTTTCCCGCCTTTGCCGCCACCGTGCAGGACGGACGCATCTATGGCCGGGGCAGTTGCGACATGAAGGGGTTTATCGCCCTGGCCATCGACGCCATGCTGGATGCCGCCGACCATCACCTGAACCGCCCGCTGCAACTGGCCCTGTCCCATGACGAAGAGATCGGTTGCGTTGGGGTGCGGCGCTTGCTCGACGTGTTGCACCTGGCACCGGTGCGACCCTTTTTGTGCGTGATTGGTGAACCGACCACTATGCAGTTTGTACTCGGCCACAAGGGCAAGGGGTCCTACCGCACTTTTTGCCGGGGCCAGGAGGCGCATTCGTCGCTGGCGCCGCGTTCTGTCAACGCGATCCATGTCGCCTGCGACTTTATCGCCGCCCTTCGCGAGAGCCAGCAGCACCTGCAACAACAGGGCGCCCAGGACAGCGACTACGACGTGCCCTACAGCACGGTACATGTCGGGCAGATTGTCGGCGGCAAGGCGCTGAACATCGTGCCCAACCTGTGCACCTTGGATTTCGAGGTCCGCAACTTGCCGGCTGACGATCTGGATCAGTTTCTTGAGCAGATGCGCGAGCGTGCCGAAGTGATCGTGCGTGAGGCGCAGAAGCTGTCCAGCGTGGCCGCCATCGAGATTGAAACCGTCAACGTCTACCCTGGCCTCGACACGCATCCCAGCGTCGAAGCGGTGCGCTTCCTCAAACAGTTCGCCGCGCCCGACACCGGCACCTCCAAGGTCTCGTTCGGCACCGAGGGCGGCCTGTTCAAGCAGCGTCTGGATGTGCCCGTGGTGGTGTGCGGGCCAGGCTCTATCGAGCAGGCGCACAAGCCCGATGAGTTTATCGAGATCAGCCAGATGGACGCCGGCGAGCGCTTTTTGCAGGGCTTGCTGGGCTCGCTTACGGCTTAGCAGAGCCTGCCGTCCTGGGGTGAATTTCAGCACGGCACGCTGCTGTAACTGCACTTTCGGCATCCTCATCCGTGGCAGCTCCCTAGACTGGAACCTGTCTCGGATCAGGACTCGACCATGCTCAAGAATCGCTTGCAAGACCCCAGCCTGCTGGCTGAATTCGCCTACGTGGATGGCCAATGGATTGCTGCCGACAGCGGCGCCACCCTGGACGTCCGCGACCCCGCTACTGGCGGCCTGCTCGCGCAGGTCCCGGCGATGGATGCGGTGGATACCCGCCGTGCCATCGAAGCCGCCGAAAGCGCCTGGCCCGCCTGGCGTGCGCGCCCGGCGGCAGAGCGCGCGGCGCTGCTGGAGCGCTGGTACCAGGCGATGATCGACAACCTTGACGACCTCGCGCTGATCATGACCAGCGAGCAGGGCAAGCCGCTCAACGAAGCGCGCGGCGAGGTGCGCTACGGTGCCGGTTTCGTCAAATGGTTCGCCGAGGAAGCGCGCCGGGTCTACGGCGAAACCATGCCGGCGCCCAGTGGCGATCGCCGCCTGCTGACCCTCAAGCAACCGGTGGGTGTATGCGCTGCCATCACCCCGTGGAATTTCCCCAACGCGATGATCACCCGCAAATGCGCACCCGCGCTGGCGGCCGGGTGCCCGATCATCGTCAAGCCGTCGGACCTTACACCGCTGTCGGCCCTGGCCCTGGCGGTGCTGGCTGAGCGCGTCGGCCTTCCTGCAGGGGTGTTCAATGTGATCACCGGGCTGCCCGCCGGCATCGGCGCAGAGCTGACCGGCAACCCGGCGGTGCGCAAGATTTCGTTCACCGGCTCCACGGCGGTGGGCCGCTTGTTGATGCGCCAGAGCGCCGAGCACATCAAGCGCCTGAGTCTGGAGTTGGGCGGCAATGCGCCGTTTGTTGTGTTCGATGACGCCGACCTGGAACAGGCGTTGGCTGGCGTGATGATCAGCAAATTCCGCAACGCCGGGCAAACCTGCGTTTGCGCCAACCGCATCCTCGTGCAAGACGGCATCTACGAGCGTTTCGCCGCGCGCCTGGTGGAAGAGGTGGGCAAGCTCAAGGTGGGTAACGGCCTGGAAGACGGCGTGACCATCGGACCGCTGATCAACCCCGCTGCGGTAAACAAAGTGGCGCGGCATATCGACGATGCCCTCAGCCAGGGCGCTCGATTGTTGTGTGGTGCGATCCCTGCTGGCGATAACCCGTTTGTGCAGCCCACGGTGCTGGGGGATGCCCATGCCGGGATGTTACTGGCCAATGAAGAAACCTTCGGTCCGGTGGCGCCGCTGATGCGCTTTACCGATGAAGCCGACGCGCTGGCGCTGGCCAACGCGACGCCGTACGGCCTGGGCGCCTACTATTTCACCCAGGACTTGAAGCGTTCGTGGCGCTTTGGCGAGGCCCTTGAGTTCGGCATGGTCGGGCTCAACACCGGGATTATCTCGATGGAAGTCGCGCCATTTGGCGGCGTTAAGCAATCAGGGTTGGGGCGTGAGGGCAGCAAGTACGGCCTGGACGAGTACCTTGAAGTCAAAGCCTTCCACATTGGCGGCTTGAATTGACAGTCAGTGAGGAGTGGTTCATGAACAAGGCATTCAGGATCGCCGCGATTGCCGGCGATGGCATTGGCAAGGAAGTGTTGCCCGAAGGGCTACGGGTACTGGAACAGGCTGCGAAGATCTGGGACCTGAACCTGAGCATTGAGGTGCTTGATTGGGCGCACTGTGATTACTACCTGGCGCACGGGCAGATGATGCCCGAGGACTGGTTTGAGCAACTCAAGGACTTTGACGCCATCTACTTCGGCGCGGTCGGCTGGCCGGAAAAAGTACCGGACCATATTTCCCTGTGGGGCTCGCTACTCAAATTTCGCCGCGATTTCGACCAGTATGTGAACATCCGCCCGGTGCGGCTGTTCCCCGGCGTGCCGTGCCCGCTGGCCGGGCGCGAGCCTGGGGATATTGATTTTGTGGTGATCCGTGAGAACACCGAGGGCGAGTATTCGTCGGTGGGCGGCAAGATGTTCGAGAGCACCGAGCATGAGTTTGTGTTGCAGGAGTCCGTGTTTACCCGGCGTGGGGTCGACCGCATCCTCAAGTTTGCCTTCGACCTGGCCCAGACCCGCCCGCGCAAGCGGTTGACGGCGGCGACCAAGTCCAACGGGATTTCCATCAGCATGCCGTACTGGGATGAGCGCACGGCGTTGATGGCAGCGAACTACCCCGAAGTGACATGGGACAAGCAGCACATCGACATCCTGTGTGCGCGGTTTGTGTTGCAGCCGGACCGGTTTGACGTGGTAGTGGCGTCGAATCTATTTGGCGACATCCTGTCTGACCTGGGGCCGGCGTGTGCGGGCACGATCGGGATTGCGCCGTCCGCGAACCTGGACCCGCAGCGGCGGTTTCCCTCATTGTTCGAGCCGGTGCATGGCTCGGCACCGGATATTTATGGGCATAACATTGCCAACCCGATTGCGATGATCTGGTCGGGGGCGCTGATGCTGGATTTCCTGGGGAATGGGGATGAGCGCTATCGGGCGGCGCATGATGGGATTTTGCGGGCGATTGAACAGGTAATTGCCGAAGGGCCGATTACGCCGGACCTGGGCGGGCAGGGCTCGACGCAGGATGTCGGGCTGGCGATCACTGAGAGGCTCGATTTCTAAGCAGAGTACGCTCAAAAATGTGAGAGCGGCGGTGCGACGATTCGACTTGCTCGCACCGCCGCTCCCACATTTTGATCTTCATACATCAGTAACCCAGTGAGCGATCTACCTCACCCACCATGGGTTCGCCGCGCTCAAACCGGCGGATATTTTCCAACAACACCGCAAACGCACTCGCCGGCTGAGTCATCGCAGCAATATGCGGCGTCAGCACAATCTGCGGATGATCCCAAAACGGATGACTTGCCGGTGCAGGCTCCTCCTGCAACACATCCAACACAGCGCCACTCAACCGGCCGCTGCCCAATGCCTCCAGCAAATCCTCTTCAACCAGATGCCCTCCACGACCCATATTGATCAACGTCGCTCCCTGTGGCAGTTGCGCAAACAAGCGCCGATCGAGGATGCCCTTCGTCTGCTCGGTCAGCGGCAGCACACACAGCAGAATGTCGCACTGACTGAGAAACGCCGGCAGTTGCGCTTCTCCTGCATAACACTCCACCCCTGATACCTGGTGCGCGCTGCGTGCCCATCCCGACAACGCAAACCCCAGCGGCGCCAACGTCGCTAGAATCTCTTGGGCCTGGGCGCCCAACCCCATCACCCCAATCCGCCGATTCACCGCCGGTTGCAACAGGTGCGCCTGCCAGCAGCGCGCAACCTGTTGCTGGCGATAACGCAACATATCCCGGTGCAGGCTGAGCACGGCCCAACTGGCGTATTCGCACATGCCACGGGTGATGCCCGGATCGAGCAGACGCACCACCGGCAGCGCCGGCGGCAAGCGAGACAGGTCCAGTTGATCGACACCGGCTGACAGCGCGAACAGCACTTTGAGGTTGGGCAGCAATTGCGCCACATCATCCGGGGCTGTCCAGGCGGCGAGGTACTCGACCTCTTCGGGGTTGCCGATGTCTGGCCAGGCACGCCATTCGATATCCGGGGCATGGTTGGCAAAGAGCGCCTGCCACTGTTTGCCACGCACCGGATCAGCTTTGTAGAGCAAGGCCATGGGGCATTTCCTGCTGGATAAAGGGAAGCCTCATCATCGCCCATACCTCGGCGCAGGATCTGTTGAAAGGCGGGGGCAAAACAGTCGATCCGAATTTCTCACGGGGCAAGTTCGGCTGAGTGCGTTGCCCGCAGGCCGTAATCTGAACAGCATCGCAACCACCTCCAGGTTGCCGGACTCACGATGGGAAATGCCATGAATAGCAAAGTCGACGAAACCCCTCATTTGCTCCGTCAGCGCGAGCAGTTCGTGCCCCGTGGGCTGGTTACCGCGCATCCGCTGGTGATCGACCGCGCCCAAGGCGCTGAGTTGTGGGACGTGGATGGCAAGCGTTACCTGGACTTCGTTGGCGGCATTGGCGTGCTGAATATCGGCCACAACCACCCTAAAGTCGTTGCGGCTGTGCAGGCCCAATTGCAAAAAGTTTCCCACGCGTGTTTCCAGGTCGTGGCTTACCAGCCTTATCTCGACCTGGCCCAGCGGTTGTGTGAAATGGTTGGCGGTGAGCAGGCCTATAAAGCTGCGTTCTTCACCTCCGGCGCCGAGGCGGTGGAAAATGCGGTGAAGATCGCCCGCGCCCACACCAATCGTTCGGCTGTGATCGCTTTTCGTGGCGGCTTCCATGGCCGTACGTTGCTGGGCACTACGCTCACGGGGATGAGCCAGCCTTACAAACAAAACTTCGGCCCGTTTGCGCCGGAGGTATTCCACACCCCCTACCCGAACGCTTATCGCGGGGTGACCAGCGAGGTCGCGCTCAAGGCGCTGGATGAGTTGCTGGCAACCCAGGTCGCACCGGAGCGTGTCGCGGCGATCATAATTGAACCCGTGCAGGGCGACGGCGGTTTCCTCACGGCGCCGCCGGAGTTTCTGCAGGCGCTGCGCGCGTTGGCCGACAAGCACGGCATTGTGTTGATCCTCGACGAGATCCAGACCGGCTTCGGTCGCACCGGCACCTGGTTCGGTTTCCAGCACGCCGGCATCAGGCCCGACCTGGTCACCGTGGCCAAGAGCCTGGCCGGTGGCTTGCCGTTGTCCGGCGTGGTCGGCAAAGCGCATATCATGGATGCGCCGCTGCCCGGCGGCCTCGGTGGTACCTATGGCGGTAACGCCCTGGCCTGTGCGGCGGCGCTGGCGGTCATCGAAGCGTTTGAACACGAGCAGTTGCTGGCACGCAGCCAAGTGCTGGGCGAGCGTTTGCGTCAGGGTTTGCTCGGTTTGCAGGCGCGCTTCGCGAACATCGGCGACGTACGCGGCACCGGTTTTATGCTGGCCATCGAGTTCATCAAGAATGACCCTGAGCGCACCCCGGATGCCGACCTCAATCAACGGGTGATCGACGCCGCCCGCGCCGGTGGTTTGCTGGTGATCAAGTGCGGCGTACACCGCAACGTACTGCGCTTCCTCGCGCCGTTGGTGACCACCGAAGCGCAGGTCGACGAAGCCTTGCAGATTCTCGACGCGGCCTTGGCACGGGTCTTGAACTGAGGCTGTGCCCGCTAGGGGCGAAATGCATCAAGGGAGGCTTGACCCACCATGGGGCTGACAGATTATCGGGCGTTGCTGATTGACTGCGATGAAGTGCTGGTGGATCGGGATTCGGGGGTGTGGGCGGCGTTGCAACCGCTGCTCGACAGCCGTGGTGGGCAGCCAACCCGGGAGACCGTGCTGGCCGAATTCGACGCGGTCGTTGCCGCGCTCTATCCGCGGTTTGCTGAGCTAGGCTTCAGTGGCGTCTTGTGTTTCGCCCATCGCCATCTGGCTGAAAAGTGGGGCCTGCATGCCAGTTGGGAGGAGGGCATGAGCTTTGCGCGTTCGGCGGGCAATTGGTCGCTGTTCGAGGATGCGCCGGGGGCGATGCTGTACCTGCGCAAGTTTTATCGCCTGCTGGTGCGTGGCGACCGCGATGCCGAGGATCGCGGTAAGCTGTGCGAGCGCCTGGGGATTGCACCGGAAGATTTCATTTCCCTGGCCGACGACCCGCAATGGCACAATCCTCAAGCCTTTGATGAACAGCCGATCCTGCACGTGACACGTCCGTCGGTCGGCGCAGAGCACGCGCTGGACCGCTGTTTGATCGGCCGCCACCGGGCCAAACAGCCTTCGCCTTGCGCGGCGGACTATTGCATCAACAGCATGGCGGATCTGGTGGCGCAGCATCAGCTGTCTTTACGGCGCTGATTTTGCTAGAAGATTGTCTTACAAACGGCAGTCAAGAGGTACGCAATGGAAGGGCAAGTCAAGCTGGACCGGATCGACATCAGCATTCTGGTTGAACTGCAAAAGGACGGCCGGATGACCAATGTCAGCCTTGCCGACGCCGTGGGCCTGTCTGCCAGCCCCTGCCTGCAACGGGTCAAGCGATTGGAGTCGGCCGGGTTTATTTCCAGCTACAAGGCGCATTTGAACCTGGCCAAGATCACCGATTCGGTCACGGTATTCACGGAGATCACCCTCAGCGACCACAAACGCGAGGATTTCGCCAAGTTCGAATCCAATATCCGCCTGGTCGACGAAGTGCTTGAATGCCACCTGATCAGCGGCGGCTACGACTACCTTGTGCGCTTCATGACGCGCAGCATCCAGCACTATCAGGAAGTGGTCGAGAGTTTGCTGGACAAGAATATCGGGATTTCCAAGTACTTCAGCTACATCGTGATCAAGTCGCCGGTGCTCAAGGACGGCGTGCCGCTGCGCAAGTTGCTGCGGCACTGAAATATCGCCCAATTCAACCTATGGGAGCTGGCTTGCCTGGGATGGCTTCCATTGTGGGGGCCTCATTGACCGATGTGTCAGCCACGCCAGCTCGGCATGGCGCCGTCTATCGCCCAATGGGGGCGGCCAGGTCTCAAGCACACACCGCCGACCCAGCGCGCATGGCTGGCGTGGTCGAGCCAATAACTGTCGCCGCTCAGCACCTGATGCCCCAATGGCGTCAGCGTTAATTCGCGTCGAGGCCAGTCCCGGTCCGGTTCTGTCTCGGTCAATAACGGATGCTTGCCATCAATCAACGGCCGCATCAGCGCATGGAACATCATGTCCCCCAGGAACGGCAGCGGCTCGCGCTTGGCCATCAACTCGGCGAACACCCGACCAAACGGCACCGGCCCGGCTTCGGCAATGTAGGTCAGGGACAGGCGTTCGGTGAGCGATAAACCGTCCCGGATGCCCGGCAGCTCCTGCAACTGGCGCAACAGTGCGGGCGCCAGCAACG
Organism: Pseudomonas sp. RA_5y_Pfl1_P24; assembly: GCF_963970945.1. NCBI lineage: Bacteria > Pseudomonadati > Pseudomonadota > Gammaproteobacteria > Pseudomonadales > Pseudomonadaceae > Pseudomonas > Pseudomonas sp. RA_5y_Pfl1_P24. The sequence goes on along the minus strand of NZ_CAXAOJ010000001.1, from coordinate 408,343 downwards.
GCAAGGCGGCATGTGTGCCGTGGGCCAGTTCCGCCAAGGTTTCGGGTGACGGTTCGCAATACGCCGACCAGGCCTGTTTGGCCAATTGCACCGCGTCATCGTCGATCAAACGCCGTTGCGGCCAAAGCCAGGCCAGCACATCGGGTGCCAATTGGCCGATGCCGATAAAACGTTCGACACCTGGGATCCGGTCGACTTCGATCAGCTCCAACTTGCGCGGCGCCTGCTCAAGACCTGCGAGTGCGCGGATCAGGAACAGTTGGTCGTAGGCATCCGCCTCGCACCACAGCACGCAGTGATCGGCGCTGGTCAAGGCTTGCAGCTGGTCGTATTCATCGGCGACACGGCGCGCTACCTCCGTTTCGTCGAGGGCGAAGGCCTGGCTGATAAACCTGCTGCGCAGGGCGCGGAATGCTTCGCTGGGCACGTCGCGGACCGGCCCCATGCACAGTGGGTCAGTGAGCATTTGAAAGTGTCCCTTGAACCCCGCTATTTGCAGGCTATGCGCGATGTCATTGCCGCAGCGCCAGTGCGTGGTACGGGCTTCATCGCTGGCCGCGAAGTCGGGGTGGCGAGCGGCGAAGTCGATCGCATCGACGTGGGCCTTGAGCTTGGGCCAACTGCTGAAACCCAACTGCTTGGCGATCTGCCATTGAGCCTGGGACAAGGTGGCGGTGGGATCCTGGATTCTCAGGCGCGGCAGCAGTTCCTTGGCACGCTTGCGCTGCTGCCCAAGGTTGAGGCGGCCATCGGTGTTGACGTGGTGGGGCATACGAGCTCCTTGCACAAACCTTTTCCGCTTTAAGGTTGGGAGTCGTAGACAAAAGAGGGTGTTGCAGGGTCTTGGGCGCAGCCCTTTCCGCGGAAGGTGGCGTAGAGAGCGCCAGGCGGGAAATATAGGCAGTGTAAGGCGCGATTGCAAATTCCCGAGGGCACGCTGATCAAACGGTGGAAGCGAGCAGGTCCGCTCCCACAGTTTTTGCTCTGAGGTGTGTCACCTGCCCGCGCTACTTGTCGGTGCGCGCATCCAGGGTCTTCTGATGCTCCGCCAGAAACGGCTGTTCCGCCGGATCAAAGCGGTCGATCCCGGCGGTGAAACGATGCCAGTACGGGTACAGCGGCTGGCGACGCGTCACCGCCTCGATGCGCAAAGACTGCTCTTCGGTGAGTTTCAGTTCAGTCGCCGCAAGGTTGTCACGCAGGTGCTCTTCGGTGCGCGCGCCGACAATCAGCGAGGTGATCCCCGGTCGATCCTTGAGCCATGCCAGGCACGTGCGGGCAACTGAGACACCGTGTTCATCACCGACAGCAGCGAGGGTTTCAATAATGTCCAGGGCGCGCTCCTGGTCGTGCACATAGGGTTCCGGCCAATCGCTGCCCTGACGGGTGTTAGCGGGCGGTTTTTGCCCGCGACGGGTGGAACCGGTCAGCAAACCCTCGCCCATCGGGCCCCATACCAGGGTGCCCACTGACTGATCCAGCGCCAGTGGCAGCAGCTCATACTCGGCTTCGCGGGATTCCGGGGTGTAGTAGATCTGCTGGGTGATGGGCTTGAGCATGCCATGCAGCTCGGCTTTGCCCAGGGTTTTCATCATCTGCCAGGCGGTGAAGTTGCTGGTGCCGAAGTAGCGGATTTTGCCCGAGCCCACCAGCAACCGCAGCGCTTCGAGGGTTTCCTCGATGGGCGTCATACCGTCCCAATTGTGCAATTGGTAAAGGTCGATATGGTCGGTACCCAAGCGTTTTAAACTGGCCTCACACGCACGGATTAAGTGATAGCGCGAGGAACCGGAGTTGTTCGGGTTCTTGTCAACGGGGCTGCGGCCCTTGGTGGCCAGGAGGATGTCGTGGCGCTTGTCGCCCAGGGCTTTACCGACCACTTCTTCGGCCAGCCCGTGGGAGTAGAGATCGGCGGTGTCGACCATGTTCACACCCGCGTCGAACGCGATATCGAACATGCGCTTGGCCTGGGGCACGTCCACCGATCCGCATTTTTCAAACTCTGCGCGGCCCCCAAAAGGCACGGTGCCCAGGATGATTTCGGACACCAGCAAGCCGGAATGGCCCAGTTGTCGGTATTGCATGTTGCCTCCTACTGAACGTTGCACGTGATGGTGTGAACGACGTGGGTGGCGATAGTTTGAATTTTTTCATGAAAACTTCGTGCGTCTGCCTCACCATTGCGTCCATCAGGATTTAAAAGGAACCCCGCGTCCATGAGCGCACTGATCGAAACCCGCGCCCTCATGCGCATGGACGAGCGCCGCCAAGTGCCCTTGCTCCAGCCTACCGATTTCAGCTTGACCGCCAGCGACCGCGTGTCGATCACCGGCGCGTCCGGTTCCGGAAAAAGTGTGTTCCTGCGCGCGCTGGCGTTGCTGGATGCGCCCACGTCCGGGCAGATCCTGTGGAACGGCCAGCCAATCGGCAATGCGCAGATTCCCCACTACCGCTGCCATATCAGCTACCTGTCCCAACGCCCGGCGCTGCTCGACGGCACGGTGGAAGACAACCTGCGCTTTCCCTTCAGCCTCAAGACCTCGCGCAAGCGTAGCTTCGATCTGGCGGCGGTCACCACACTGCTCGGGCACGCCGGCAAGGCCCCGGATTTTCTGGCCAAGCGCGCCGTCGACCTGTCGGGTGGTGAATCCCAGGTGGTTTCGCTGATCCGCACCTTACAACTCAACCCCGAAGTGCTGTTGCTCGACGAACCCACCGCCGCCCTTGATCCAGCTTCCTCGCGCGAGGTGGAAGCGTTGATCGATGCGTGGTTTGCCGGCGATCCCACACGGGCCTCTATCTGGGTGTCCCACGACCTCGACCAGGCCCGGCGCATGAGCGACATCCACTTGCAGATGAGTGCTGGCGTGTTGAGCGCAGTGACACAGGCATGAACTATCAAAACCTCACCGCGCTGGACATGGGCATCGCCGCCTCGCTGATCCTGATTAACGGTGCGCTCTCGTTGCTGTTGCGCCTGGGCCTGGAGCGCCAGTTGCTATGGGCGGCGGTGCGGACCGTGGTGCAACTGCTGGCCATCGGTTACCTGCTGGGCTGGGTGTTCGAGTTTGCCTACTGGTACGTGGTGCTGCCGTTGATGTGCGCCATGACCCTGATCGCCGGTCTCTCGGCAGCGGGGCGTGGGCAGCGGACTTATCGGGGGCAGCGTGTCGACAGCATCCTGTCGGTGTGGGGCAGTTCGTGGCTGGTAACGGCGGTGGGCCTCTTTGCGGTGATCCGTATTCATCCGTGGTACGAGCCGCAGTATGCGATCCCGATTCTCGGCATGATCCTCGGCAACACCCTGACTGGCGTATCGCTGGGTATCGAACGCATGACCCAGGAGCTGACCTCAGGGCGCAACACCATTGAAATGATCCTGGCCCTCGGCGGCTCACGCTGGGAAGCGGCGCAGGAAGCCATCCGTCAGGCGGTGCGCGCGGGGATGATCCCGACGCTGAACCAGATGACCGTGGTGGGCATCGTCAGCCTGCCCGGCATGATGACCGGGCAGGTGCTGGCGGGAGAGAGCCCGGTGGATGCGGTGCGGTATCAGATCGTGATTATGTTCTTGATTGCGGCCTCGTCGGCGTTGGGCACGGTGGGGGCGGTGCTGTTGACGTATCGCCGGTTGTTTTCCCCAAGCCATCGGTTCTTGCGCGATCGTTTGCAAGAGCGCTGATGGCGTGGGGAACGCCACTGAACACTGTGGGAGCAGGGGCTCAGTGTTGTTGGGAGGGCTGCATTCCCGGATCAGGCACGCCGAAATCCAACACCACCTTCATCGCCTGCGTCTTGTCCGCCGCCAGTTCAAACGCCTGTAGCGCCTGCTCAAATGGCACCGTATGGGAGATTACCGGGCGCACGTCGATGATCCGGCGGTTGAGCAAGTCCACCGCCTGGGCGAACTCCGGGTGGAAGCGGAAGGTGCCGCGCAGGTCGATCTCGCGGCTCACCAGCAGATTGAGCGGCAGCGACACGTCGCCGCCCAAGCCCACGGTGACCAGCACGCCTCGCGGCGCGATGCATTCCAGGCCGTTGCGCAGGGCCTGGGCGCTGCCGGAGACTTCGAACATGACGTCGAAATAGCCTTTTTCAGTGGTGTAGCGTTTCAGCGCATCGGCACCGCCAGCGAGGTTGTGGGTGCGCGTGGCCCCCATTTTTTCAGCGCAGGCGAGGGCGCTGGTGGACAGGTCCACAGCGACAATTTCAGCGGCGCCAGCAGCGCGCAGGCTACCGATCAACAGGTTGCCGATCGGACCGCAGCCGGTCACCAGCACGCGCTTGCCGAACACCGCGCCGGCCCGTTGGATCGCGTGCAAACCCACAGACAAGGGTTCGGCCAACGCCCCTTCGGCCAGGCTGACTTCATCGGCCAGCAGATGGGCCTGATGGGTCTCGATCACCAGGCTTTGGCGAAACGCGCCCTGGATATGCGGGAAAGGCATGGCGCTGCCGTAGAAGCGCATGTTCAGGCAATGGTTGGGCAAACCTTGATGACAGTAACGGCAACCGCCGCAGGGGCGCGACGGGGACACCGCAACGCGTTGCCCGACCTTGAACGACCCGGCATCGCTGCCCACCGCGTCGATTACCGCCGACACTTCATGGCCGAGCACCATCGGCTCGCGCAGACGCACGGTGCCGAAGCCGCCGTGCTGGTAGTAGTGCAAATCGGAGCCGCAGATACCGCCCCGGGCGATGCGTACCCGCAGTTGGGCGGGGGCGAGGGGCTGTGGTTCGTCCAGGCGGTCGACTCGCAAGTCTTTCGAGGCATGGCAGACAATGGCGTGCATACAATTCTCCAGGGTTACAGCGACGCGGTGATGCCACCGTCGACGTAAAGAATATGACCGTTGACGAAGCTGGCGGCGTCACTGGCGAGGAATACGGCGGCGCCGGCCAGCTCGTCCACCTCACCCCAGCGGCGGCTGGGTGTGCGTTGCACCAGCCAGTCGCTGAATTGCGGATTGGCGACCAGATTGGCGTTCAGCTCGGTCTTGAAATACCCAGGCCCGATCCCGTTGACCGTCAGCCCATGGGGGCCCCAATCGATGGCCATGCCCTTGGTGAGCATTTTCAGCGCGCCCTTGCTCGCCGCGTACGGCGCAATACCCGGGCGGCCCAACTCACTTTGCACCGAGCAGATATTAATGATGCGCCCACGCTTGCGCGGGATCATTGCCCGCGCCACGGCCTGGCCGACCAAAAAGGCGCTGTCGAGGTTGGTGCTGATCAGTTCGCGCCAGTGCTGCTCGCTGTAGTCTTCCAGCGAGCCACGGCGTTGCATGCCAGCGTTGTTCACCAGGATATCCAGCGGGCCGAGGCGTTCTTCGATGTTCGCTACGGCGGCCTGGATGGCCGCGCTGTCGGTCACATCAAAGGCCTGTGTGTGCACCTCGAGGCCTTCCAGCGTCAACAGTGCGGCGGCGTCGCGCAAGGTACTGCGGTTGCGCCCGTTGAGCACCACCCGCGCACCGGCCTGGGCCAGGCCGCGGGCGATCGCCAGGCCGATACCGGCGCTGGAGCCAGTGACCAGCGCAAGCCGGCCATCGAGGCGAAAGTGGTCTAAAACGTTGTGCATGGGGCGGTTGCTCCTGGCGCGCTTATTGTTATCAGCAAAACCCGGTGATGTCCTGCTTGGTTGGCCTCAGTTCACTCCAGTACAGGCAGTGGGTCCAATGTTCATTTATGATCGGGTGATCAACATCTGTGATAACCGGGGAAGCTTGATGGAGCTAAAGCACTTGCGCGCCTTTGTGGTGCTCGCCCAAGAGCTGCATTTCGGCAGGGCGGCGGCGCAGCTGTCGATTGTGCAACCGGCGTTGAGCATGCAGATCAAATTGCTGGAAAGTGGCCTGGGCGTACGCCTGCTGGATCGCAATCGCCATTCGGTGACCCTGACCGATGCGGGCCGCGTGTTTCTGCCTGAGGCCCAGGCCACTTTGCATCAGGCTGCGCGTGCGGCGGACGCGGCGCGGGCGTCCAATCGCGGCGAAATCGGCCGGGTGCGCCTGGGGTTTGTGTCGTCGGTGCTGCCGCAGTTGTTGCCGGAATTGATTCGCACGGTGCACCGGCGATACCCGCGTATCGAGCTGGAGCTCAAGGACATGCCCGGCCCCGACCAGGCTGCCGCGCTGAAGAACGGCCTGCTGGACTTCGGCCTGATGCGCCTGCCCGCCAGTCACCCCGGCGTACAGACCCGTGCGGTGTTGCACGAGCATTTTTGTGTGGCGTTGCCGATGGATCATCCCTTGGCGTTGAAGCCGTCGATCCACCCCACCGATCTGCTTCGGGTGCCGGTGTACATTCTCGCGCGACGCTATGCGCCGGGTTTCTACGACGAATTTATCCAGGCCGTGGGCATGCCCCTGGAGATCGCTTCTGAGCTGGGCGAATTTACCACCATGCTCGCGCTGGTCTCCGCAGGGCTGGGTGTTGGGGTGCTGCCGCAGCAGGCGGCACGGGCGCTGCCGTCCAATTGCGTGTCGCGGCCTATGGAGCTGGGCGCCTTTCAGGCCATTACTGGTTTGGCTTGGACCGAGCTGGACAGCGCGGTGAAGACCACCTTGTTCAACCTGATCGTGGCATTATCCGGCGCGTGATTGTTTCGCCGGATGAAATGCTGGATTGTAAATCCTGGTGATTCCTGCGGTCGGGGCGGCGGTGGAACATGCGGGGCGTCGATACCCCACGCTGTTGGAGCTTCTCATGATCAAACTCTATGGTTTCCCGTTGTCCGGCCACTCCCACCGGGTCGAGCTGATGCTGTCCCTGCTGGGGCTGCCCACCGACTATATCCTCGTGGACCTCAAGCAAGGCGCCCACAAAGCCCCCGACTTTATTGCCACGGTCAACAGCTTCGGCCAGGTGCCAGCTATTGACGACAGCGGCACTGTGTTGGCCGATTCCAATGCAATCCTGTTCTACCTGGCGACCCAATACGGCAAAGGAAAATGGCTGCCGAGCGACCCTTTGGGGCAGGCCCGCGTGCAGCGCTGGCTCTCGGTTGCCGCCGGTCAACTTCACGCCGGGCCCGCCACAGCACGCTTGGCCCTGGTGTTTGGTGCTGAGGTCGACACTGTCACTGCCATTACCAAATCCCACGCTTTGCTGAAGTTGATCGAAGCACAACTGAGCCAAAGCCGCTTCCTGGCCAGCGAGCAACCGACCATTGCCGATATCGCTTTCTACACCTACGTGTCCCATGCGCCGGAAGGCAATGTATCGCTGGCCGACTACCCTCATGTGCGTGCCTGGCTCGCCAGCATCGAGGCGTTGCCGGGCTTTGTCGGCATGCCGCGCACGGCGGTAGGTTTGCAGTCACAGTAACGTTCAAGAGGGCCACCGATGGATCGATTTCATGAAATGCAGGTGTTCCTGGCGGTGGCCGAGGAGGAGGGCTTTGCCGCCGCCGCGCGCCGCCTGAAAACCTCACCCCCGAGCGTGACCCGGGCCATCGCCGCGATGGAGGCGCGCATCGGCACTCAACTGCTGGCACGCACCACCCGCAGCCTGCACCTGACCGAAGCCGGCCAGCGTTACCTGGAAGATTGTCGGCGCATCCTGGCGGAACTCAATGAAGCCGAGGAAGCGGCGGCGGGCAGTTATTCCATCCCCTGTGGCCACCTGACGGTGACCGCGCCGGTGCTATTTGGCGAGCTGTATGTGGCGCCGGTGCTGGGGGAGTACCTCGACCGGTTTCCCTTGGTCAACATCAACGCCTTGCTGGTCGACCGCGTGGTCAACATGACCGACGAAGGCGTCGATGTGGCGGTGCGTATTGGCCATCTGCACGAGCCGGGGCAACAGGCGATCAAGGTCGGCGAAGTTCGTCGGGTGGTGTGTGCATCGCCGGCCTATCTCGACCGGCACGGGCGGCCCCGGCATCCGTCGCACGTGCGTGACGCCAAGATTGCCACGTCGTCGTCCAGCCAATTGGTGAGCGAGTGGAATTTTGTCGACGCGGATCAGCCGCTGACGGTGCCTATTGAGCCGCGCATGGTCGTCTCGGCGAACAATGCCGCGATCAACCTGGCGAGGCTGGGCTGGGGCATGACGCGGGTACTGTCCTATCAAGTCGCAGCCTCGGTGGCCGCCGGGGAGCTGGAAATTGTCCTGGAAGCCTTCGAACCGGCACCCTTGCCCATTCAGGTGGTGTTCCAGAGAAGCGGCCGCGTGCCTGCCAAGATCAACACCTTTGTCGACTTTCTCAGCCATCGCCTGAGCCAGGACGCCGCCCTTAACCCGGCGATGAAACGGCGCAGCTGATGGCGCGTTATCGCGATATGCAACTGTTCGCCGCGCTGGCCGGACAACCGAGCCTGGCGTCGGCGGCGCGGGATGCGCGGGTGTCGGGGCCCACCCTGGTGCGGGCGATTGCACGCCTGGAAGCGCGTTTGCGCGTGCCGTTGCTTGAGCGCAGTACGCGCGGCGTTAGCCTGACCGACGCTGGCAGCGCCTACCTGGCAGACTGCGTGCGCCTGCTCACCGCCGTGGACGCCGCCGAAGCCTCGGCCAAAGGGTTGCATGTGCAGGCCGAGGGCAATCTGCGAGTGTTTTTGCCATTCCTGTTCAGCCGCTATGTGATGGCGCCAGTGTTGGCCGACTACATGGACCGCTACCCCGAGGTGCGCCTCGTCGCTCACTACCATGACTATTACCCGAACCTGCATGAAGAGGGACTGGATGTGGCGATCCTCGTCGGCGAACAGCCCAGCTCATCGTTGATTGCACGGCCGGTGGGCCGGGTGCGTCCTATCCTTTGCGCCAGTCCCGATTACCTTGCGGCCAACGGCGAACCCCTGCACCCGGATGACCTCAAGCAACATCGGCTGATTGCCAGTGCCGATCAGGTGTATTGGAATTTCCATGGCTATCAGCTCAAGACCCGCGCGCGCCTGAGCTGCGCCACGGTGCAGGGCGCGATCAATGCGGCCGTGCACGGGGCGGGGCTGATTCGCTGCCTGAGCTATCCGGTTCACGACCATCTGCTCAAGGGCCAACTGCGACAGGTGTTGCCGGACTACGAACCGCCGTCGCTGCCGGTGCACGTGGTGTATCGCGAAGGTCGCAATGCGCCGATGCGTGTGCGCAGTTTTGTCGACCACTGCGTGGCTGCGCTGCGCGAGCATCCAGCCTTTCAACTGGCGTAATAGTGGATTGCCCGGGGTGGTTATTCCCTCGGTGGTTGGCAAGGCGCAGCATCGAGGTATCCAACATGAGGTGCTCGCCATGAACCTGATCGAACAAACTCCCTGGCATGCCGGCGAACGGCAGATGCAAGCAGCGGTTGGCGTGGCCGAACGCATGGCCGTGGTCGGGCCCAAGGTGATTCGTGATCATCTGCCGGAGCAGCATCGGGATTTCTATCCCTTGTTGCCTTACCTGATGTTGGGCGCGGTGGACGAGCAGGGCATTCCCTGGGCGACGATGGTGGAAGGGGCGCCGGGCTTTGTCCACTCGCCAGGCCCACAGACCTTGCAGATCGATAGCCTGCCGTCTGCGGGCGATCCGGCCCGCAACGCTTTGCTCAACGGCGCGTCGGTGGGCGTGCTGGGCATCGACCTCAACACCCGCCGTCGCAACCGCATGAATGGGCGAATCAGCGAGCGCGATCACGATGGTTTTTCGGTCGACGTGGTGCACACCTTCGGCAATTGCCCTAAGTACATCCAACTGCGGCCGATCGATTCCATCGCGCGCAAGCCCGGCACGCAGGTGGAAAGCTTCAATGGCCTGGACGACGCGGCACAAGCGATGATCCGCGACGCCGACACGTTTTTTGTCGCCAGCTACGTGGACGTGGACGGCCAACGCTCGGTGGACGTCTCTCATCGCGGTGGTAACACCGGCTTTGTGGGGGTTGAAGGGAACGTGCTGACCATCCCCGACTTCGCCGGCAACCTGTTCTTCAACACCCTGGGCAATTTGCAGGTGAACCCGCTGGCGGGGTTGCTGTTTGTCGATTTTGCCTCGGGGGATGTGTTGCAGGTTGCCGGGCGGACCTCGCTGATCCTCGACGGCCCGCACGTGGCCTTGTTTGAAGGCGCCCAGCGCTTGTGGACGGTGACCGTGGAGCACGTGATCCGCCGCCCGGCGGCGTTGGCGCTGAGGTGGCAGTTCGTGGAGTTTTCCCCGTTCAGTCTGGCGATGGGGCGTTGGTAAGCGGGCTTGTCGAATCGTCGCACCGCCCGCGCTGGGCGGCGAAGCCGCCCCAAACAAGGCGCCGCAAAACTCACCTGACACACCGAGACGATCCGTTTTGGGGCGACTTTGCGCCCTAGCGCGGGGCAAGCCCGTTCACTACAAAGGGCCCGGCAACGAATGGTTGAAATGTTGCCAGATATTGAATCACCAGATTGCCCCAACCCAGTGCGTTAGCCTTGTTTTCCCACCGACAACAAGGACTCGTCATGCAGCGAAAAGTCATCAATCCCACAACCGTGTTCAACTCCCTGCAATACGGCTTCAGCCAGGCCCTGGAAGTACCGGAAGGCCGGCGCATCCTGCTTTCCGGCCAGGTGGGCGTCGATGCCCAGGAGCGTACTGTCGGCCCTGGCATCGCTGAGCAGACCGCGACCGCCCTGGACAATATTGAAAAGGTTCTGGCCGAGGTCGGCGGCGATCTGTCCCATGTGGTGATACTGCGGCTGTATATCGTCGAGTCAGCGCGTGACCAGCAGGAGCCGATTGCCCAAGCGCTGCGTGAGCGCTTCGCGCACAACCCTCCGCCGTCTTCGTGGATCATTGTCAGCGGGTTGTCGTTGCCGGAGTGGTTGATCGAGATTGAGGCTGAGGCTGTGATTTCACGACAGTGATCGCAACAAATCCCCTCACCACAGGAAGTGCCTCATCCCACGGGGCCTCCAACGCTTTACATCAAGGGACGTAGGATTGCTGTCGATGTCGCCGCGGTAGCGGTGTTTGGTCGGGAGGATATCCGGGCGGCATTGCAGCAGGACCCCGGGAACGGGTGGGCGCGCTGGATACGCTACTGTGCCTGAAATACCTCGGGCCTTTGATAGTCTGCGATCAACCGCTGAGCATCCCTACCATCGCGAATGCGCTCAATTTACTCATCAAGCACCGATCATCCATTTGGCCAAACCATGCCGGCCACTGACGCCCAGCTTGGCAGCGGCGCGCTTGAGGTAGGTTTCGATGGAGCTGTTCTTCACGCTGAGTTTTTCCGCCATCTGCGGCACGGTGCCGCCCGTCAGTAGACCGAGGCACACCTCCTGCTCGCGTGCCGAGAGGGTGATGTCGCCGAGGGACAGGCGCTGGTAGAACTCACGCTGCAATTGCGATTGTTCCAGCAACGTGTGGGCCGGTTCGACTTCGGCGTGCGGCGCCTGGCGCAGGCTCTGCGCATGGCACTCGATCAGTGGCAGCAGGGTGTCCGACAGGCACTTGAGAAACGACAACTCGGCCAGGGAAAACCCGCGATGGTTGGGCGGACGATAAAACGAAATCACACAGCGCCGGTTGCCCTGGCGCGACACCAGGTTGCACTGGTGCGAGTTGCCGCGTGGGTACGCGCTTTTAGCCTTGGCCTTTAGCTGGATCAGCAGCGGGTCCTGCATGCCGAGCATTTCCCGCAGCAACGGGTGGTCGTCCATGGAGTTCAGGGGCAGGGGCGGCGGCAGATCCTGCGTCTGGCCAGCGCTGCCGAGCAACGTGATATCGAGCACGCGGTTGCGTAGCTCGTCGAGGGTCCATTCGCTGAGGTCCACCAGGTGGATCGGTACCCACTTGTCCACCAGGTGCAGCATGTGCGCGGCGAAGTCCGCGTGGCCACTGTTGGCAATCAACTCGCCCATTTCGGCATAGAAATTCGGGCTTTGGGTGTTTGCAATACTGCGGGTCAAACTCATTGCCATCTCATCCTTGATGTCGAAAACCGTCTACAAATTCTCTGGCCTTTGCGGGGCGATCCGTGGCTCACACACCAGAGTGGGTACTCGAAATTGTAGTTAGCTAGGGGATTCGTCCTACGCATGTAGCAGAAACGATGGACACAAAGTGCCATAAAAACAACGTCATTAATTCGACGTTTCTGAGGGGCAATTCCGGACGCGAAAAACCTAGAGATGTTTCTGATGTTATTTAACGTATTGATAATTAAGCAATAATTACTTTTTTTAAGTGATCATGAGATCCGGCAGCGGCTAAACATAGCCAATGTCCTACAGCTCTTTAATCGTTTCAGCGGATCACCGTCAGCCGAGCAATCAACCAACTGCTGATACGGACCCTATAACTCAAAGTCTTTTTGCTATGCGATTCAGCTATTGAGTTGTTCATGAGGCAACGCATTTAATTCGGGCGTAACAATCCTCCGCAGCACCCTGGCACCGGATGCCGGTGAACCGTGGGTCGATGGGCAGCGCCAACGCTTTAGCTCGCCCTTGTCGGCACGCCGAGTCGGCATTGTGGCCGTGCACCAACAGCCCGACGAACCCACCGCGGCCTTGCCGGAACCCGACACCGAACGCCTGCTTTGCCTGGTCGACAGTCAGCGCACACAAGGCGTGGCCATCCTCTACATATCCCAGCGCCTTTCCGACCTGCAAAGGGTCACCAACCGCGCGATCGTATTGCAGGAAGGACGGTTGACCAGCGACCTCAACACCCGGCACTTGCCGAGTGCGGCTTACACCTTGTTTGGGGATGTGGCCGAGCATCCTGCGGTGACACCGGGCACGTCGTTACCGGTGCCGTTTCTGGAACGGTTCACTGGGGCTGGGTTTATTCGCAATCGGGCCGAGGGGCGGGCGGTGCAGGAGCAGGTGAGGGGGTTGCCAGCCCATAAGACTAGCTCGCTGCTGAACGACGAAGCGGAGTCAAATTAGGGTTACATATCTGTTCGGGCGCGCTATGAATGGTGCCATTTGTCGGATTGTTTTATGCGTGCTTGTAGGAATAATCGTCATCCTGCAGAAAATATCTGAGTTGGAGCTTTCTGTTTCTTATGATTTGGTAAGCCGTATCGTATTGATTTTATAAAAGGTCGTATTTGATGAGGAAGGCTGGAAGAAACTTTGGCACTTTGTGCAATTGTTAGTATTCCGAAAGTGGTGAGTGAAACTTCCTAATTAAAATCGTCAGCTGTCCTGCGCTAAATGTTTATAACTGTTGCGGTTTTCTCCGGGAGGGCTAGAGTGTTTTTTTGCGGGTTGGTAAGCGGTTGAGTATTAGAAAGAAAGGTCCCGTTCCGTGAGGTGAATAATGAATCAGTATTTGTTGTTCGCGCCATGTTCACTCGCGGCGCTCTTTATAAAGGAACAATTGAAAGAGCCTGTTGCATTATTTTGGACAGTGGTATCTCCTGTGGTGACCTACTATTTGATCACCTACACCAAGGTTCCAGTGAGTGATACCGCTGTCGATTATTTGTCCAGCACTTCCTGGTTTTACGCTTTTGTAGCGTCAAGTGTGGCGCTATTTGGTCTGGCGTTCTACATAGTGGGCCGGAGGGAAAGTGGCTTTCTGCGGTCATTCGTTTATACGGGCCGAACAAGAATTATCTTTCTTGTGGGGCAGTTTCTCGCGTATTCGGCTGTTGCAGTACTGTATTGCACTGTCTTCTATGTGCTCACGCGTCATTCTTTGGGTGTGTTTAATGGTGCTGAATACTTAACTGTGGTGGCGCGATTTTATATATGTTTTCTTATTTTTTCCATACCCTCGCTCTTGCTGACGCTGGTGCCGCTGGGTTTCCAGAATGCGAGTACTGTCTTCTCCATGTTATCCCTGACGATGTTGGCGCTTGGAATTGTGAGTGCTGGTTCTTCCAGTCCAGTCATTACCGTCGTCAGTTTTTTTAATCCAATGTGGTGGGCAAACAAGGTTATGCTAGTCGGGTTGGCGGAGTGCCGGCTGGTGGTTTTGATGGTTATCGTTTTGTGGGTGATTTCGTTCTTTTTGATGTTTCGCTTTTTACTTATCAATCCCGTATGGAGTCGTTATTGATGAAGCGGCTTATCGTAAACTCTCTTGACGTCAGGTATGCCTCTCATATTTTGTTGCATCATGCGACTCTGACAATTGAGGCGGGCTCCATTTCAGGGTTGCTGGGCCCTAATGGCTCCGGAAAAACTACCTTTTTCGATGTGATTTGTGGCCTGAAGAAGATTGCTGGCGGTGAGATAAACAACTCTTTTTTCAAACTGCTTTACCTGTCGCAAATCATCAACACGCCCCCCGTGTTCCGCATGTTCGACATCTTCAAAATGACCATGCTCTTTTGCTCCGAAACAAAGGTCACTCAACAGCACGCTCTGGAGAGGATCGGAAAATGGAGCCCAGGCATTGCAGAAAGGTATTGCGACATTTGGAACAAAAAATCCTCCCTCTGTAGCTACGGAGAAAAGCGTTGGTTTTTTACTTTGTCATTGCTCTGCGCCAACGCGGACCTGGTGATACTGGACGAACCCACGGCGGGTGTAGACCCTGAGTTTCGTTATCACATTTGGCGATGCCTGAAGGGGGCGGCGGCGGAAGGTGTCGCGGTGCTGGTTTCGTCGCACAACGTTGATGAAATCGTCATGCATTGCGATGACTTTTACATGCTTAGTCAGCGGCGATTCAACCGTTTCACAGACGCGCAAAGCTTCATGAGCACATACGGTGGTGACAGTCTGGATGAGGCATTTATCCATGCCGCCAGCCTGCCAAATGGATAGACCACGCCCAATAACAGCAGCAGGATCACCGCGTTCAGTTTCCCACAATGCCGCCCTCAGGCCGATTTCGGGTAGATGATCAGTTCCAGGCAACCCTTGTAGTAGCGCCTGCCCCCAGGCGGCAGTTGCCCTGCCTCACGCAATTCACTGGTGCTGTTGACTCGCATCAGCACGCCTACCGAGCCGTGCTGGCGCGCGTCCTTGAGCCAGGTTTGTACGTCCTCCAATTCGACTTTGCGACGTACCGACCCCGCGTATTGCAAACCGTAGCGCAGCTCGCCCTCGGTGTCATACAGCGCCACTTCCGGGCGTTTCAGGCGCCAGGCCAGGGCGCTGGCATTGCTCAGTTCATTGCTCAACAGTGCGTTGGTCTGCTGCAATTCTTCAAGGTGTTCGAGCACGAACTGGTCGGGCATTTCGTTATCTGCGATCCACGCCGGCATGCTCGCCGGCAGCAGGGTCACCAGCAGGCCGATGCCCAGCACCGGCATTGCCCACAACGTCAGCGGGCGAAACGCTTGCAACAAGTTGGCGAGGATCCACACCAGTAACACGATAAAAGCCAGGGACAGGCTGAACATCTCTGCATGGCTGTTGCTGTACATCGGCCGAGCGATTTGCAGGTAGATCAAGCCGATCATGGCGACCATGCCGATCACGAAGTTGAGCAGGCCATTGAGGCAGATTGTGCGGGCGCGGCCGGTGCTGATCAGGTCGACCAGGGTATGCCCCATCAGCAATGCCAGGGGCAGCAGGCACGGCATGATGTAGGTCGGCAGCTTGCCGTTGCTCAGGCTGAAAAAGCCCAGCGGTAGCAGCAACCACAGGGCCAGGAAGGTGATCGCCGGCTGGCGCTTTTCCTGCCAGGTCTTGCACAGGGTGGCGGGCAGCAGACCTGCCCACGGCAGGCAAGACACCGCGATGATCGGCAGAAAGAACCACCACGGACGCACGTGTTGCGCGTTGTCGGCGCTGAAGCGGCGGATGTGTTCATTCCAGAAAAAGAAGCGCCAGAAGTCGGGTTCCTGAAGGTGGATCGCCAGTGCCCACGGCAGGCACACCAACACCGCAACCGCCATCGCCAGCGGGCCATAGCGCAGCAACTCGCCCAGGCGGCGTTGCCAGAGCATGTAGGGCACTGCAATCAGCACTGGCAGGGCCCAGGCCAGGAAGCCTTTGGTCAGGAAACCCAGGCCGCAGGCCAGGCCCAGCACGGCCCAGGCGTATAGGCGAGCACGCGTCGTGGCGCTTTCAAGTGCAAACCACAGGGCGACCAGGCTCAGGTTGACCCACAAGGTGAATTGCGGATCAAGGTTGGAGTAGCCCGCTTGCCCGGCCACCAGGCCGAAACTCAGGTAGAGCAAGGCGCAGGCGAAGCTTTTGCGCGGATCATTCCACAAACGGCGGGCAACCAGGTAGGCAAGCAGCACGCTCAGGCCGCTGGCCACGGCTGAGGCGATGCGCACACCGAACAGGTTTTGGCCAAACACTGCCTGGCCCAGGGCGATCAACCAGTAGCCGCCGGCGGGTTTTTCGAAGTAGCGGATACCCATGAAGTGCGGCGCCACCCAGTTGCCGCTTTGCAGCATCTCCTGGCTGATCTGGGCGTAGCGGGTTTCGTCCGGGGTCCACAAGCCGTGCAGGCCCAGAGGCAACAGGTAAAACGCGATAAAGGCCAGCAACACTACCGGCAGGGGCTTTAATCGATTCATGAACACGTCGCTCCCTGACGCTTAGTGGCGGATGTTTGAAGTAATGAAGTAATAACGGAAATGGCCACAGCCTTCACTGAGTTACGGGAAATAGTCATGACGTCCTTAATGAACAGGCGCAACTAAACATGCCAGAGCAGGGCTGTCTTTTTGCTGAACAGGCCGAAGGGTAAGTTAATAGAGTTGTTTCAGCGCGGCGGGCCAGTCGGGATTGTTGACGATGCCCAAGGTCTTGAATTTACCGTGGGGCAATACCTGTACGAACAGCGCACTGCCGTACTGGGGGAACGTGGCGTGGGGAAAGCCCAGGGTGGCTTCAAAGTCGGCAATGCAACCGCTATGGGTGACGAAAACCAGATTGCGTCCTGGGGTTTTGTGGCTGAGCAGTTCTTCACCCATCGCCGCGCCGCAGACGGCTTGCTGGCCGGAGGTTACTTCGTTTTTGCCAAACATGAAGCGCAGCGTCTGAGCCGTGCGGATAGCGGGGCTGGCCAGTGTGTCGCTGCCCTCCATGCCCAGTGCTTTAAAGGCGTTGCCCAGGGTTTCCGCCTGTTGGCTACCGTTGATCGTCAGGCCTTCCACGGGGCCCAGGCAAGGGTTGGTCGAGCGGTCGCAGCGCTCTTCGTGACGCACCAGCACGATCAGGTCACCGTCGCGCCAGAGGGGCAACACGTGGGAAGTCAGCAGGCGATCACTGACGCCCAGGTCGCGTGGCGAGGCGTGCCAGAGCAGGTTGCCGGCGACCAGCAGGCCGACCACGAATAGCCCCAGCCATAGCGGTCGCAGGCGCTTGATAAAGGCCCGGCGCGAGCGCGGTTTGGTCAGGGTAAGGTCAACCACTTCATTCACCATGGGCATTGTTGGCAGTGTCGTGTTAGTTGGTCGCAACGTGTTGGCGAATGCCCGTAGTGGTGCCGGAGGCTGTCACAGGTGGGCTGTCTTTTCGCTGAACATGTTGTGGTTAAAAGTTGTCAGGCGTGGCAACTAACAAGTTGCCGACGAATGACCCATGGCCGGCAATTTAAAGTGCAGTGAGTGGGCAGCCGGTGAAATCAATGTGAAAAATTTGCGTGGCTGGGAGCCGCAACCGTTATTCTCGATTGCCGCCCATCAAACGAGTGTTGCCATGTTGCAGGTGCAAGGAGTGTCTAAAAGCTACGCCACCCCCCAGGGTTCGTTAGCGGTGTTGGCCGGTGTCGATCTGCTCCTGGCCGAGCGCAGCAGCCTGGCGTTGATGGGCGAATCGGGCAGCGGCAAGAGCACCCTGTTACACCTGGTGGCCGGGCTGGATCGGGTGGATGGCGGCAGTATCCAGGTGGGTGAGCAGCGCGTCGATCAGCTCAGCGAGGCGCAACTGGCCCATTGGCGGCGTACGCAAATCGGATTGGTATTCCAGCAGTTCAACCTGATCGGCAGCTTGCGGGTCGAGGACAATCTGGCGTTCCAGGCGCGGCTGGCGGGGCGGTTTGACCCCCAGTGGCAGGCGCAACTGGTGGAACGCCTGGGCCTGGGTGATCTGCTCAAGCGCTACCCGGAACAACTCTCCGGTGGTCAGCAGCAACGGGTCGCGGTGGGGCGGGCATTGGCGTCAAGGCCGGGCCTGTTGTTGGCCGACGAACCCACCGGCAACCTTGACGAAGCCACCAGCGATGAAGTCCTGCAACTGCTGCTCGACTTGCTGCGCGACAGCCCCACCAGCCTGTTGATGGTCACCCACAGCCCGCGCATTGCCGCACGGCTGGACCGGCAGGTGGTGCTGCACCGCGGCCGTGTCGTACCGGCAGGCGCCGCTTGAGATGGCGGTGTTTTATTGGACATTACGCGCGCTGCTCAGCCACTGGCGGCGGCATCCCGTGCAGTTCTTCAGCGTGCTCACCGGCCTGTGGCTGGCCACCGCGCTGTTGATTGGCGTGCAAGCGCTCAACAGCCAGGCGCGTGACAGCTATGCCCGCGCCAGCCAATTGATCGGGGGTGAACCGCAGGCCAGCCTCAGTGCACCTGACGAGGCCGCTTTCCCGCAGGCGGTGTTTGCCCAGATGCGTCGTGCCGGGTGGCCGGTGTCGCCGGTGGTGCAGGGGCGCGTGCAGCTCAAGGGGCTGGAAGATGTTCGCTTGCAGTTGATGGGCATCGACCCGGTGTCGTTGCCCGGCAGTGGTGCGGTGGCGGGTCAGCGCTTGAGCCAGGCGCAGATGCTGGCGTTTTTCGAGCCGCCGGGGCGCACTTGGATCGCGCCGCAGACCTTGCAGGGCCTAGGGCTGTACGAAGGTCAGCAGCCGACTACCTTGAGCGGTCATACACTGCCGCCGCTGCAAGCCCAACCGGATATGGCGCCCGGCGTGCTGCTCACCGATATTGGTTTTGCCCAACCTGTGCTGGAGATGCCCGAGCGCCTGTCGCGCCTGCTGGTGGACAAGGCTTTTGCCGCCGGCCACCCCACGCCGCCCGCCGGATTGCAACTCAAGCAGGGCGAGGACAACAACCTCGCGCGCCTCACCGAAAGCTTTCACCTGAACCTCGATGCGCTGGGCTTCCTGTCGTTTGTGGTGGGGCTGTTTATTGTGCACGCCGCCATCGGCCTGGCCCTGGAGCAGCGGCGCGGGCTGTTGCGTACCTTGCGTGCCTGCGGGGTCAGCGTGCGGATGTTGATCGTCAGCCTGAGCGTCGAACTCGGCGTGTTGTCATTGCTGGGTGGCGTGCTTGGTGTGGCGAGCGGCTACCTGCTGGCCAGTCTGCTGCTGCCGGATGTGGCGGCCAGCCTGCGCGGCTTGTATGGCGCCGAGGTGGCGGGGCAGTTAAACCTGAGCCCGTGGTGGTGGGGCGCGGGGTTGGGCTTGAGTTTGTTCGGCGCTTTGCTCGCTGGCGCCAGCAGCTTATGGCGGGCGGCGCGCCTGCCATTGCTGGCGCTGGCCAACGCCCAGGCCTGGCATGAGGCGCATGGGCGCTGGTTGCGCCGTCAAGGTTGGGTGGCCAGTGCGGCGCTGCTGATCGCGGTGCTGGCGCTGTGGTTGGGCAATAGCCTGGCCGCCGGCTTTGTGCTGATGGCCGCCTTGTTGCTTGGCGCTGCCCTCGGTTTGCCGGTGGTGCTCAATGGCCTGCTCAAGGCCGTGTTGGGGCGCAGCCGTTCGGTGCTCGGCCAATGGTTTCTGGCGGACTGCCGCCAACAGTTGCCGGCTTTGAGTCTTGCGCTGATGGCATTGCTATTGGCCCTGGCCGCGAATATTGGCGCGGGTTCCATGACCTCGGGGTTTCGTCACACATTCAATAACTGGCTGGAGCAGCGTCTCACCGCCGAGCTGTACCTCAACCCGCAAAACCCGACGCAGGCGCAGCAGCTCAGTCACTGGCTGGCGCAACACCCGTTGGTACAAACGGTGTTGCCCACCTGGCAGGTCGCGGTGCAATTGCAGGGCTGGCCGGCGGACTTGTTTGGCGTGGTCGACGACCCGACCTATCGCCAGCACTGGCCTTTGCTTGAGGCGACGAATGATCCGTGGGACCAGTTGCAGCGAGGCGATACCTTGATGCTCAGCGAGCAATTGGCGCGCAGGCTCGGTGTGCAGCTCGGTGATAGCGTGAGCATCCCCACGCCACACGGCGTGTGGGCGCCCAAACTGGTGGGGATCTACGCCGATTACGGCAACCCCAAGGGCCACGTGCTGGTCAATGCCCAGCACCTGTTGGCCCACTGGCCGACGCTGTCACCGGCGCGTTTCAACCTGCGGGTTTCACCGTCGGACGTGGCGCCGCTGGTGCGTGAGGTGCAACGCGCCTTTGCCCTGGAAGACAGTCGCATCATCGATCAACAGCAACTCAAGGGTTGGTCGAGCCAAGTGTTCGAACGCACCTTCGCCGCCACGGCCGCGCTGAACAGCCTGACGTTGGGCGTGGCCGGTGTCGCGCTGTTTATCAGCCTGTTGACCCAGAGCCAGAGCCGCCTTGGCCAACTTGCACCGCTGTGGGCATTGGGTGTCACGCGTCGGCAACTTATGCTGCTCAACCTCGGCCAGACCTGGCTGTTGGCGGTGCTCACGCTGGTGCTGGCTGTGCCGCTCGGCCTGCTGTTGGCGTGGTGCCTGGACGCCGTGATCAATGTGCAGGCCTTTGGTTGGCGCTTGCCGTTGCAGGTGTTCCCGTGGCAGCTGGCTCAATTGCTCGGGTTGGCGATGCTTGCGACCTTGCTGGCCTCGGCCTGGCCGTTGTGGCAGTTGTACCGCAGCCGCCCGGCGGATTTGTTGAGGACGTTTGCCAATGAAGATTAAGTGCCTGTTGTGGGCGTTTTTAGTGTTATTGGGCGCTTGCGACAAAGTCCCAGAGCCGCAGGAAAGCTTTGCCGGGCTGGGCAGTGACGCGGCAGATTTCGCCCAAGTGGTGCCCGGCAAAGTCTTCAGCTTCCCCGAAGACCATGGTTCCCACGCCGGCTTTCGCATTGAATGGTGGTACGTCACCGCGAACCTCAAGGATGAACAAGGCAATGTATTCGGCGTGCAATGGACGTTGTTTCGCAACGCCCTCAAGGCCGGGCCGACGCAAACGGGCTGGCACGACTCGACCATTTGGCTTGGGCACGCCGCTGTCACTTCCGCCACCCACCACTACGCCGCCGAGCGCTACGCCCGAGGTGGCGTCGGCCAGGCCGGCGTCCAGGCGGTGCCGTTCAACGCCTGGATTGACGACTGGAGTTTCGCCACCCGCCCCGGTGCCGCGAGCGCGTTGGCGGACATGCAGCTCAAGGCCAACGGCGCGCAATTCGCCTATGACGTGCACCTCACTTCCAGTCGCCCATTGGTGCTGCAGGGCGACGGCGGCTACAGCCGCAAATCCGACCAGGGCCAAGCGTCGTACTACTACAGCCAGCCGTTTTTCAACGCCAAGGGCAGCGTCAGCATCGACGGCAGGACCTATCAAGTCACCGGCGCCGCTTGGCTCGACCGCGAGTGGAGCAGCCAACCGCTGACCGCCAGCCAGACCGGCTGGGACTGGTTCTCGCTGCACCTGGACCGTGGCGAGCAGTTGATGCTGTTTCGTGTGCGACAAACCGACGGTGCGTCCTATATGACCGGCACTTGGATTGATCACGAAGGGCGTACGCAAACCCTGCACAACGCGGATATCCAGCTGACACCGCTGGAAACCACCCACATTGACGGCCGCAACATTCCTACACGCTGGTCGCTGAAAATTCCTGGCAAACAGCTGGATATCACCCCCCAGGCCGTCAACCCCAAAGCCTGGATGAACCTGAGTATTCCGTACTGGGAAGGGCCGGTGCAGTTTGACGGTGGGGTAGGTTATCTGGAGATGACCGGATATTAGCGTGGTTTTTGTAGGCTCTATTTCTTCGCTGTGTAGGTAACTTCCCAAATGTGAATCGGCCCCCCTGGACTTGTGTTCGGGGCGTGGGCGCTTGCTTATATTTCGACGCCATCTCTATTGCATCCTGGATGTAGGGCATGGCGCAGAGCTATATCAACGACCGCGCGACGGACTACCAGAGCTTGAAAATCCGGTTGATGGGCGGCGCCCTGAGCCGCCAGCGTTCCGACCATTTTGATGTGTTGAACCGGCATTTGCGCACTGGCTTTGTGGCTCAGGGCCAACTGGTGATTATTCCCGACAGCCACAGCGTGAGTTGTTCGGTCGAGGAAGCCTGGCTGATGCGCCATGCCGAAGAAGTCCGCCGAAATCTGGAGCTGAATGCCGCGGCCGGCACGGTGTTGCTCGAGAACTATGACTTGCTGCAGAGCTTCCTGGCCAATGGCTCGATGGGTATCGGCAGCGCGACATCGGCGTGGGCGCGGCACTTGAATGAAGTGGCGCAAACGCTGGAAGAAATCGAGCGGCTGCATCAGCGGTTGAAAGACGGTCGTTTGGACAGGGCGATGTTTATCCAGCAGCGCCAGGCGGTGTTTCGACGCTTAAATGTACAGCTGCAGGGTGCGGCACGTTTTGGTACGGGATTGCGGGGCAATGAGTCGTTGAAAAAGGTGTTGGGGATTTCGACCAAGAGTTATCTGCACAAGGGTGAAATCGCGGGGTATGCGAAGCGGATTCGGGAGATGGCGCAGATGTCGAAGTGGTTGGGTAAAGGGACTTATGTGGGGTTGGTGTTGGATACGGGGGCGGCGGGGTTGGAGATCAAGGAGGCATGTGTGGCGGGAAGGGAGGCGCAGTGTCGGAGGGCGAAGTATGTGGAGACGGGGAAGTTTACGGGTGGGGTTTTGGGGGCAGCGGGGGCTGGGGCGTTGGGTGCTGATCTAACTCGTCGTGCATGCAACATTTTTTTAGGTGTCGCGACTAGAGGAAGCGGTGCTCTGAACTGTGCAATTGTTGGGGGCGCTGCTGGAGGGTATGCAGGAGGCAATCTAGGGGGAGCAGGTGGTGCGTTCTTGGGCGGCAAGGTCATAGAGATAGATGGCGATTTGATCTTTCAACCAGAGGGAGCTTAACGATGTCTTGGTTTTTCACCTACACCATCGTGATGGTGATTGGGACGTTCGTTGTTGTGGGACTGATGTGTTATGCCACGCGTGCAAAACTCGACGAGCTGGAAAGTTACTTCAGTGAAAATGTAGAGGTGCTCAAACTTCAGCAACGCTGGAGAAACCGGCGGCTCGCTAGATTTAATCGTATGTGCCTCATGATCAGTATCCTGACAATGCCAAAACGCCACGTGAAAGACGGTTTTGTGACTGAGGCAGAATTGGCCGCTATACCTTTAGCACTCAAGCGCTGGGCTGTATGGCTGTATCGTCTCGCGATATTTTTGGCCTCCTACTGGGGTCTTTGGATTACTTGGCTCTAAGAGCGTGTCCTTTTTTACACATTTCCCTGAAAATTACACTGTACATACATCCAGTAATATCATAGATTCCATCCCAGGTGACCGGATGTCACCTGAGCTTCACTTTTTAACTATGGATGGATAAAAAATGAAATCGAAAAAAGCCTTTATGCTGGGCGCGGCCATGGCGGCCTCCTGCTTCGTTTCGGCCTTTGCCCTGGCCGAGCAATACCCATCGCAACCGCTTCCAAAACTCAGTGCCCAGGCCGTCAAACAGGCTGCCGAGAAAGCCCTCAAGCCCGGTGGCAAGCTTGAGTCCAAACAGGTTTCCCCGCAGCTCCAGCAAAAGCTCAAGGCGGCGATGACGGTGAAATCGGCCGCTAAGTCCAAGGTGGCAGCCAGCAAGGCGGCGAAAATCACCACGGTTGCTACCGCCGACAGTGAACTGAAGAAACCCGATCAGGACAAACTCAAAGTCGCCGCTGCCGATTTTGTACCGCTGTTTCCGACGCTGGATGTCAACACCCTCTACACCATCACCGACGTGCAGACCGGCCAGGACTTTCCCTATCACTTCAACCTGCCACAAAGCGCCCGCGTGCTGGTGCAATTGATTGACCAAAGTGCCGGCGCCAACATGTCGCTGACCCTGTTCCGCGATGATGGCCAAGGCGACCCGCAACTGATCGATACCTCCGACAACCCGGGCAATGCCGATGAGTACCTGAGCGGTGTGCTGCCGGCAGGGGATTACTACTGGTACATGGTGGCCAACCAGGCCGACAACGCTCAATTCAGCTTTGGCGTGGGTGTGGAGACCAACATCGATGCCTATGAGCCCAACGACACCCCACAGACGTCGTTCGTACTGCCAGATGCCCTGAACAGAGTGACGGGCAACATCGACAACCCCAACGATATCGATTACTTCGCTTTTCAGGCCACTCGTGGCCAAAACGTGGCGATCGCCTTGAGCGACGACAAGAAGGGCGTGCGGGAACAATGGATCTTCGAGCGTCTGGAGGGGAACAACTGGGTTGTGGTGCCGGCTGATACCAGCCTGACGACCTCCGGTATCGCGCCGGGCTATGTGGCCCAGGTTCGTGTGCGGGCCAACCCTGCTGTGGTCCAGGACCCTACGGCTGAGTACAAGCTGACCTTGGGTTCGGCGCCGCACTTGAACGGCTTTGAGGTGAAGGGCGACAACGTGGTGCGGGTGCCGAACAACGTATTCTGGATGGCGACGCAGGCGGCACGGACCTTGACCTGGTCCACCAATTGGTTCGACTCCACTGGCGTGCCGCTGCTGGGGGTGACCCCAGTGCTACGTGTCGACAAACGCTTTGAGGGCACCGAGTTCCACTGGACCGACTTCAAGGCCACCACCAACAGTGCAGGTGCGTCCCTGTCCAGTGCCGCGCTGGGCGATTGCTTCGGCGAGTACCGTGTGGAGTACCCGGACAGCAGCTCCGGCGTCAAATACAACTGGGCCACTACCTTCAACTTCGGTGGCTGGCGTATCGAGCTGGAGGAGTTCCCAGGTGTGGGCGTGGGTGGCGACAACGTGCCTTACGTGACCCTCGGGCATATCTGCACACAGGACATCCTGCACTGATTCAACGTCGTAAATGAGAAGGGGTAGCCATAATGGGCTACCCTTTTTTTCGCTAACGGCCGTTTTATTGACCTGTTAATGCGAGCGCCAACGGCAAGCGCGCCATGCTCGTGCGCTTCAATGAACCCAGGTAAAGCCAGTCGCCATACTCCCGAGCGGTAGTGACGGGCGAGTAATTGCCTGCACTGTCATCCTGCAGATTGGCGATGACGTTACCCTCAGTATCCAGCCCCAGCACAAAAGCTTTGCGCTCGATGGGTTTGGGCACCACCAGCAGCGCGCGCACCATCACCTTGCGCAGCAGCGGGTAGCCGGCAAAGCTGTCCAGCAGTGGATTGCGCGGCGAGTACAGCGCCACCCAGAAACGGTCCCTGCCGTTGAAGCTGAGGTTGTCCGGCAAGCCGGGCAGATTGTCGATGAACAAATCATGGGTGCCGGCTCGTTCGCCTTTGAGCCAATAACGGCTGATGCGATAGGCGCCGGTCTCATTCACCAGCACATAGTTTTCATTCGGACCCAAAGCCACGCCGTTGGCGAATTGCAGCTGGTCCAGCAACACATCGGTGTTGCCGTTGCTGAAGTCATAGCGCAGCAGCCGACCATCGCCGCCATGCTCGATCACCGCTTCACCGTCCTGCCCATAACCCCAGCGACTCGATGCATCGCTGAAGTACGCATAACGTCCGCTGGCGTCCACGATGACGTCATCGGTGAAGGCAAACGGCAGGTCATTGGCGCCGGTGCTGAGAGGGGTGAGTTGGCGTTGGGCATCCAGTGCAAGCAGTCCCTTGATCCCATCGGCAATGATCAGGCGACCATCCGGGTGTAGCGCCATGCCCAGGGGGCGCCCGCCGGTATTGGCCAGCACTTCCAGGCTGCGGCTGTCGGGTGAGGTGCGGATGATGCGTCCGTCATGCAGGCCACTGATCAGAAATCCCTGGGCATCCAGCAGCAAGGCCTCGGGCCCGGCGATGTCCTGGGCGCCGATCTTCTGCACACCCCTGAGACGCTGGTTCTCAGCGTAGGGACCGTCTTTCATCGAGGGCGCCTTGGGCGGCGTCCAATTCACCGGTTGCACCTTGGTCGGCATTAATAGCAGAAAGGCGATCACTGCCAGAAACAGCACAAACAGCAGATGGCGCAGTTTTCTTGGGCGGGTACTCATGTGGATTCCTGGTTGTTGTGGGGAGGCGGTTC
This sequence comes from Pseudomonas sp. RA_5y_Pfl1_P24, assembly GCF_963970945.1. Taxonomy (NCBI): domain Bacteria; kingdom Pseudomonadati; phylum Pseudomonadota; class Gammaproteobacteria; order Pseudomonadales; family Pseudomonadaceae; genus Pseudomonas; species Pseudomonas sp. RA_5y_Pfl1_P24. Next base: position 382,351 of record NZ_CAXAOJ010000001.1, on the reverse strand, counting down.
CCAGTGCAGGGTGCCGAACAAGTAGTCCATCAGGGGAAGCACGATATTGAAATTACGCCCCTGCATCAGCTCACGGCGGTGATGCAGGGCATGCAGCCGGTGCATCTGGCGGATCCACGGCAGGCGCGCCAGCGGGTGATTGGCGGGCAAGTGCTCGCAGGCGTGAAACACTTCGTAAAGTAAATACCCAAGGATCATGCACCCGGCGAACAGCCCGGCGACGTTGGGGCTCAGTTGCTGAAGCAGCCACCAGGCGGGCAAGGTGATTGCCAGGCTGTGCAACACGATCAGCCAGGCCGGGAACAGGATAACGCGCCAGTCCCTCGGGCTGTCGAAAGTCATGTGGCCGGGGGTGAAGAAGCTGTGGTGATCGCCGGTGTGGCGCGCGTAGAACAAACGAGTCAAGGCATGTTTATGGTGGCCGAGGTGGCGGTGCACCAGGTAGATGCAGAGGTTGAAGAACACCAGCGTCAAGGGCACGGTCAGCCATTGCAATGCGGATACGTGGGCGGTGGATGACCACGCAAGGGCGATGCAGGCAACGCCGTAGCCGAACACGAAACTGGCGTGAAGCCAGGGGTTGTAGTGGGGCGCGACGTTAGCGCGGTAGCGGACGCGAAAGGTCTCGGTGGGGTGGCGCATGGCGGGCAGCTCGGTGTTTTTATTGTTGGTGGATGAGCTTAGTTGCTACTCGAATTTGTGCGAGTTTTTGCGTAGTACACAACGCTAATGTGGGAGCGACCGACCAGCGGCCCCTTGCGCCTGCCTAATTTCCTTGCTAGCTTCTCGCAAAATGTTAACGATAACATTTGCTCTAAAAATAAAAACAAAACAGAGACCCATGCCATGAAAATGCTTCCGAAAACCCTGTGTTTATTGGCTGTAAGCATCACCCTCGGCACCGCTTCCCCGGCGTTTGCCGACACTGCCAAGCCGATCCGCATTGGCGCGTCCTTCCAGGAAATCAACAACCCCTATTTCGTCACCATGAAAAACGCCTTGGAAGAAGCCGGGGCGACCATCGGCGCGAAGTTGATCATCACCGACGCCCGCCATGACGTGTCCAAGCAGGTCAGTGACGTCGAAGACATGCTGCAAAAAGGCATCGATATCCTGCTGATCAACCCCACCGATTCGGTGGGCGTGCAGTCGGCCGTCAAATCCGCCCACGCCGCCGGTGTGGTGGTGGTCGCGGTAGACGCCCAGGCGGATGGCCCGCTCGATTCCTTCGTCGGTTCGAAAAACTTCGACGCCGGCTTCCAGGCCTGTGAATACCTGGCCAAGAACATCGGCAACAAAGGCAATATCGCCATCCTCGATGGCATCGCCGTGGTGCCGATCCTGGAGCGTGTGCGCGGTTGCAAAGAGGCCGTTGCGAAGCACCCGGACATCAAGATTGTCAGCATCCAGAACGGCAAGCAGGAGCGTGACCAGGCGCTGACCGTCACCGAGAATATGCTGCAGGCCCAGCCCACCCTCAAGGGCATTTTCAGCGTGAATGACAACGGCTCCCTCGGCGCTCTGTCGGCCATCGAAGCCAGTGGCCTGGACGTGAAGCTGGTCAGCGTCGACGGCGCGCCGGAAGCGATCAAGGCGATCCAGAAACCCGGCAGCAAATTCATCGCTACCTCGGCCCAATACCCCCGCGACCAGATCCGCCTCGCCCTGGGCATTGCCCTGGCGAAGAAGTGGGGCTCGCAAGTGCCGGCCACCATTCCAGTGGACATCACCTTGATCGACCAGGCCAAAGCCAAGGATTTCAGCTGGTAAATCGTCCAGGCCCCACGCCATCCGTGGGGCTTAAGGTTTCCTTCTGAATACGAGGTCGGCGGTATGAGCAGTCTTCTGAAGCTGGAAAACATCTGTAAGCGGTACCCGGGCGTACAGGCCCTCAAGTCCATCAACCTGCAAGTCGAGCGCGGTGAGATTCATGCCTTGCTCGGCGAAAATGGCGCGGGCAAATCGACGCTGATGAAGATTCTCGGCGGCGTCGAGCATCAAGACGAAGGCCAGATACTGATCGACGGGCAGGCGCAGCAATTCGCGACCTATCGCGACGCCATTGCTGCGGGTATCGGCATTGTGTTCCAGGAATTCAGCCTGATTCCCTACCTCACGGCGGTGGAAAACATCTTCCTCGGCCATGAGCTGAGCAACCGCTTCGGCCTGTTGCGCAAGCGCGAGATGGTCGAGGCCAGCGAGGCCTTGTTCAGGCGCCTGGGCGTGAGCATCGACCTGCAATGCGCGGTCAAGCACCTGAGCGTGGCCGAGCAGCAGTTTGTCGAAATCGCCAAGGCCCTGGCCCTGGATGCGCGCCTGCTGGTGCTCGACGAACCCACGGCCACGCTTACGCCCAGCGAAGCGGAGCTGCTGTTCGAGATCATGCGCGAACTCAAGCGCCAGGGCGTGGCGGTGATTTTTATCTCGCATCACTTGGAAGAGATTTTCCAGGTGTGCGACCGCATCAGCGTGCTGCGTGACGGCGGCAATGTCGGCGTCACCGATGTGGCCGACAGTGACATCGACCGTTTGGTCGAAATGATGGTAGGTCGTCGCCTGGAATGCAGTTTTCCGCCCAAGCCGACCAGCGCACGCGGCTCGCTGTTGCTGGAGGTCAAGGACATCCAATTGGTGCGCAACGGCCCCCACAACAGCTTCCAATTGCACAAGGGCGAAATTCTCGGCTTTGCCGGCTTGGTCGGCTCCGGCCGTACCGAACTGGCGCTGGGCATGATGGGCGCGCTGCCGGCAGTGAGCAAAGAGGTCTGGCTGCGCGGTGAAAAAATCACCCTCGATGACCCGGCCCAGGCGCTGGCCCACGGCATCGGCCTGCTCCCGGAAAGCCGCAAGAGCGAAGGGCTGATCACCGATTTCAGCATTCGCGAAAACATCTCGCTGAACAACCTGCCCAAATACCAGAACGCCTCCGGCCTGATCGACAAAAGCCGCGAATGTGCGAGCGTCGAAGGCCTGATGAAACAGCTGTCGATCAAAGCCCCGAGCAGCGAAAGCCGGGTGTTCAACCTCAGTGGCGGCAACCAGCAGAAAGTCGTGATCGCCCGCTGGATCAATCACCACTGCAACGTGCTGGTGTTCGACGAACCCACCCGTGGCATCGACGTGGGGGCCAAGGCGCAGATCTACGCGCTGATGCGCAGCCTCACCGAGCAGGGCTACGCAATCATCATGATTTCCTCCGAATTACCGGAAGTCATTGGCATGTGCGACCGCGTCGCGGTGTTCCACAAGGGCGCCATCGTCAAGGTGCTCGAAGCGTCTGCCGTCAATCCTCAAGAGGTCATGCGCCATGCAACAGGGGGCTCAAGTGAATACGTCCATTAGCAGCGGCGACAGCAGCCGGCTGCGCCTGAACCTGGCGAGGCTAGTGCGTTCGCCGGCGTTTTATCCGTTTGTGGGGCTGGTGGTGGTGACCCTGGTGATGATCCTCGCCAGCGACACGTTCCTCACCGCCAGCAACCTGTCGAACATCGCCCGCCAGGTGTCGATCAACGCGATTATCGCGGTGGGCATGACCTGCGTGATTCTCACTGGCGGCATCGATTTGTCGGTGGGGCCGGTGATGGCCTTGTCCGGCACGCTTACCGCCGGGTTGATGGTCGCGGGGCTGCCGCCAGGTTTGGCGATTGGCGCGGGCATGTTGATCGGTGTGGCCTTCGGCATCGGCAACGGTCTGTTCGTGGCCTACCTGCACATGCCGCCGATCATCGTCACCCTGGCGACCATGGGCATCGCCCGTGGCCTGGGCCTGATGTACACCGACGGTTACCCGATTTCCGGGTTGCCGGACTGGTTCGGCTTCTTCGGCCGCCAGAGGCTGTTCGGCATTGAAGTGCCGATCCTGATCATGCTGATCACCTACGCCGCCGCCTATGTGCTGCTGCAACACACGCGCATCGGCCGCTACATCTACGCCATCGGCGGCAATGAAGAAGCGGTGCGTTTGTCCGGCGTGCGCGCCGCGCGCTTCAAGTTGCTGGTGTACGGCATCAGCGGCCTCACGGCGGCGATTGCCGGGCTGGTGCTGACCTCACGCTTGATGAGCGGCCAGCCGAATGCCGGCGTGTCGTTCGAGCTCGATGCGATCGCTGCCGTGGTCCTTGGCGGCGCGTCGATTGCCGGTGGGCGTGGCGTCATCGTCGGCACGTTGCTCGGCGCCCTGCTGCTCGGCGTATTGAACAACGGTCTGAACATGCTTGGCGTTTCGCCCTACGTCCAAAGCGTGATCAAGGGCGGGATCATTCTGCTGGCGATTTTTATCAGCCGTCAGCGCCATAAATAAACTCCTAACAAGAACGGGATCAGACACCATGGATAAGCACACCGAAATGCAAGCCGTCGTCTGCCACGGCCCCAAAGACTACCGCCTCGAACGCATCGGCAAACCTCAGGCACGTGCCAATGAACTGGTGATCCGCATCGCCGCCTGTGGCATCTGCGCCAGTGACTGCAAGTGCCACTCGGGCGCGGCAATGTTCTGGGGGGGTGACAACCCCTGGGTCAAGGCGCCGGTCGTGCCGGGGCACGAGTTTTTTGGCTATGTGGTGGAAGTCGGCGAGGGCGGCGAAGAGCACTTCGACGTCGCGGTAGGCGACAAAGTGATTGCCGAGCAGATCGTGCCCTGCGGCAAGTGCCGCTTCTGCAAATCGGGCAAGTATTGGATGTGCGAAGTGCACAACATCTTCGGCTTCCAGCGTGAAGTGGCCGAAGGCGGCATGGCCCAGTACATGCGCATTCCCAAGACCGCCATCGTGCACAAGATCCCTGAATCGGTGTCGCTGGAAGACTCGGCGCTGGTGGAACCGATGGCCTGCTCGATCCACACCGTCAACCGTGGCGATGTCCAGCTTGACGACGTGGTGGTCATCGCCGGTGCCGGCACCCTCGGCTTGTGCATGGTCCAGGTCGCCGCGTTGAAAACCCCGAAAAAACTGGTGGTGATCGACATGGTCGACGAGCGTCTGGAACTGGCAAAAAAATTCGGCGCTGATGTGGTGATCAACCCGTCCCGCGACAACGCTCGCGAGATCATCAACGGCCTCACCGACAACTATGGTTGCGACGTGTACATCGAAACCACTGGCGTACCGGCCGGCGTCACCCAGGGCCTGGACTTGATCCGCAAGCTCGGGCGCTTTGTCGAGTTCAGCGTGTTTGGCGCCGAGACTACGGTCGACTGGTCGATCATCGGCGACCGCAAGGAGCTGGACGTGCGCGGTGCCCACCTCGGGCCTTACTGCTACCCGATTGCCATCGACCTGTTCGAACGTGGCCTGGTCACCTCCAAGGGCATCGTCACCCACGATTTCCCCTTGGATGACTACGCCGAAGCGTTTGAGCTGGCCAACTCGACCAAGTCAATCAAGGTGCTGTTGAAGCCGGTGGCCTGAGCATGAACTACGTGATGGGTGTCGACATAGGAACCCAGAGCACCAAGGCGCTGCTGGTGGATGGTCAAGGCACGATCATCGCCCAGCACAGCCAGGGGTATCGCGTGGATACCCCGAAAGTGCGCTGGGCCGAACAATGGCCGCAGGTCTGGCTGGACGCCGTCGAAGCCTGTGTCGCGCAGTGCATGGGCAAGGCGGGCGTGGCGGCGCAGCAGGTCAAGGCGCTGTGCATCAGCAGCCTGTATGGCGGTTCGGGAATTGCGGTGGATGCACAGATCACACCGCTGCACCCGTGCCTGATCTGGATGGACCGCCGCGCCGGCGAGCAGGTGGCCTGGGTGCGCGAGCAGGTGGACCTGGAACGCTTGTTCGAGGTCACCGGCAACTCGGTGGACAGCTACTACGGTTTCACTAAGATGCTCTGGCTCAAGCAGCACCAGCCTGAGGTGTGGGCGAACACCCGCTACTTGCTGCCGCCCAACAGCTATATCAACTTGTGCCTCACGGGTGAGTTGGCGGTGGACCATAGCAGCGCCGGCAATATCGGTGGTGTCTACGATGTGGCCGCGCGCGGCTGGTCCGGCGAGATGCTCGATGCTCTGGGCATACCGCAGGCGATGATGCCTGAACGCTTGGTGTATTCCGGTGAAGTGGTCGGTGGCTTGTTGCAAGACTGGGCATTGCGCCTGGGCCTGCAGGCCGGCACACCGATTCTGGCCGGTGGCGTCGATGCGGCCATGGCCACCTTGGCAGCGGGCGTGACTCAGCCGGGCAATCACGTGGCGATGGTCGGCACCAGCATGTGCTGGGGTTACCTGAACCAGCAGGTGGATGCACATCACGGCTTGGTGAGCATGCCCCACGTCTACAACGGCCACCGGGACCTTTACATATTCGGCGGTGCGATTACCGCCGGTGCCTCGGTCAGTTGGTTTCGCGAGCAGTTCTGCCAGGCTGAAGAGCAACAGGCCAAGGCCACCGGCCAGGACAGTCTGGCGCTGCTGGAACAGAGCGCGATGAGCATTCCGGCGGGCAGTGAGGGCCTGTTGTTCCTGCCTTACCTGATGGGCGAGCGCAGCCCGGTGTGGGATGACCGCGCAAGTGGCAGTTTTGTCGGCTTGAACCTGTATCACAGCCGCATTCACCTGTACCGCGCGGTGCTGGAGGGGGTGAGTTTTGCCCTGCGGCATAACATCGAGGCGGGCACTCGCGGGGCGCATTCCCTGGACCCGCGTTTGATCGTGGTGGGTGGCGCGAGCCATTCGGATTTGTGGATGCAGATCATCGCGGATATTACGCAGTACCCGGTGTACACCATCGTTCAGGAGGTGGAAGCGGCGTTGGGTGCGGCGTTGTTGGCGGCGCATACGGTGGGGTTGGTGAGTGATGGGGAGATGGATAAAGGGTGGGTGCAGTTGGCGCTGCGGGCGGAGCCACAGCGGGAAAATATCGCAACCTACGACCAAGCGTTTGCCGAGTATTTGAAGCTGTATCCCGCCCTGAAACCGATCATGCACACCCTGCAAACGAACTGATTCAACACAGCCCAAAAATGTGGGAGCGAGCAAGTCGAACCGTCGCACCGCCGCTCCCACAGGGGATCTCCATTGTTCTTGAGATTGTGATCTATGAACGCAGCCTTCGACTTCACCCACCACCGTATCCTCGTCACCGGCGCCAGCAGTGGCATCGGCCGCGAGATCGCCCTGCAGTTGATCGCCAGCGGCGCTGACGTCTTTGCCCTCGGCCGCGACGCCCAAGCCCTGGCCCAACTCGGCTGCCACACCCTCTGCCTGGACATCGCCGACAGCACCGCCCTCGACAAAGCCCTGCAAGACCTGCCGCCGCTGCACGGCCTGGTCAACTGCGCCGGCATCTCGCGCCTGGAACCCGCTGCCATGATTAGCGCCGACGCGTTCGACCAAGTGATGAACGTCAACGCCCGCGCCGCCGCGCAAGTCGCCAGCCGCGTGGCCGCCAAAATGATCAAGGCACACATCGCCGGTAGCATCGTCAACGTCTCCAGCCAGGCCTCGCTGGTGGCCCTGGACGATCACCTCGGCTACTGCGCGTCCAAGGCCGCGCTGGACGCGATCACCCGTGTGCAATGCGCCGAGTGGGGCCGTTTTGGGATTCGCGTCAACAGCGTCAATCCTACGGTCACGCTCACACCGATGGCGACCATGGCCTGGTCCGAGCCGGCCAAGCGTGATCCTGCGCTGGCGGCTATTCCCTTGGGACGCTTCGCTGAAACCTTGGAAGTTGCGCTGCCGGTGCTGTTCCTGCTGAGCCGCGCCGCCAGCATGATCAGCGGTGTCAGCCTGCCCATTGACGGCGGCTATACCAGCCGCTAGCCGTTTTCCAACTGGCCGGCTATCACCACCTTGTCCCGTGGTTTGAACGGGTCTTCGAGGTGGTCAAGCAACAGGCGTACCGCGCTGCTGCCGGCCAAGGACGCGTCGTGGGCCACGCAGGCGATGGGCACGCCGAAGATATCGGCGAAGGGCAGGCGGTCGATGCCGCAAATGGTCAGGCTGTCGTGGGGGATGTTGTGCATGCGCAACGCGCGCAGGGCACCGAGGGTGATCAACTGGTTGAAGCCCATGATCGCATCCGGCGCCGAGTGTTCGGCCAGGTAGTCGAGGGTGTGCAGGTACGACGGCATCAGCGTGTAGTCGCCGGCCTGCACTTCGACCTGCACCTGGGGATGTTCGGCCAGCACTTCGTGCAGGCCCTTGAGGCGTTCGACGGTGATGCGTGAGTGTTCGGGCCCCGTCAGCACCAGCAGGCGCTTGAGGTCGGGCGTCTGGCGCAGCAGGTAGTGCGCGGCCTGGATGCCGCTGTGGTAGTTGTCCAGCACCACGCGGCTGAACGGGCTGTCGTGGATCGTGCGATCGAGCAGCACCACCGGGGTCTTGCCGTTGCCCAGGCGTTCAAGGTAGTCGGGTTGGTAGCTCGGCTCGTCCGAGACCGGCGACAGGATGATCCCCGCCACGCGGTAGCCCAACAGGGTGTCCACGGCTTTGCTTTCCAGTTCTTCCAGCTCGTCGGTGTCCACCAGCATGATGGTGTAGCCGTGCTGCTTGGCCTCGCGGGAAATCGCCTTGATCATTTCGCTGTAGAACGGGTTGTCCACTGAGGCGGTGATCACGCCGATGATCAGGCTTTCACTGCGCTTGAGCCCGCGCGCGAAGGCGTTGGGCACATAGTCCAGCTCCCGCGCTACTTCGAGGATGCGCGCCAGGGTGGCCGGCTTGACCAAGTCAGGTTTGCTCAGCGCGCGGGACACCGTGATGGTGGTCATGCCCACGCGTTTGGCGATGTCGCTGATGGTGACGGACTTTTTCTTGTTCATCGGCAAGGCTGCAAAAGGAAACCCCCGCAGGCTAGCATGCGCGCGGAGTGAGGGTGATTCAAATCAAGGGGTCCCAGCGCTGCGACCAGTCACTTTCGGCCTTGACCACTTCGCGCAGCAACCCCAGCGCCTGTTGCAACACCGCCGAATCTCGCGCCCTTGAATACACCAGGTAAGTGGGAAAGCTGAACTCCGGCGCCTTCGGCACGCGCTGCATCACGCCGCTGTCGAGGTAGCTTTGCACCACGCGGGTACGGAAATAGCCGGCGCCACCGTTCTCCAGGATGTACTGCAACGCGAGTGGCCCGAGGTTGAAACTCAGCGCGGCGCGGGCCTTGTCGGGCAGAGCGGCGTCATGCTGCTGGCGAAAGCCTGGGCCCCAGTCGATATACACATAGGGGGCTGGATTGCTCACCAGTTGCACCAGGATCAGTTTTTCTTCCAGCACCTGCTCCACCTGCAACCCCGGCCAGTACTGCGGTTGGAACACCAGCGCGGCGTCGAGCACGCCCAGTTCCAACTGGCGCAACAGGTACTCGCCTTCACGGATTTCGGTACGCAGCGCATGGCCGGGGATATGTTGGCGCAGCGCCTGGGCCCAGCCGAGCATCAGCGGGTTGCACAGGCTGACCTCGCCACCGATGTGCAGCACGTTGCGATAGCCATCCGGCAAGGGCAGGTCACGCTTGGCGGCTTCCCAGGTTTGCAGCAATTGGTTGGCGTACACCACGAAGGCTTCGCCATCGGCGGTCAGCCTCGCGCCAGCACGGTTGCGCACGAACAGCGTGCTGCCCAACTGGCTTTCCAGGCTCTTGACCCGTGCGGTGATGGCGGTCTGGGTGACGTGCAGTTTCTCGGCCGCTGCAGCCAGGCTGCCGCAGCGGGTGATTTCGAGGAAAGTGCGTGCCAGTTCGATGTCCATGAAGCCCCCGGGGATGAATGGGGGCATTGTAATGGAATGCGGTCAAAACGGTGCGAGCGGGCTTGCTCGCGAAGGCGGTGGGTCAGCCATGCATGTATTGACTGATTCGCCGCATTCGCGAGCAAGCCCGCTCCCGCAGGTGATTGCATTTCAGGCTGGGGTTTTGGGTGTCTGCAAGTGCGTGGTAGGGAATGCTTTGGCATACACCTGGCACACCCGTAAAACCGTTTCATCCGCAAACCGCGCGCCTACCACATGCAAGCCCACCGGCAGCCCATTCGCTGCTAGCCCACACGGCACTGAGGCTGCCGGTTGTTGGGTCAGGTTGAAGGGGTAGGTGAACGGCGTCCACTCTGTCCACTCCTGAAAATCCGAGCCTGGTGGCACGTCGTGCCCGGCGTCGAACGCGGTGATCGGCATCATCGGCGATACCAGCACGTCGTAATGTTCATGAAAGGCCGCCATGCGCGCTACCAGGGCTGCGCGTGCTTCGAGGGCGGCGCTGAAGTCATCCAGGCTCAACCGCTCACCGCGTCGTGCGATGCGCAGCAAACCAGGGTCGAGCAACTGTTTTTGCGCCTCGCTCATGGCGCCGGTCAGGCGTGCGGCGCCGGCTGCCCACAGGGTGCTGAAGACTTCCAGCGGGTCGCTGAAGCCGGGGTCGATTTGCTCGACATGGGCGCCCAGTTGTACCAGCCCTTCCACCGCTTGAGCGACGACCTTGGCCACGTGCGGGTCGACGTCCACGTAACCGAAGTTCGGGCTATAGGCGACGCGCAAACCCTTCAGATCCGTACCCGGCGTCAGCCATGGTGTGGTGCGTGGCGCGCCGATCAAGCCATCCCGTGCATCCGGTTGGGCGATGGTCTGCAGCATCAACACGCTGTCCTCCACGGTACGGGTCATCGGCCCCAAGTGTGAAAGGAGGGTCATGGAACTGGCCGGCCACTGCGGCACATAGCCAAAGGTCGGCTTGATACCAAAGGTGCCGGTAAACGCACAGGGAATCCGAATCGAACCGCCGGCATCGCTGCCTTGGTGCAGCACGCCCAGGTTCAACGCCGCCGCGGCCCCAGCGCCACCGGACGAGCCGCCCGCCGTGGTGCGTGTGTCCCAGGGGTTGCGGGTGATGCCGTACAGCGGGTTATCGGTGACGCCTTTCCAGCCGAATTCCGGGGTGGTGGTTTTGCCCAGCAGCACCGCACCGGCCTTGCGCATAAAGGCCGGGAAGGGCGCGTCGACCTCCCACGGCCCGTCGGCGGATGAGGTGCGCGAGCCCTTTCGAGTGGGCATGCCAATCGTCAGCGTGAGGTCTTTGATCGACGCCGGCACACCGTCCAACGCGCCGCAGGGTTGGCCGTCGAGCCAACGTTGTTCCGAAGCGCGCGCCGCGTTCAGCGCGCCTTCCGGGTCCACATGGCAGTAGGCATTCACTACCGGATTGAAACGTTCGATACGCCGCAAGGCGTCTCTGGTGACTTCCACCGGCGACAGGCGCTTGTCGCGAAAATGCTGCAGCAGTTGCACTGCCGTCAATTCGCCGATCTCACTCATGCCACATCCCCCTGAGCCGCCTTGACCATGGCGCGCAGCAATACCGCGCAGCCCGCCGCCAAGTCATCCGGCGCGGCGTTTTCGATTTCGTTATGGCTGATGCCGCCTTCGCACGGCACAAAGATCATCCCGGCGGGGCCCAGTTCGGCGACGAAAATCGCGTCGTGCCCGGCGCCGCTGACGATATCCATATGGCTCAAGCCCAAGACACTCGCCGCGTCGCGCACCGCGTTGACGCAAGCCGGGTTGAAGTCCAGCGGTGGGAAGTCGGCTGTCGGCGTCAGCTCAAAGGTGAGGCCGTGCGTTTTGGCGGTGGCTTCGATCACGCCGCGCACTTCATCGACCATCGCTTGCAGCGTGTCCGCATGCAGATGGCGCAGGTCGATGGTCATGTGCACTTGGCCAGGAATCACATTGCGCGATCCCGGGTGCAGGCTCAGGCAACCGACCGTGCCACAGGCGTGGGGTTGTTGTTGATGGGCGATACGGTTGACCGCGCTGACCACCTCCGCGGCGCCCACCAGGGCATCCTTGCGCAGGTGCATCGGCGTCGGGCCGGCGTGGGCTTCGACGCCGGTGAGGGTGAGGTCGAACCACTTCTGGCCCAGGCAGCCCATGACCACGCCAATCGTCGTGGCCTGGTCTTCCAGCACCGGGCCTTGTTCGATATGTGCTTCGAAATACGCACCCACCGGGTGGCCGACCACCGCGCGGGAGCCGGCATAGCCGATGCGTTGCAACTCGGCGCCCACCGACAGGCCTTGGTCGTCGAGCTTGTCGAGGGTGTCCTGTAAATCGAATTTACCGGCAAACACACCCGAACCCATCATGCAGGGCGGGAAGCGCGAGCCTTCTTCGTTGGTCCATACCACCACTTCAATCGGCGCATCGGTTTCGATGTTCAAGTCATTGAGGGTGCGGATCACCTCCAACCCCGCCATCACCCCATAGCAACCGTCGAACTTGCCGCCGGTGGGCTGGGTGTCGATATGGCTGCCGGTCATCACCGGGGGCAGGGCAGGATTGCGTCCGGCGCGGCGCGCGAAAATATTGCCGATGGCGTCGACACTGACGCTGCACCCGGCCGCCTCACACCATTGCACAAACAGGTCGCGGGCCTGGCGGTCCAGATCGGTGAGGGCCAGGCGGCACACGCCGCCCTTGGCCGTGGCGCCCAGCTGGGCCAGGTCCATCAAGGATTGCCACAGGCGGTCGCGGTTGATCAGCGGGGCGTTGCTCTTGAGCGGTTGCGCAAAACTATTCATCAGCAGTCTCCGGTCAGGCACTCAGGGCCAAATAGCGGTTTTTGATGGTCGGGTCGGCGCGGAAAGCGGCGGCGCTGCCCTCGTAGACCACGCGGCCTTGTTCGAGCACGTAATGGCGGTCGGCGAGCTTGTCGCAGACCATCAGGTTCTGTTCCACCAGCAACACTGGCAGGCCGTCGTCCTTGACCTTGCGCAGGATCTTCACCAACTCGTCGACGATCACCGGGGCCAGGCCTTCGGTGGGCTCATCAAGGATCAGCAACTTTGGATCGTTGAGCAGCGCACGGGCGATGGCGAGCATCTGTTGCTCGCCACCAGAGAGCGCATGGCCGGCGTTTTTACGCCGCTCCTTGAGGCGCGGGAACATGCCGTAGACATCTTCGAGCTGCCAGCGGCTGGTCTTGCGTGCGGCGATGCGCAGGTTTTCTTCGACGGTCAGCAGGCGGAAAATTCCGCGGTTCTCAGGTACCAGCGCCAGGCCCTGGCGAGCAATTTCAAAGACCTTCTGGCCCACCAGTGCCTGGCCGTTGAAATGGATCTGGCCCTGGCGTGGGCAAATAATCCCGAGGATGCTGCGCAGCGTCGTGGTCTTGCCGGCACCGTTGCGCCCGAGCAGCGTCACCAACTCGCCAGGGTTTACGGTCAGCGACACGCCTTCCAGCACGTGGCTCTTGTCGTAGTAGGAGTGGATATTGTCGACGATCAGCATCAGGCAGCCTCCCCAAGGTAAGCACTGCGCACACGTTCATCGGCCCGCACGAATTCCGGCGTGCCTTCCACCAGGATCTGCCCGTGGCTCATCACTGTGATGCGTTGGCTGATGGACATGACAATGCTCATGTTGTGTTCGATCAACAGCACCGTGTGGTCGCGGCCGAGGTCGCTGATCAGCTGGGTCATGATCGGGATGTCGTCGATGCCCATGCCCGAGGTGGGCTCGTCGAGCATCAACAGTTTGGGTTTGGAGCAGATCGACATGCCCACCTCCAGCACGCGTTGCTGGCCGTGGGACAACTCGCCGGCCAGGGTATCGGCGCGGGCGGTGAGTTGCAGGCGCTCCAGCACTTGATCGGCCATCTCCAGGTGTTCGCGCTTGCTGTCCACGCGGCGCCAGAAATTCAGGGCGCGTGCACCATCGCGGCCTTGGGCGGCCAGGCGCAGGTTTTCGCGCACGCTGAGGTTCTGGAACAGGCTAGTGAGCTGGAACGAGCGCGCCATGCCCAGGCCGACACGGGCATGGGCAGGTTTGCGCATCAGGTTCCTGCCGTCGAAATGAATCGCCCCGGCGGTGGCCTGGCGTTCACCGGTGAGGCAGTGGAACAGGCTGGTCTTGCCCGCGCCGTTGGGGCCAATGATGGTGTGGATGGTGCCGGCTTCGACCTTGAGGTTTACGCCATTCACCGCATGGAAGGCACCGTAGGCCAGTTCCAGGTCGTTGGTTTCGAGCAGGATGCTCATAGCCCTTCCTCCTTGGCGACAGCGGCGGCCTTGCGACCGCCTCGCACGCGTTCAAACAGCGACACCAGGCCGCCCCACAAACCACCGCGCATGAAGACCACCACCAGGATCAAAATCAACCCTAGCAGCATCAGCCAGCGCGGCCACAGGTCGGAGAGGAAATCCCCCAGCAACACGATGGAACCGGCGCCCAGCAACGAGCCGAACAACGAGCCCGTGCCGCCGACGATGGTCATGATCAGGATGTTCTCGGACATCATCAGGTCGATATTCGACAGCGGCACAAAGTGCAGCAGCATCGCGTACAGCGCCCCGGCAATCCCGGTGACCGCGCCGGACAGTACAAACACCAGGATCTTGAAATGCCGCGTGTCGTAGCCGATGGCCGAGGCACGGGTTTCGTTTTCGCGGATCGCCATCAGCGTGCTGCCGAACGGTGAGGCGATCACCCGGCGTGCGCCGATAAAGATCAGCAGGAACAGCACCGCGACAAAGCCGTAGAAGGCGCGGGCGTCGGCCAGCGACAGCAACACGCTGTCACCGAGGCGGATTTGCGGGCGTGGCACGCTGAGCAGGCCGTTGTCGCCGCCGGTCCAGTCACTGAGCGTATAGGCGACGAAGTAAGCCATTTGGCTGAACGCCAGGGTCAGCATCACGAAGTAGATGCCGGTGCGGCGGATCGCCAGGGCGCCCACCAATAAGGCCAGGAACCCACCGGCGACGGCGGCGCCGAGCAGCGCCGTGAACAAACCCATTTGCAGGTGGATCATCAGCAACGCCGCACAATACGCGCCGGCACCAAAGAAGATGCCTTGGCCGAAGGATAGTAGCCCGGTGTAACCCAGCAGCAAGTTGCAGGCGAGGGCGGCCATGGCAAAGATCAGAATCTCGGTGGCCAGGGTCGCCGAGGGCAGTATCAACGGCAGGCCAATCAGCACTGCCAATACCCACAGCAACATCGCGCGCGATTGCGTCTTGGCAAACGGCAGGGGGTTTTTCTCGCTCATGTCAGGCTCTCCCAAACAGGCCGTAAGGACGTACCAGAATCACCACGGCCATTGCGCCGTAGATCATCAGGCTCGCGCCCTGGGGCCAAAGTGTGGTCATCAGGCTTTGCACCACGCCCACCAGCAAACCGCCGACCAGCGCACCGCTGAACGAACCCATGCCGCCGATCACCACGACCACAAACGCCACCCCGAGAATTTCCGGGCCGACGAAGGGCTGGGCGCCGCGCAACGGTGCGAACAGCACACCGGCCATGCCGGCCAGGGCTACGCCAAGGGCGAAGGTCATGGAGAACAGGCGGAAGATATTCGTGCCCAGCAGCGACACGGTCTCGGTGCTTTCACTGCCTGCCCGCACCAGGGCGCCGAAGCGCGTGCGTTCCAACAGCAACCACAGGCCCAGGCCAACCAGCCCGGAAAACACGATGAGGAAAAGGCGGTAATAGGGGTACACGAAGTCACCCACCACCAGCACGCCGCGCAGCAGTTCTGGCACGGCGACGCTCTTGCCCACCGGGCCCCAGATCATCACGCTGGCTTCCTGGATGATCAACGCGATGCCCAAGGTCACCAGGATCTGGAACATGTGCGGCAAGTGGTAAATCCGTTGAATCAATAATCGCTCGATAGCCCAGGCCAACGCGGCCACCACCAGTGGGGCGATGAGCAACGCCAGCCAGAAGTTGCCGGTGAGGCTCACGGCGGTGTAGCAGATGTAGGCGCCCAGCAAGAAGAACGCGCCGTGCGCGAAGTTGACGAAGTTGAGCAGGCCGAAAATGATCGTGAGACCGACCGCGATCAGGAAGTAGATCATCCCCAATCCGAGGCCGTTGAGTATCTGGAACAGGTAAAGAGAAAGCATGCAGGAACCCTCTGCAGGAGGCCGCTTGCACGGCCCTGCGCTACCAAATTCAGGGGATCAGCCGAGCGTGCAGCCCGTGGCTTCTACCGGCGGGAACGACTGGCCGGCACTGAGCACCTTGGCCAGGTCGTCCTTGTCGGCCATGTCGCCGGTGGCCTTGCCGATCAGCAGGTAGTAATCCTTGATCACCTGGTGGTCGCTGGCGCGGATCGATTCCTTGCCGGTCGGCCCTTCGAAACTCAAGCCCTGCATGGCTTTGGCCACGGTTTTGCCGTCAAAGCTGGCGGTGGAAATGATGGTTTCGAGCATGACCTTGGTGCTGATGTAATCGGCGGCCAGCGGGTAGGTGGGGTTGATGCCGTACTTCGCCTGGGTCAGCTTGACCAGTTCACGGTTGAGCGGGGTGTCGACCTGGTGCCAGTACTGTGCGCCGAGGTACACGCCTTCAAGCACATCGCTGCCCAACTCCTGGAATTGGTCGAGGCCGGCGGACCATACCAGCAGCACTTTCATGCGCTCCTTGATGCCGAAGTTAACCGCCTGACGCAGGGTGTTGGACGACTGGCTGCCGAAGTTGAGCAGCACGAGCACATCGGGCTTGGCGGCGATGGCGTTGGTCAGGTAGCCGGAGAATTCTTGTTCTTGCAGTGAGTGGTAGCTGTTGCCAATGTGTTCCAGGCCGTTTTCCTTGAGCACTGTTTTTGCGCCTTCGAGCAGCGCTTCGCCGAACACGTATTGCGGGGTGATGGTGTACCAGCGCTTGGCGTCCGGCAGCAGTTTGATCAGCGGCACCATGGTTTCACGGATCGCGCCGTAAGTGGGCACCGACCAGCGGAAGGTCGCGAGGTTGCAATCCTTGCCGGTGACTTCATCGGCGCCGACCGGGGTCATGAACACACCGCCGACCTTGTCCACTTCCTTGGCAACCGCCAGTGCCGACGACGACAGCGTGCAGCCTTGGAAGAACCGCGCGCCGTCCTGCTGGATGGCTTCCTGCACCTTGCGCACGGCCTTGCCGGCGTTGCCTTCGGTGTCGATGACTTTGTAGTTCAGTGGGCGCCCGAGGAGTTCGGGGTGCTGTTCCACCGCCAGGCGCGAACCCATGTCGGCAAATTTGCCATAGCTGGCAAAGGCGCCAGACATGGACTTGAGGCCGTAAAAGGTAAAGGGCTCGGCGGCGAATGCCGACCGGATACTCAGTGGGAGGCTGAGGGCGGCGGCTGCGGTGAGACTGGCTTTCAACAACGTACGACGCTGCATGGGGTGACTCCCTGGTTTAGTTATTGGCAGGAGTGGCAAGGGCGATACGGTGGAGCAAGGGCCTGTGGGCAGGCCTGTTATTGGATAACGCAGGTGTTGGTTGGAATAGGTCAATCTGTGATGTCTTTAGGGGCGGTGATCGAACTCCAGAAGAAAGTGCGGGCTGACTTCACCTTCCAGCGCCGTCATATGGTGTTCCGCATCGCACATATGCTCATGCATCAAACCGCGCACCGCGCTTTCATCCCCGGCACGGAAGGCGATCAGCAACTGCTTGTGATAATCCAGGTTGGCCGCGTCGAACTGCTTGCGCTTGGGCTTGTAGGCCTTTTTCAACACCACCAGGTCGCGCAGCAGGTCGTTGAGAAACTGCGCCATAAAACTCAGCAACGGATTGGGGCAGGCCTTGGCCAGCAGGTTGTGGAACTCCAGTTCCGCCAGGCGTTGCTCGCGCTGGCCGGCCTCGCTGTCTTCCGGGGCGCTGCAGAAATCCACGTTGTCTTGCAGGGCCTGGTAGTCGTCTTCGCTCAAGCGCCCAAGCACCGACACCGCGAGTTCCACTTCGATGACTTTGCGCAGTTGGTACACCTGCTCGCCATCCAGGTGCTGGAAGTGCAGGTAGTTGCGCAGCGCGCGGCTGGCTGGCTCAGTGCCGGCCTGGTTCAGGTAAGCACCACCGCTGGGGCCGGTGCGTGTGCTCACCAGGCCTTCCACTTCCAGGGCCTTGAGCGCTTCGCGGGCCGAGCCCTTGGAACACTGGAAGCTTTCCATCAGCTCACGTTCGGTGGGTAGACGGTCGCCGGGCTTCAAGGCGTCGGTGACGATGGAGCGCTTGACCGACTCGACAATCACATCGGACAGCTTCTGGCGTTTGCGTCGGAGCGGGCGACTTAGCATGGGTTCGATTTATCGTATTAATGCGGATAAATAGCACTTAATAGCGATCCGGATGCAGCGTCAACGCCACGTGTCGTTTTCGGTGGCAACAGGTCGCAAACGGGTGGCGGCTCTGCGGTTACCTGAGTCAAGGCAACGCGTGGACGGCGGTGGCTGCTTGCCAAAGACCAGGAAGTCTGCGACCCAGCGGTTGATGCAACTGCTGGCGGCTTGCTTGACGGGTTCTTTCAGCCTCAGTTGCTCGACCGGCGGAGCCGCTTCCTCGGCCTGTTGCGCGTTGACCAGCACCATGCGCACCACGCGCTCGGGAAACAGCGCAGCGTAACGGCTACCCAGGCGAGCGGCGTTGTCGTTGCCCAGGTAGAGCAGTTGGGCGTCGCCAAGTTGCGTGCGGACGTACTCCATGTCCTGAGCGGCCTGTTCGATGCCGTTGTCGTTGCTGAGGTCGCGGGGGCTGAGTTCGATCACGTCGTAACGGTTGACCAGCGTGCGATAGGCTGGGTTGGCATAGGCGCCCCAGAGGCTGGTCAGGTGAATGACAAAGGTGCCGCCCCGGTTGTTTGCGGCGGCGTCGCCAGCCTGGGCAAACACCACGCCCTCCCGGTTCAACGGGTCACGGGCGCCGACGCGCGTCAGGTAGAGACGCAAGCTGCCTTGCCGGGGCACGGCGTAATTGCGCGGTACGTTCACGATGCCGCATTGGGTGCGTTGCAGCACCTTGGGGTCCAGGCGCTCAACGGTGGGCAGGTGACAGTCCAGCAGCCAGTCGATGGTGGTGGGAGGGATCAGTGGTTGGGCAGGGGCAAGGCTTGCGGTCAGCCAGAGACAGGCGCACGTCAGGTAGTTTGCAACAGTCATCGAGAGGTCCTGGACGGCCGTGTGATAGCGGCTTTTTTACCAAGGACCTCAGGTCGAAGAATGTAGGGCGAGAAGACAGCGAATGTACGAAATCGGAGTTTTGTTTATCGGATCTGTGCCTGCCAGCCACCGCCCAGTGCCTTGTACAGCGCGATGCTGGCCTGCAGGCGTGACAGCCGCAGTTGCACATTCTGGTCTTGGGTCGCGTACAGCGTGCGCTGGGTTTCCAGCACCGTGAGCAGGTCTTCGGCACCTGCCTGGTAGCGGCTTTCGGCGATCTGGAACGCTGTCCGGGCTTGGTGCAACTCTTCACTTTGCCAGTCGCGTTGCTGGTCGAGGCGGGTGATGCGGCTGAGGGCTTTTTCCACATCGGCAAAGCCGTTGATGATCGCACCGCGATAGGTTTGCAGCAGTTCTTCCTGGCGTGCGCGGGCCTTATCGCGTTCAGCGCTTAAACGGCCGTTGTTGAAGATCGGGCCGACCAAGCCTGCAGTCAGCGTGTAATAGGGGCTGCGCAACACATCCATGGCCTTGTAGGCGTCGGAACCCAGGGTCGCGCCAAGGGTGACGGCGGGCAGCATGGCCGCGCGGGCCACGGTGACATCAGCCTGTGCCGCCGCCAGTTGCGCCTCGGCCTTGGCGATGTCGGGCCGGCGGCTGAGCAATTGGCTGGGCAGGCCGGCGCCGATGCTCGGCCAGGTCAGTGCCTGAAAGGGCTCGGCGCCCAGGTCCAAGGCCTGCACCGGTTGGCCGAGCAGGGCGGCCAGGGTGATCTGCGATTCTTCGGCCAGTTGCTGGATCAGCGGCAGCTGGCGTTGCTGGCTGGCCACCAGGCTTTTTTGCTGGGCCAGTTCCAGGGCCGTGGCGGCGCCGGCGTCATAGCGCGTCTGTACCAGGTCGAGCACGTTGCGCGCATTGGCCAGGTTCAGCTCGGCGATCTGCTGGCGCTGGTGGGCGGCGAGGGTTTGTGCGTAGCGGTCGGCCACGCTGCTGAGCAGGGTCAGTTCCACGGTGGCCTGGTCAAACTCGCTGGCGCGCAGGCTGTGCAGGGCGCTGTCGCGAGCGGCGGCGCGGCCACCCCAGAAGTCCACTTCGTAGCTGGCGGTGAGGTTGGCGCCGAAGTTGTCGACGGCGTCGTCGCTTTGGGACGCATCCAGGTTCGGTCCACCTGAGCCGCGTATGAGTTTCTGGTGACTGGTCTCAAGGTTGAACTTCACCTCGGGCAACACCGGCGCGCCGGCTATCACCGCACTGGCCTGGGCCTGGCGCACACGGGCCGTGGCGGCGGCAACGTCGAAACTGTCACGGCGGGCCTGCTCGACCAGTCGGTTCAACTGCGGGCTGGCGAAGTGTGTCCACCATTGCTGGTTGGTGGCCTGGGCGGCGTCGCGCTCGGCGTATTGCCAGGCGGCAGGCGGCGCAATAGCCGTGTCGATGGCCGGTGGGTTGCCGGCGCAGGCGCTGAGCAACACGCACACACCGGGCAAGTAAATGGATCGTTTATTCACGGGTCAACGCCTTAACCGGATCGAGCCGGGCAGCTTTACGGGCCGGCATAAAGCCGAATACGACGCCGGTGACCAGCGCGCAACCAAATGCGCCACACACCGCCACCAGGGAAAACTGCACCGCCACCTCGGCCAGTACCAGCACGCCACCCACCATCAGGGCCAGGGCGATGCCGCACAGGCCGCCGACCACCGAGAGCATCACCGCTTCGGTGAGGAACTGGCGCAGGATGTCGCGCTGGCGTGCGCCGGTGGCCATGCGGATACCGATTTCGCGGGTACGCTCGCGCACAGTCATCAACATGATGTTCATCACGCCGATACCGCCCACCAACAGGGAGATCGCGGCAATCGAACCAAGCATCAACGACAGCGTGTTCTGCGTGTGGGCTTCGGCCTGGATCATCGCCGCGTTGTTGGTCAGCTCGTAATCGCGCTTGCCGTTGTGCAGCGTCTGCATCAACTGGTCGATGGCCAGCTCGGCCTCGTGGACCTTGCGCGCATCAGCCGCCGCGATCACCACGTATTCGGGGTTATAGCTGCCGAACAGGCGCACGCTGGCGGCGGTATAAGGGATGGCAATGCGGTCGTCGCTGTCCTTGTTGCCGGAGCTGGCGCCTTTTTCCGCCAGCACCCCGATCACCTGGAACGGCACGTTCTCAATCAGGATGTACTGGCCGATGGGGTCGACCTCGGCCTTGAACAGTTTCTCGCGTACACGATGCCCGATCACCGCCACCGTGGCGGCGGCGCGCTCGTCCTCGGCGGTAAAATAATTGCCCTCGACCACCGGCCAATTGAAAATCTCCGGGAAGTTGGTGTCATTGCCGCCCACATAGGCCATGTAGTCGACATTGCCAAAACGCACCCCGGCTTCGCTGCCGTTGACCGGCATGATGCGCTGCACCTGGGGCAGCGCTGCCAGTGCGTGGACGTCATTGAGCGACACGATTCCCGGCGGCGTACGCGGGTTGGGCGACGAGCCACTGAGGTAGATGATGTTGGAACCGAACGCGCCCATCTGCGCCATGACCTGGCGCTTGCTGCCTTCGCCCACCGCGAGCATCACCACCACCGACGCTACGCCGATAATGATGCCCAGCAGGGTCAACGCCGTGCGGAAGCGGTTGATCCACATCACCCGCCAGGCAGCTTGCACGGCATCCACCAGTTCGGCTTTCCACGCGCCATTGTGCTCGGCGCCGTCGGCCAGGCGTTGGCGCAGGTCAACGGCTTGCAGGGCGCCGTTGGCTAATGCAGGAGCAACTTCGCTGCCATCGGCCGAGTCACTGATGATCAAGCCATCGCGAATCTCGATAATGCGGTTGGCCCGCGCCGCCACTTCGCGGTCGTGGGTGATCAGGATCACCACGTGGCCTTGGCTGGCCAGTTCGTCGAGCAGGCTCATGACCTCGGCGCCGCTGTGGCTGTCGAGGGCGCCGGTGGGTTCATCGGCCAGGATGATGTGGCCACCGTTCATCAATGCGCGAGCGATGGACACGCGCTGCTGCTGGCCGCCGGAAAGCTGGTGCGCACGGTTGCCGGTGCGGTCGGCCAGGCCCAGGCGCGTGAGCAGCGCGTTGGCGCGGGCATGGCGCTCGGTGGCGCTGATGCCGGCATAGATCGCCGGCATCTCGACGTTTTCCTGGGCCGAGCCGGAGGGAATCAAGTGGTAGCCCTGGAACACGAAGCCAAAGGCTTCGCGGCGCAGCCAGGCCAGTTCGTCAGAGTCCAGGCGCGCGACGTTTTCCCCGGCGAACAGGTAGTCACCGACGCTTGGGCGGTCGAGGCAGCCGAGGATATTCATCAGCGTGGACTTGCCGGAGCCCGAGGCGCCGACGATGGCAACGAACTCCCCGGCATGAATCGACAGGTCGATGCCGCGCAACACGTCGACCTGCGGGCTTTCGCCGCCGCCGTAGGATTTGCGGATGTTCTTGAGTTCGATCAGGGGCGTGGTCAACTCAACCCCCGTTGCCGTCGGCCGGGCCGATCAACAGTTGATCGCCCTCGTTCAGGCCGTCGAGCACTTGAACGCGCAGGCGGTCACTGATGCCCAGTAGCACGTGGCGTTCTTCGATACGCCCGCTTTTGGTCACGACCCGGGCGATCTGGCGGTCGGCACTGGACGTGCCCCGCAGCGCGGCAACCGGTGCGGTGAGGGCGTCCTTGACCTGGCTGGCAACGAAAAACACCTGGGTGGTCATCTGCGCCATCAACGCGTTGTCGCTGTTGTCCACGTCCAGCAGCACGGTGTACAGCACTACACGGCCACTGCCGCTTTTACTGGAACCGTTGGGGCTGCCGCTGCCTTGGCTTTCATTCAAGGGCTTGGGCGGGATCGGCAGGATCTGCCGCACGGTGCTGGTCCAGCGCCGGTTGCCGCCGCTCAGGGTGGTGAAGTACGCGGTCATGCCGGGCTTGACGTGGCCGATATCGGCTTCCGAGACTTCCGCCCAGACGGTCATCGGTGACAGTTTGGCGATGCGCAGGATCAGCGGCGTCTGCTGCTGGGCATTCAGGGTCTGGCCGACGCGCGCGTCCACCGCCACGACGGTGCCGGTCATCGGCGCATAGATGCGTGTGTAGCCCAGCTCCGCTTCATCGCTGCGCAGGCTGGCCTGGGCTTGCCGGATCTGCGCCTGGAACATGCTGACCCGGGCCGCAGTGGCGCTCAATTCAGCTTTGGCGGTTTGTACATCTTCTTCACGGGTCGCATTACCGGCGGCCAGGCGTTGCTGGCGCTGGTACTTCTGGCGTGCCAACTGATGCTGGGCGTTTTGCTCCTGCAACTGGGCCTTGAGGTTTTCGATGGCGTACCGGCTGGCGTCGAGCTTGGCTTTTTGCGTGGAAGGGTCTATTTCCACCAGCAATTGGCCTTCCTGGACCTGGTCGCCGGCCTCGACGTGGATCTTGCGGATCTGCCCGGACGCCTGTGCGCCAACATCCACATAACGCCTGGGTTGCAGGGTGCCCAGGGCCGTCACGCTGTTTTCGATATTGCCGCGGGTGACGCTCACGGTGGTGAGGGTGTCACGCCCAGGCGGCAGCACTTGCCAGGCCGCGATGGCGATGATGGGGAGCAGGCACGCGATAGCCAGAAAGGCGCGTCGGGCAGGTCGAGGGCGTTTCATGCTTTGGTTCCAGCCAGGAAAGTTCGGACCGCAGTTGCGGGGAGCTGAAAGGTAGACGAGGGAATTGCGTGGGGATTTAGGCGGTTACATAGGCAGTTACAGCGCCCTTGAAGAAAAATAATCGTCCGTTGATGCAAGTGTGCTTTAAAAGTAGATGAGAATTACTATAAATTGCACGCACTCAAACTGCCATCACCCAAACGCTGTCTTTTTTGCACCCAAGAGCCTAATGCCGCCACCCGGCGGTCGGGAGTCATGTTGGAAAACTACTATCGCGAGCTGGTGTGTTTCCTCAACGCCAAGCTGGGCAACCGTCAGGTGGCCGAGGATGTGGTGCATGACGCTTATGTCCGGGTGCTGGAACGTTCCAGCGACACGCCCATCGAACAACCCCGCGCCTTTTTGTATCGCACTGCGCTCAACCTGGTGATCGACGGCCATCGCCGCAACGCCTTGCGCCAGGTTGAACCTCTGGATGTGCTGGATGCCGAAGAGCGCTTCGCCAGTTGCTCGCCCCACACCCACCACGACCACGGCCAGCGCCTGGAATTGCTCGAACGCGCCCTGGCCGAGCTGCCGCCAGCCTGTCGCGACAGCTTTCTGCTGCGCAAGCTCGACGGCCTGACCCACCTGCAAATCGCCGAGCGCCTGTGCATTTCCCGCGCCCTGGTGGAAAAACACATCGTCAACGCCATGAAGCACTGCCGGGGGCGGATGCGAGAGTGGGAAGCGCACTGATCACCTGTTAGTTAAATTTTATTTCACTGTCCTCGTTTCCTATCAACACATGACCTGTTGTGCAGGTCTTGAAAGGTATTCCCGCCCCACCGCCAAGGGGCTTATCCAGAGGACACTGGAATGACACAGGCTATTGCTTCGCCCGCGGTTCACGACCTGATCGGTATCGGTTTCGGCCCTTCGAACCTGGCGCTGGCCATCGCCCTGCAGGAGCGCGAAAAGGCCCAGGGCAAACTGGACGTGCTGTTTCTCGACAAACAGGCCGACTACCGCTGGCACGGCAATACCCTGGTGACCCAGAGCGAACTGCAGATCTCGTTCCTCAAGGACCTGGTGACCCTGCGCAACCCCACCAGCCCATATTCCTTCGTCAATTACCTGAAAGCACACGACCGCTTGGTGGACTTTATCAACCTGGGCACCTTTTACCCGTGCCGCATGGAGTACAACGACTACCTGCGCTGGGTCGCCGGGCAGTTCCAGGCCCAGGCGTGCTACGGCGAGGAAGTGCTGGCCATCGAGCCGATCCTGCATCAGCAGCAGGTTGAAGCGCTGCGCGTGATTTCCCGCGATGCCCTGGGCGAGCAGCACGTGCGCACCACCCGTTCGGTGGTGGTCAGCGCCGGCGGCACACCCCGTATTCCGGAGGCGTTCAAGGCGCTCAAAGGGGACCGCCGGGTGTTCCACCATTCTCAATACCTAGCGCGCATGGCCACGCAACCGTGTGTCGAGGGCAAGGCCATGCGCATCGCCATCATCGGCGGCGGCCAGAGTGCAGCCGAAGCTTTTATCGACCTGAACGACAGCTTCGCGTCGGTGCAGGTCGACATGATCCTGCGCGGATCGGCGCTCAAGCCCGCCGATGACAGTCCGTTCGTCAACGAAGTGTTCTCGCCGGCCTTTACCGACCTGGTGTTCCAGCAGGAAGGTGCCGAGCGTGAGCGCCTGGTCGCCGAGTACCAGAACACCAATTATTCGGTGGTAGACCTGGACCTGATCGAGCGTATCTACGGCATCTTTTATCGCCAGAAAGTCTCCGGCATCGCCCGCCAAGCGTTCCGCACCATGACGGTGGTCGAAAAAGCCACCCCAGGTCCGTTGGGCATCGAGTTGGTGCTGCGCAATAACGCCAGCGGCGAAACCAGCGTCAATCATTACGATGCGGTGATCCTCGCCACCGGCTACGAGCGCCAGACGCACCGCGCCTTGCTGGCGCCGCTGGAAGATTATCTGGGCGAATTCGAGGTGGCGCGCGATTACCGCATCGTCACCGACGAGCGTTGCAACGCTGGCATCTACATCCAGGGTTTCAGCCAGGCCAGCCACGGTTTGAGTGACACCTTGCTGTCGGTGCTGCCGATTCGTGCGGATGAGATTGCAGCGTCGCTGTACGCACTGGACCGTGGGCGTGGCAAGGGACGCTCGGTGCGTGACGTGTTGCTCGCCACCGCGAGCTGAGTTCCAGCTACAAGCTTCAAGCTTGTAGCTTGTAGCTTGTAGCTACCCTCTGATACTGTACAAAAAACCAGTATCGGTAGCCCTCCATGCAGTTGATCGAAAAACTCAGCATCCTCGCCGACGCCGCCAAGTACGACGCGTCGTGCGCCAGCAGCGGCGCGCCCAAGCGTAGCTCCGAGGGCAAGGCGGGGCTGGGTTCTACCGATGGCATGGGCATCTGCCACAGCTATACGCCCGATGGGCGATGCGTGTCATTGCTCAAGGTGTTGCTCACCAACTTCTGTCTCTACGACTGCCAATACTGCGTCAACCGCCGCTCCAGCGACGTGCCCCGCGCGCGTTTCAGCCCGGAGGAGGTGGTCACCCTGACCCTGGACTTCTACCGGCGCAATTGCGTCAGCGGGCTGTTTCTCAGCTCTGGCATCATCCGTTCGTCCGACTACACCATGGAGCAGTTGGTGCGGGTCGCCAAGCTTCTTCGCGAAGATCACGACTTTCGCGGCTATATCCACCTCAAGACCATTCCGGATGCGGACCCGGCGCTGATCGCCGAAGCCGGGCGTTATGCCGACCGCCTGAGCGTGAATATCGAACTGCCTACCGAGACCAGCTTGCAGACCCTGGCGCCGGAAAAACAGATCGTCTCCATCAAGCAGGCCATGCAGACCATCTACACCGGCGAGCAGACCGTGCTCAATGAGCCGCGCGCACCGCGATTCGCCCCGGCAGGGCAGAGTACGCAAATGATCGTTGGCGCCGACGACACCGATGACAGCACCATCCTCCACGGTGCCGAAGCGCTTTACGGCAATTTCAAGCTGCGGCGTGTGTATTACTCGGCGTTCAGCCCCATCCCCAACAGCCCGAAGAGCGTGCCCCTGGCTGCACCACCGCTGATGCGCGAGCATCGCTTGTACCAGGCCGATTTCCTGCTGCGCAGCTACGGGTTCAGCGCCAACGAACTGTTCGCAGGCCCCGGCCACCTGGCCCTGGATATCGACCCCAAGCTGGCCTGGGCCCTGGAACACCGCGAGGTATTCCCCCTGGACCTGAACCGCGCCGAGCCGACCTTGATTGCGCGCATTCCGGGCATTGGCCTGCGCACCACCCAGCGCCTGGTGGACCTGCGGCGTGAACGCAAGATCCGCTTCGAAGACCTGGCGCGCATGCGCTGCGTACTGGCCAAGGCCAAGCCGTTTTTCATCACCAGTGACTATCACCCGCAACAGGCCGAAAGCACCAGCGTGCTGCTACGTGAGCAATTGCGCGACCGCCCCGCACCGCAGCAAATGGGGCTGTGGGGATGATCAGCCTGGAATGCGACAACCTGTTCAGCACCTGGCGCGACCAGGCGCGATGGCTGCTCAGCCATCAGGTCGATCCCAGCCAAGTGAGTTGGGGCGAGGCCGAGGTAGCCGATCTGTTTGCTACCGACCAGTCCATCCCCGAAGGCCTCGGGCCGTTCCAGACGCAGGTGCCCAAGGCGCTGTTGGATCTGCTGGAGTCGGCCGCCTGCTACCACGGCGACCAGCGCTGGAGCCTGCTGTATGAAGTGTTGTGGCGTGTGAGCCATGGCGATCGTACTGCGATGCTGGCAGGGGACAAGCTGGGTAGCGAGTTGCAGCGGCGGATCAAACAGGTCAGCCGCGAGGCGCACCATCTGCATGCGTTTGTGCGGTTTATCGCATTACCTCCTGGGGCGGGGTCGGAGCTGCCGGAATATGTGGCCTGGCACGAGCCTGCACACGACATTCTGAAATCCGCCAGCCAGCATTTCATCGGGCGCATGGGCCGTCATCGGTGGATGATCGCCACGCCGCTGGACGGGGTCTACTACGACGGAGAGCAGCTTATTCATCAGCGCGAGTGCCCCGAGGCGTGGCGGCACCTGGCGCAGAATGTAGAGGATCCGCACAGTGCGATGTGGCTGACCTATTACAGCCACATCTTCAATCCGGCGCGGTTGAACCCCAAGGTGATGGAAGGGCATTTGCCGAGCCGGTTCTGGAAGAACTTGCCCGAGGGCAAGTTGATCCCAGGATTGATCACTGAGGCGCGGACGGGAAAGCAGAAGGATGGGCAGGCGAAGTTGATTGGGGCAAAGGCCGGTCGCCAGATTGCCAGCCCCCACCGAGCGCGGTGACCAATCGCACGCTTGCCTGTCACTGACGGGTCTGTACCGCCTGCAATGTTCGTTGTGCCACGGGCCGTCACGGGCCTGTTCGCGGTAGACCGTCGGGAGGTTTACCGAAGGCACGGTTTAGGTCGGCGCCATTGAGCAACCTTGCAACGCCAGCAGCGTCAGGGCTGCGACAGGTTTAAGAAGTCGCAGCGACTCAGGGCTTCAATTGCATGCCTGGCTAGGCGTGATGCACCGCTGCCTTGTGGGGATTGGCGGGTTTTACGTGGGGGTGATAGTGCCGGCGGGTAATGCGCAACACGCCCCACAACATGGCGCCGGCTACCGCCAGCCAACCGCAGATCAACAGTAAAATCGTTGTTGCAAGGCTCATTCGGGCCTCCTTTCGCCCCGTACGGGGCACACACAGTCTTCTCAAGTGACAGTCTAGCTAGGCGGAGGTTGCCTGCTATTGACCAATGGTCGTGTCTGTCCAACTTCTTTGCTCTATCCACTCCCTTTACTAAGCCTGCGGGCTATACCCGCGTGGCAGAGCGTCCTATGATCAGGGCCCTCACCGGCAGTTGATCAAGAGAGTAGAAAATTGCGGTTACGGTCGAACCTTAAAATATCCGTGTTGCTCGCCTGTGCCCTTGGGCTTGCGGCGTGCTCTGCGACCCCGTCGAGGCTGGTGGGCCTGCCGGAGCGTGTCGAGCTCAATGGCGTGCCGACTTTTCGCGGCGAGGCTTATCAGAGCGGTCCTACGGCTTTAGCCAGCATGCTGTCGCAACAAGGCATTGTCATGACACCGGGCTTGTTGGATAAGCCGCTGCGTTTACCGGGCGCCGAAGCGGACCTTCAACGCAACATGCAGGTGCTGGCGCGTGAATACGGGCTGATGGTGTACCCGCTGGATGCAGAGCTGACGGCGGTGCTGGCGCAGGTGGCGGCGGGTTACCCGGTGATGGCGAGAATTGGCGGCGGGGTGTGGTCTGACGCGCACTACGTGGTCGTGGTCGGGTTCAATCAGCAGAAAAGTACTGTGCTGCTGCGCTCCGGGATGGACCGGCGCCTCTTGATGAGCTTCAGCGCCTTTGAATCGAAGTGGAAGAGCGCGGGGAGTTGGGCCATCGTCACCCAGCGTCCAAGCCAGTTGCCGGCCAATGTGGATGCTCAACGCTGGCGTGATTCGGCTAATGCAACGGCCCAGGCCGGGCAGGAGCGGGCGGCGGCGCAGGCGCTTAAAGTGTTGGTGGAACGCAAGTAAAGAAAACCGACGATCCAGTGTGGGGGCGGGCTTGTGTGGGAGCTGGCTTGCCTGCGATAGCATCACCGCGGTGCCACTGAAACACCTCAGTGCCTGCATCGCGGGCAAGCCCGACTCCCACACAAGCCAGCGCCCACATAGGCAGTACGTGTTTAGCGACGCACTTGTGCAGCGTTCGGGCGGTTCTTCAGGTTCTTATCAGCCTTGTAGCGCAATGCCACATCCGGCACCGAGCCGCTCTTGCCGGTTTCTACCCAGTTACGAATCCGGCTGGCATCGGCGAAGTGAGTGAATTTGCCAAAGGCATCCAGGATCACCAACGACACCGGGCGGTTACCCATGCTGGTCACCAGCACCAGGCAGTGGCCGGCCTGGTTGGTGAAGCCGGTCTTGGTCAGCTTGATGTCCCAGTTGGCGCGGTTGATCAGGTGGTCGGTGTTGGAGAAGCCCAGTGTGTAGCTGGGCTTGCGGAACGAAACGGTCTTTTCCTTGGTGGTACTCAGTTGGCTGAGCAGCGGGTAGTGGCGCGCGGCGGCCAGCAGTTTGCTCAGGTCACGGGCGGTGGACACGTTATGAATCGACAGGCCAGTAGGCTCGACGTAATGGGTGCTAGTCATGCCCAGCGCCTTGGCCTTGGCGTTCATCGCCGCGATAAACGCTGGGTAGCCGCCTGGGTAGTGGTGGGCCAGGCTGGCAGCGGCGCGGTTTTCTGACGACATCAGGGCGATCAGTAACATCTCTCTGCGCGGCATTTCGCTGCCGATTTTCACGCGGGAGAACACACCTTTCATTTCCGGCGTGTCCTTGATGTTGATATCGATGTACTCATCCATGTTCTGCTTGGCTTCGAGCACGATCAGGCCGGTCATCAGTTTGCTCACCGAGGCAATGGGCACCACCACGTCGGGGTTGCTGGAATAGATGACCTTATTGGTCTGCAGGTCCACCAGCATTGCGCTGCCTGAAGCGATTTGCAGCTTGGAGGTATCACGCGGAGCCTGGGTGGTTTCGGCTGCTTGCGCGAAGGTGCCTGTGAAAGCAAAAAATAGGCTGACAAGAGAGAGACGAATTTTCACGCGGATGAACTCGCTAAAAAAGTAAGGAAAACCGTTCGGGAACGGGTTTTTGATAAATGCCGTTACATTTTAGGAGTATGGATCAGAAACTGTCGAATGTTCTTCTAAAGCCAGATGAAAGTTCCTAAAAACGAAGTAAAAAGTTTTTTTGCGGGCAATAAAAAACCCTGCGATAAGGCAGGGCTTTTTCAGTACGCCTGGTTATCAATCGTGCAGGGTTTCTGCGGCGTACAAGGTATTTTCCAATAGGCAGGCACGCGTCATCGGGCCAACCCCACCGGGTACTGGAGTGATCCAGCCAGCGCGGGGCAGGGCGGTTTCGTACACCACGTCACCCACCAGTTTGCCGTCTTCCTGGCGGTTGATGCCCACGTCGATGACGATGGCGCCTTCCTTGATCCACTCACCCTTGACCAGGCCCGGCTTACCGGCGGCGACGACGACCAGGTCGGCGCGGCCAACATGGCCGGCGAGGTCTTTGGTGAAGCGGTGGGTGACGGTCACGGTGCAGCCGGCCAGCAGCAGTTCCATGGCCATCGGGCGGCCGACGATGTTGGACGCGCCGACAACCACGGCATCAAGGCCATAAAGGTCGACACCGGTGCTTTCCAGCAGGGTCATGATGCCTTTCGGAGTGCACGGGCGCAGCAGTGGGATACGCTGGGCCAGGCGGCCGACGTTGTAAGGGTGGAAGCCGTCGACGTCCTTGTCCGGGCGGATGCGCTCCAGCAATTTGGACGCGTCCAAGTGCTCGGGCAAAGGCAGTTGGAGCAGGATGCCATCGATCTTCGGGTCGTCGTTGAGACCGTCGATCAGGTCGGTAAGCGCCTGCTGGGTGGTCTCGGAAGGTAAGTCGTAGGCCTTGGAAATAAAGCCGACCTCTTCACAGTCTTTACGCTTGTGCGAGACATAAACCTGGGACGCAGGATCGCTGCCGACCAGGATCACCGCGAGGCCAGGCGTGCGCAGGCCTTGCTGGCCACGCTCGGTGACGCGTTTGGCGATCTGCTGGCGCAGGCTGGCGGCGATTGATTTGCCGTCGATAAGTTGTGCAGTCATTACGCGTGATTAACCATCGAGAGGGGGAAGAAAAGTGCGCGCATTCTCGCATGCCATGACGTGAGGGCAAAGGCGCTTGGTCTGCAAATTGCCCTAACCCCTTAAATAAAATCAGTTTTTTTCAAAAAAGATTTGACGGGTTTCCAGGCCCTCTATACTATTCGTCGCACTTGTCGGGCACAGCCTAGCACTGGTTAAGAAGGTCGAGCAGAATAGAGTGTTGTTCTGTAAGGCTGGAAGCACTTAGTTTGTAATCCTCCAAGAGTACAGATTAATCAGGCGCCCGTAGCTCAGCTGGATAGAGCATCCGCCTTCTAAGCGGATGGTCGCAGGTTCGAGTCCTGCCGGGTGCGCCATTAGGCAGCTTTGGCACAAGTAACGCTAGATGGTGGGCGTAGCTCAGTTGGTAGAGCACGGGATTGTGACTCCCGTTGTCGAGGGTTCGATCCCCTTCGTCCACCCCATATTTTGAAAAGGCGCCAGATTAATCGTCTGGCGCCTTTGCTTTAAGAGCTACAAGCGCGGATGTGGTGGAATTGGTAGACACACTGGATTTAGGTTCCAGCGCCGCGAGGCGTAAGAGTTCGAGTCTCTTCATCCGCACCAAACACGGCTTGGCCATGTCGAAAGGCAGGGCAGGGCTCAACAAAGAAGTAGTTTGGTTTCTTTGTTAACGCAATATGGTGGGC
This sequence comes from Pseudomonas sp. RA_5y_Pfl1_P24, assembly GCF_963970945.1. Taxonomy (NCBI): domain Bacteria; kingdom Pseudomonadati; phylum Pseudomonadota; class Gammaproteobacteria; order Pseudomonadales; family Pseudomonadaceae; genus Pseudomonas; species Pseudomonas sp. RA_5y_Pfl1_P24. The sequence continues at coordinate 350,457 of NZ_CAXAOJ010000001.1, read as the reverse complement.
GTAGCTCAGTTGGTAGAGCACGGGATTGTGACTCCCGTTGTCGAGGGTTCGATCCCCTTCGTCCACCCCATATTCGAAAGGCGCCAGATTTAACAGTCTGGCGCCTTTTTTGGTTTCAGCGGTACGAATATTCGGCGGCTGCAGGTAGTGGGTCGCGACGGCAGGGCGTTTCGTCGTATTTATGTATCTCGATGATGCCGCACTGCCTGCTGGCCCTGTTTGAGGGGTTGACCGCCAAGGGGGATAGACGACTTCTTCTATATATAGAAGAGGCGGCGCAGAGCCCTGGCGTACTTGGCTGTATTTGTCACCGGGGCGAGGTGCGTCAGTGCCTTCGTACCGATAAATTGCCGGCTGTTTTCGGGCGTATTTTCAGTAGGGTGACTTCTTGAGTTTGACCCACTAGAATGCATGCCCTTGATTGGGGTCGGAAATGGCCGGCTAACGTCTGTGCAACGAGGAATATCCATGCAAGTTTCTGTTGAAAATACTACTGCTCTCGAGCGCCGCCTGAGCATCACCGTTCCGGCAGAGCGTATTGAGACTGCGGTCAACAAGCGTCTGCAGCAGACTGCCCAAAAGGCCAAGATCGCTGGTTTCCGTCCAGGCAAAGTGCCAATGAGCGAAATCAAGCGCCGTTTTGGTGCTGATGCGCGCCAGGAAGCTGTTGGTGACGTAATCCAGGCTTCTTTCTACGAGGCAGTGGTTGAGCAAAAGCTGAACCCAGCAGGTTCGCCGTCGATCGAGCCTAAGTCCCTGGAAGCGGGCAAGGACCTGGAATACGTTGCCGTATTCGAAGTGTTCCCAGAATTCGAAGTGGCCGGTTTCGATGGTATTGCTATCGAGCGCATGAGCGCCGAAGTGGCTGATTCGGACCTGGACAACATGCTGGAAATCCTGCGCAAGCAGAACACCCGTTTCGAAGTGGCCGAGCGTGCTGCCCAGAACGAAGACCAGCTGAACATCGATTTCGTTGGCAAGGTTGACGGCGAAGTCTTCGCTGGCGGCTCCGCCAAGGGTACCCAGCTGGTGCTGGGTTCCAACCGCATGATCCCTGGTTTTGAAGACGGCCTGGTTGGCGCCAAAGCCGGTGAAGAGCGTGTTCTGAACCTGGAATTCCCTGCTGACTACCAGAACCTTGACCTGGCCGGCAAGGCCGCCGAGTTCACCGTGACCGTCAATAGCGTTTCCGAGCCTAAGCTGCCTGAGCTGAACGAGGAGTTCTTCACTCAATTCGGCATCAAGGAAACCGGCATCGGAGGCTTCCGCACCGAAGTTCGCAAGAACATGGAGCGCGAGCTGCGTCAGGCCATCAAGTCCAAGGTCAAGAACCAAGTTATGGACGGTCTGCTGGCCGCCAACCCGATCGAAGTGCCTAAGGCCCTGCTGTCGAACGAAGTGGATCGCCTGCGCGTACAAGCTGTTCAGCAGTTTGGTGGCAACATCAAGCCTGATCAACTGCCGGCCGAACTGTTCGAAGAGCAAGCCAAGCGCCGCGTCGTGCTGGGTCTGATCGTGGCAGAAGTGGTCAAGCAGTTCGACCTCAAGCCTGACGAAGACCGCGTTCGCGAAATGATCCAGGAAATGGCTTCGGCCTACCAGGAGCCTGAGCAGGTTGTGGCTTGGTACTACAAGAACGACCAGCAGCTGAACGAAGTACGTTCGGTTGTGCTGGAAGAACAAGTTGTGGATACTGTTCTGCAGAAGGCTAAGGTGACCGATAAAGCGGTCTCTTACGAAGAAGCAGTCAAGCCGGCAGAAGCAGCACAAGCCGACTGATTGTCCAACTCGTTGGAAATACAACCATAAGCCAGCCTCGCGCTGGCTTATGCGTTTTCAAGACATGACTATTTGGGAGTAACTGCAGAGCATGTTCCGTAATTCCTATATTCAGCAGAACTCTGATATCCAGGCCGCTGGCGGCCTGGTCCCGATGGTTGTCGAGCAGTCCGCTCGTGGCGAACGCGCCTACGACATCTACTCGCGCCTGCTCAAGGAGCGAGTGATCTTTCTGGTGGGCCCCGTAGAGGATTACATGGCCAACCTGATCTGTGCGCAGCTGCTGTTCCTTGAAGCGGAAAACCCGGACAAGGATATCCATCTCTACATCAACTCGCCGGGTGGTTCGGTGACTGCGGGCATGTCGATCTACGACACCATGCAGTTCATCAAGCCGAATGTATCGACCACCTGCATCGGCCAAGCCTGCAGCATGGGTGCATTCCTGCTGACTGCAGGTGCTGAGGGCAAGCGTTACTGCCTGCCTAACTCGCGCGTTATGATTCACCAGCCATTGGGCGGTTTCCAGGGCCAGGCGTCGGATATCGAAATCCACGCCAAGGAAATCCTGTTCATTCGCGAGCGTCTCAATACGCTGATGGCCAAGCACAGCGGGCACACTCTCGAAGAAATCGAGCGCGACACCAACCGCGACAACTTCATGAGTGCCGAAGCCGCGCGTGACTACGGGCTGATCGACGCTGTGATCGACAAGCGCCCCGCTTAATATAAGCCGCTCAAAATAGGGCTGGTCGGCATGTCCGACCACTGGTGGGCTTGAAAAAGCCCGCATAAGCCTTCATCTTGTGTTGCAAGCCTATCGGATTTGGATCGAACGAATGACTGACACCCGCAACGGCGAGGACAACGGCAAGCTGCTCTATTGCTCCTTCTGTGGCAAAAGCCAGCATGAAGTACGCAAATTGATTGCCGGCCCCTCGGTCTTTATCTGCGACGAGTGCGTCGACCTGTGCAATGACATCATCCGTGAGGAGGTGCAGGAAGCCCAGGCCGAAAGCAGCGCGCATAAATTGCCTTCGCCTAAAGAAATCAGCGGCATCCTTGACCAGTACGTCATTGGTCAAGAGCGTGCAAAGAAGGTTCTGGCCGTAGCGGTGTACAACCACTACAAGCGCTTGAACCAACGTGACAAGAAAGGCGACGAAGTCGAGCTCGGCAAGAGCAACATCTTGCTGATCGGTCCTACAGGCTCGGGTAAGACCTTGCTTGCAGAAACCCTCGCTCGTCTGCTGAACGTTCCGTTCACTATCGCCGACGCCACCACCCTCACTGAGGCTGGTTACGTGGGTGAAGACGTCGAGAACATCATTCAGAAGCTGCTGCAGAAGTGCGACTACGACGTAGAGAAGGCCCAGATGGGCATTGTCTACATCGATGAAATCGACAAGATTTCGCGCAAGTCTGACAACCCGTCGATCACGCGGGATGTTTCCGGTGAAGGCGTGCAGCAAGCCCTGTTGAAACTGATCGAAGGCACGGTTGCTTCCGTACCGCCACAAGGCGGCCGTAAGCACCCGCAGCAGGAATTCCTTCAGGTTGATACGCGCAACATCCTGTTCATCTGTGGCGGTGCATTCTCCGGGCTGGAAAAAGTTATCCAGCAGCGTTCCTCCCGGGGTGGCATTGGTTTCGGTGCAGAAGTGCGCAGCAAGGAAGAAGGCAAGAAGGTGGGCGAGTCCCTGCGTGAAGTCGAGCCTGACGATCTGGTCAAGTTCGGTCTGATCCCGGAATTCGTTGGCCGTCTGCCGGTCCTGGCCACGTTGGACGAGTTGGATGAGGCTGCTCTGATTCAGATCCTCACCGAGCCGAAAAACGCCCTGACCAAGCAATACGCCAAGCTGTTCGAGATGGAGGGTGTAGACCTCGAGTTCCGTACCGACGCACTCAAATCAGTGGCCAAGCGGGCACTGGAGCGCAAGACGGGTGCGCGTGGCCTGCGTTCGATTCTGGAAGGCGTGTTGCTCGACACCATGTACGAAATCCCCTCGCAGTCCGAGGTGAGTAAAGTGGTGATTGACGAAAGCGTCATAGAAGGCAAGTCCAAGCCGCTGTATATCTACGAAAACAGTGAGCCGGCTGCCAAGGCTGCGCCTGACGCGTAAGCGTTTCGCAGTTTCGGTATAAACAAGGGGTCCTTCAGGGGCCCCTTTGTTTTTACAGCGTTTTTTACTCCAAAACGTTTACTGCGTTTAACTGCTGGCAATAAGCTTGTTTTTTTTGCATGCAGCCCCCATCTTGGTTTCAAGTTTATTTTTCAACTGTCATAGAGGCGAAATCATGAAGACAACCATTGAATTGCCTCTCCTGCCGTTGCGTGATGTCGTCGTCTATCCGCACATGGTTATCCCGCTGTTCGTGGGTCGCGAGAAGTCTATCGAAGCCCTCGAGGCTGCGATGACGGGTGACAAGCAGATCCTGCTGTTGGCCCAGAGAAATCCTGCTGATGATGATCCAGGCGAAGACGCCCTGTATCGCGTGGGCACCATTGCTACCGTGCTGCAACTGCTCAAGCTGCCTGATGGCACTGTCAAGGTGCTGGTGGAAGGTGAGCAACGGGGTGCGGTCGAGCGCTTCATGGAGGTGGACGGCCACCTGCGCGCTGAAGTCGCGTTGATCGACGAAGTCGAAGCCCCTGAACGTGAGTCCGAAGTTTTTGTACGCAGCCTGCTCTCGCAATTCGAGCAGTATGTGCAGTTGGGCAAGAAAGTCCCGGCTGAAGTCCTGTCCTCCCTCAACAGCATTGATGAGCCAAGCCGCCTGGTCGATACCATGGCCGCGCACATGGCGCTGAAAATCGAGCAGAAGCAAGACATCCTCGAAATTATCGACCTGTCCTCCCGTGTTGAGCATGTGCTGGCGCTGCTGGATGGCGAAATCGACCTGTTGCAGGTTGAGAAACGCATCCGGGGCCGTGTGAAGAAACAAATGGAGCGCAGCCAGCGCGAGTACTACCTGAATGAGCAGATGAAGGCCATTCAGAAAGAACTCGGCGACAGCGAGGACGGCCACAACGAAATCGAAGAGCTGAAAAAGCGCATCGATGCCGCCGGCCTGCCGAAAGACGCCCTGACCAAGGCCAGCGCCGAGCTGAACAAGCTCAAGCAAATGTCGCCGATGTCGGCTGAAGCCACTGTGGTGCGCTCCTACATCGACTGGCTGGTGCAGGTGCCGTGGAAGGCCCAGACTAAGGTGCGCCTGGACCTGGCTCGTGCTGAGGATATCCTCGACGCCGATCACTACGGCCTCGAGGAAGTTAAAGAACGCATCCTCGAATACCTCGCCGTGCAAAAGCGCGTGAAGAAAATTCGTGGGCCGGTGTTGTGCCTGGTGGGTCCGCCCGGCGTGGGTAAAACCTCGTTGGCCGAGTCGATTGCCAGTGCCACAAACCGTAAGTTCGTACGCATGGCCCTCGGCGGTGTGCGCGATGAAGCGGAAATTCGTGGTCATCGCCGGACCTACATCGGTTCGATGCCTGGAAGATTGATTCAAAAGATGACGAAAGTGGGTGTGCGCAACCCGCTGTTCCTGCTCGACGAAATCGACAAAATGGGCAGCGACATGCGTGGCGATCCGGCATCGGCCCTGCTCGAAGTGCTCGACCCGGAACAGAACCACAATTTCAACGACCATTACTTGGAAGTCGACTACGACCTGTCCGACGTAATGTTCCTGTGCACCTCCAACTCCATGAACATCCCGCCAGCGTTGCTGGACCGGATGGAAGTGATTCGTCTGCCGGGCTACACCGAAGACGAGAAGATCAACATTGCGGTCAAATACCTAGCGCCCAAGCAGATTTCGGCCAACGGCCTGAAGAAGGGCGAGATCGAATTCGAGCTCGAAACGATCCGTGACATCGTGCGTTATTACACCCGCGAGGCCGGTGTACGGGGCCTGGAGCGCCAGATCGCGAAAATCTGCCGCAAAGCGGTCAAGGAGCATGCGCTGGAAAAACGCTTCTCGGTGAAAGTCACCGCCGACTCCCTGGAGCACTTCCTGGGCGTGCGTAAATTCAGTTACGGCCTGGCCGAGCAACAGGATCAGGTAGGGCAGGTTACTGGCCTGGCGTGGACCCAAGTGGGCGGCGAATTGCTGACCATCGAAGCTGCAGTGATCCCGGGCAAAGGCCAACTGATCAAGACCGGTTCGCTGGGTGACGTGATGGTCGAATCCATCACTGCCGCGCAGACTGTGGTGCGCAGCCGCGCCAAGAGCCTGGGTATCCCCCTGGACTTCCATGAGAAGCACGACACGCACATTCACATGCCTGAAGGGGCGACGCCGAAGGACGGCCCTAGCGCAGGCGTAGGCATGTGCACGGCCCTGGTGTCGGCATTGACTGGCATTCCGGTGCGTGCCGATGTCGCAATGACCGGGGAAATCACCCTGCGTGGCCAAGTATTGGCTATCGGTGGTTTGAAAGAGAAATTGCTCGCCGCCCACCGGGGTGGCATCAAGACCGTGATCATTCCTGAAGAGAATGTTCGCGACTTGAAAGAAATTCCTGACAATATCAAGCAGGATCTTCAGATTAAACCGGTTAAATGGATTGACGAGGTCCTGCAAATTGCGCTGCAATACGCGCCGGAGCCCTTGCCGGATGTGGCTCCGGAGATTGTCGCGAAGGATGAAAAACGCGAGTCAGATTCCAAGGAAAGAATTAGCACGCATTAATGCGATTAAGCCGGGGGGCTTCCTTGACAGCTTTTTAGAGCCCTTGTTATAAAGCGGCTCTTAAGTGTCTGTAGGCCATTCAGCACTGGCTTTTGTTTTTACCAAAAAACTTAGAATCATACTCAATAGAAATATAAGGGGACTTAGAGTGAACAAGTCGGAACTGATTGATGCTATCGCTGCATCCGCTGATATCCCGAAAGCTGCTGCTGGCCGTGCGCTGGATGCAGTAATCGAATCCGTCACTGGCGCTCTGAAGGCCGGCGACTCCGTGGTTCTGGTAGGCTTCGGTACTTTCTCTGTGACTGACCGCCCAGCTCGCACTGGCCGTAACCCACAGACTGGCAAAGCACTGCAAATCGCTGCTGCCAAGAAACCAGGTTTCAAAGCCGGTAAAGCCCTGAAAGAAGCCGTTAACTAAGCCTCGCTCAAGCCTTACCTACCCGGGTCGGACGCAGGTCTGGCCTGGCAGCGGAGCGGCAGCTGACCTACGTATCCATTGGGTCACTACGCCGGGGGTGTGGGTTAAAACCCCCGTCCGCTCCGCCAGTTACGAGAAGGCGCATCCTCGGATGCGCCTTTCTTCTATCCGGACTCTACCCACGCTCCACGGTTGCCTATTTTTGAAGTTCAACCGTTTCTGGGGGACGCATGCTGCAAAATATCAGGGACAATTCACAAGGCTGGATTGCCAAGACCATTATCGGGATCATCGTCGCATTGATGGCGTTCACCGGTATCGAAGCCATTTTCCAGGCTTCGGGTAACAGTAAACAGGACGTGGCCAAGGTCAACGGTGAAGAGATCACCCAGACCGAGCTGAGCCAAGCCGTCGACATGCAACGTCGCCAGCTGATGCAACAGCTGGGTAAGGATTTCGATGCTTCGCTGCTGGACGAAAAACTGCTGCGCGAGGCGGCCCTCAAGGGGCTGATCGATCGCAAGTTGCTGCTGCAAGGTGCGGCCGATTCCAAGTTTGGCTTCTCTGAAGCTGCGCTGGACCAGGTGATCCTGCAGACGCCGGAGTTCCAGGTGGACGGCAAGTTCAGCGCCGAACGCTTTGACCAGGTGATTCGTCAGTTGGGCTACAGCCGTATGCAATTCCGTCAGATGCTGACCCAGGAAATGCTCATCGGCCAGGTTCGCGCAGGTATCGCCGGCAGTGGTTTCGTCACCGACGCCGAAGTGCTGGCATTCGCCCGTCTGGAAAAACAGACCCGCGACTTCGCCACCGTCAACATCAAGGCCAACCCTGCCGCGGTGAAACTCACCGACGACGAGGTCAAGGCGTACTACGACCAGCACGCCAAAGAGTTCATGACCCCTGATCAAGTGGTTATCGACTACCTGGAATTGAAGAAGTCGTCCTTCTTCGACGAGGTCAGCGTCAAGGACGATGAACTGCAGGCTGCCTATCAGAAAGAAATCGCCAACCTCGCTGAACAGCGTCGTGCTGCGCACATCCTGATTGAAGTCAACGACAAGGTCACCGACGCACAAGCCAAGGCCAAGATCGAAGAAATCCAGGCTCGCCTGGCCAAGGGCGAGAAATTCGAAGCCCTGGCCAAGGAGTTCTCTCAGGATCCAGGTTCGGCCAACAGTGGCGGCGATCTGGGCTTTGCCGGCCCAGGCGTTTACGACCCGGAGTTTGAAACCGCGTTGTACGCGTTGAAGAAGGACCAGGTCTCGGCACCAGTGCGCAGCACCTTCGGTTGGCACTTGATCAAGCTGTTGGGCGTTGAGGCACCGCAAGTGCCGACGTTTGCCAGCCTGAAAGACAAGTTGACCAAAGACCTCAAGACCCAGCAAGTCGAGCAGCGTTTTGTCGAAGCGACCAAGCAATTGGAAGATGCGGCATTTGAAGCGTCCGACCTGGCCCAGCCGGCGTCCGACCTGAAGCTGACCGTGCATACTTCCGCGCCGTTTGGCCGTGAAGGTGGCGAAGGTGTTGCGGCCAACCGTGCCGTGGTCACCGCTGCGTTCAGCCCGGAAGTGTTGGATGAGGGTGCCAACAGCGCCGCCATCGAGCTGGACCCGGAAACCATCATCGTGCTGCGTGCCAAGGAGCATCTGAAGCCTGCGCAACTGCCGCTGGAAAGCGTCAATGCCGCGATTCGTACGCAGATGGCCAAGGAGCGCGCCAGCGCGGCTGCCAAGACTCACGCTGACGAGTTGATCGCCAGCCTGCGTGATGGCAAGACCCCGCTGAACCAGCCGGTCGACGGCCAGGCGTGGAAGGTCACTGAAGCGGCTACTCGTAGCCAGGAAGCGATCGACCCTGCCGTGCTGCAAGCCCTGTTCCGCATGCCCAAGCCTGCGGCCAAGGACAAGCCGACCTTCACCACCGTGACCCTGGCTGACGGTAGCCTGGTGATCGTTCGCTTGAACGGCGTCAACGAAGCCGCTGCACCAACGGACGAAGAAAAGGCGCAATACCGCCGCTTCCTCGCTTCGCGTATCGGTCAGCAGGATTTCGCGGCCTACCGCAAGCAGTTGGAAATCAAGGCTGACATCAAGAAGTACTGATGTCGGTTTGAACAAAAAAGCCCTCGGCCTGAACAGTCCGGGGGTTTTTTATGTGCGCTAGACTGGGCATTCACTGTCGCGGACCAAGGAGTTTTAAGCGTGTTCGATCAAGGAAGTGAGGGGGTGGTGATCCGCCGCGCCAGTGTGGCGGATGCCCCGGCGGTTTTGCAGGTGTTCGACGAAGTGATTGTCTGGTTCGTGACCAGGGGCAATCACGGTCAATGGGGAACTGAGCCCTGGTCAGCCTCGCCGCGGCGGGTTGCGCAAGTAACCGATGCCTGCGCGATGCCGGGTGCGTGGGTGGCACAGGACAGCAGCGGCCAGGTCCTGGCCGCACTCGTGTTGGGCGAGCCCATGGCTTATGTGCCCGCAGCGGCAGAACCTGAGGTCTATGTGCGGCTGCTGATCGCCTCGCGGGATCAGCGCGTACGGGGTATTGGTCGGCGCCTCATGGCGTTCGCCGACGACCGTGCCCGTGCTGCGGGAGTGAGGCGTTTGCGTGTGGACTGCTACGGCGGCGGGACCGGCGACCTGGTTCGGTTTTATGAGTCCTGCGGATATGAGCGCATTTCAATGTTCGACCTGGAGGGATGGCCGGGCCAGTTGTTGGGGCGAAGCCTGTAGTGCGCCGGCCAGGGCCAGCAGCATTAGCAGCACAACCGCCCACGGAAATGCGCCGACACCCCATCCGTGGAGCAACACGCCGCCTGCGAAACCGCCGCCCGCGATGCCTAGGTTCCAGACGGTCACCAGCATCGACTGCGCGGCATCCGCCGACTCGCCTGCGACTTGGCGAGCGCTGTTTGCAGGAGCGCGGGCAGTCCGCCGAAGGCCAGGCCCCATAGCGCGACGGCGGTGTAGATGACCGCTGGCAGGTCGATCCAGAACGCCAGCGCCAAGGCGACCAGGCCAAACAGCGCGCAACTGATCAGCAGCAGTGCGCGCAACCACCGATCAATCAATACGCCTGCCAGCCAGATGCTCAACAATGCGGCGAGGCCGAACACCAGCAGCACCCGATCGATATCCGCAACAATTCCCGCCGGTACCAGCAGCTGGGCGATATAGGTATAGAGAATGTTATGGGCCAGAACGTAGGTGAAGGTCACCCACAGCACCGGACGAATGCCTGGCAATGTCAGCACTTGATGCAGCCCCAAGCGTTTTGTGCCGCGTTCGCCGGCAAAATCCGGAAGTTGCCAGCGCGCCCAGATCAGAACCACCATCGAGTCCCTCAACCATGTGGTGCACGAAGGGTTGGGTATCGCTTGCCTGCCGGACTATATGGTCAACCTCGCAGTGTGCGAGGGGCGGCTGCAAAGGGTACTGGATGACTATCTTGAACACCGGGGCAGTTTCTGGATGTTGTGGCCATCAAGTCGCCATGCGTCGGCTAAATTGCGCGTATTTATTGATCACCTGTGCGCCGGGCTTTTTCCTACAGGTGGCGTCTCGTAGGGCTGTGACGTTTTACCGACAGGAATGCGCGCGCCAAGGCCTCGTTCTGTTGCACAATACCGCCCTGACTGTTTTCCTCGGGATTTTCAATGTCGACATCATTTTACTTGCGTAGCCTTGGGGTGGCGCTAGTGTTGGCGGGCGCCGCGGGCTGCTCGTCACCCAAGACCGCTATCTATGAACATGAGAGTTTCGACGACTCCGGCACGTTTTCGCGGGATTACCCGGTCAGTGATGTCGCCGCGTGCGAAGCCGCGCGCCGTGCCCTACTTAGCCAGGGCTACATCATCACCAGTAACGATTCGAAAGTGGTCGTGGGTAACAAGAGCTTTCAGCAGACGGGCGAGAGCCACCTGCAGATTAGCTTCAACGTGGTGTGTGCCGATGATGGCAAAGGCACCAACCATTCAACAATGTTTGCCAACGCCTTGCAGGATCGCTACGCGCTGAAGAAGGTCAACAACTCCGCGAGTGTGGGTGTGGGTGTGCTGGGGTCCGTGTCGATGCCAATCGGCTCTACCGATGACTCGATGGTGAAAGTGGCCAGTGAGACCGTGTCCGCGCCGAAGTTCTACGATCGTTACTTTGCGCTGGTGGATGTGTTCCTGCCGCAAGAGGTGAAGAAGGCCGAGAATATCCCTGAGAAGCCGAAGGCTGACCTGGGGGTGCCGGAACCTAAAGCCGCCCCGGCTGCCGAGACGGTCGAGAAGGTCGAGCCGCCGAACGACCCGCCTGCCACTTCACAACCCGTGGCGCCGCCTGCCGAGGCCGCGCCGATTGCCCCGCAAGCAGAGCCTGCACCGGCTGCCACGAACCCGGAGCTGCCTGCGCCGACCGAAGCGATTCCGCCCCTGCCGACGCCTGCACAGTAACTCAGACCGCTGCGGGGTTCGTCTTGTCGACGTTGATCCCGTAGCGGCTGATTGCCTCGCTGACTTTATCGCGACCGATCACACCGTCATCCGCCAGCGCCTTCAAGGCCGCCAGCACGATGAAGTGCCGGTCCACTTCGAAGAATGCCCGCAGGGTTTCTCGGGTATCCGATTGCCCGAAGCCATCCGCACCCAATGCCACAAAGCGCCGGCCAGGTACGAAAGGGCGGACCTGATCGGCGAAAAGTTTCATGTAGTCTGTCGCCACCACCACGGGCCCCGTTTCACCGGCCAGGCATTGCTCCACATAACTTATCCGTGGCTCGCTCTCCGGGTGCAGCAGGTTCCAGCGCTCGGCCTCATGGCCATCGCGACGCAATTCGGTAAGGCTGGTTGCGCTCCACACGTTGCTTTGCACGCCAAAGTCTTTCTCCAGCAATTCAGCCGCCGCCATGACTTCCCGCAGGATTGAGCCACTGCCCATCAGTTGCACCTGAGCCTGCTCGCTGGCGTTCAATCGGTACAAACCCTTGAGAATTCCGTCTTCCACGCCATCAGGCATCGCTGGGTGCGGGTAGTTTTCGTTGAGCAGGGTGATGTAGTAGTAAATGTCCTCTTGGTCGACATACATCCGCCGCATGCCTTCGCGAATGATCACCGCCAGCTCGTAGGCAAACGTCGGGTCGTAAGACACACAGCACGGAATCACCGACGACAGGATATGGCTGTGCCCATCGTCATGTTGCAAGCCTTCGCCCATCAGCGTGGTGCGGCCGGCCGTGGCGCCAAGCAGGAAGCCGCGCGCCCTTGCATCGCCTGCCGCCCAGGCAAGATCACCGACGCGTTGGAAGCCGAACATGGAGTAGAAAATATAGAACGGAACGGTCATCAGGCCGTGGTTGCTGTAGGACGTACTCGCCGCGATCCATGAGGAAATGGCGCCGGATTCATTCAGGCCTTCCTGCATGATCTGTCCGTCCTTGCTCTCCTTGTAGTAGCTCAGTTGCCCGGCGTCCTGTGGGGTATAGAGCTGGCCGACGGCGGAATGAATACCGATCTGACGGAACAGGCTTTCCATGCCGAAGGTGCGCGATTCATCTGGCACGATGGGCACGATCAGTTTGCCCAGGTGCGGGTCCTTGAGCAGGGTGCCAAGGATGCGCACGAAGGCCATGGTGGTGGAGATCGCGCGTTCGCCGGTGTCTTTAAGCTGGGTGGCGAAGGCACTCAGTTCAGGGATTTGCAACGATTCGACCGCACTGTGTCGCGCTGGTACGTAGCCGCCGAGGGCCTGGCGGCGTGCAGCGAAGTAGCGGGCTTCTTCGCTATCCGCGGCAGGCTTGATGTACGGGATATCGGCGAGCTGGTCGTCGGCCACTTCCAGGCCGAAGCGGTCGCGGAAGGCTCTTACAGCGTCGGCGCCCATTTTCTTGAGTTGGTGGTTGATGTTCTGGCCTTCGCCAGCTTCGCCCATGCCAAAGCCCTTGACGGTTTTCGCCAGGATCACGGTAGGTCGGCCGCTGTGGCGCACGGCGGCGGCGTAGGCGTTGTAGACCTTGTCCGGGTCATGCCCGCCCCGTGAGAGTTTCCAGATATCGTCGTCGGACATGTCCGCAACCAACGCCAGCAATTCCGGATATTTGCCGAAGAAATGTTCGCGCACATAAGCGCCGTTCTGGGACTTGTAGTTCTGATAGTCGCCGTCAACGCATTCCATCATGCGCTGGCGCAGCAGGCCGCTTTGGTCTTTTTCCAGCAGCGCGTCCCAGCCACCGCCCCAGATCACTTTGATCACGTTCCAGCCGGCGGCGCGGTACAGGCTTTCGAACTCCTGGATCACCTTGGCGTTGCCGCGCACGGGGCCGTCCAGGCGTTGCAGGTTGCAGTTGACCACAAAGATCAGGTTGTCGAGTTTCTCGCGACCCGCCAGGGATATGGCGGCCAGGGATTCCGGCTGGTCCATTTCGCCATCACCGAGGAAGGCCCAGACTTTGCGCCCTTGGTGCTGCTTGAGGCCGCGCAATTCCAGATAGCGCATAAAGCGCGCTTGGTAAGCGGCGGTGATCGGGCCGAGGCCCATGGACACGGTGGGGAATTGCCAGAAGTCCGGCATCAGCCGTGGGTGCGGATAGGACGAAATGCCCTCGCCACCGGCCTCGCGGCGGAAGTTGTCGAGCTGCGCTTCGCTGATGCGGCCTTCCAGGTAGGCGCGGCCGTAGATACCAGGGGAGGAGTGGCCCTGGATATACACCAGGTCGCCGTCAAAGGTATCGGTGCGCCCACGGAAGAAGTGATCGAAGCCTACGTCATACAGCACAGCAGCTGACGCATAGGTCGCAATATGCCCACCAACGCCGGAGTGTTTGCCTGCGCGCAATACCATCGCCATGGCGTTCCAGCGAATAAACGCATTGGTGCGGCGTTCCATGGCCAGGTTGCCGGGGTAGGGCAGTTGGCGGTCCACCGGGAGGGTGTTGACGTAGGGGGTGGTAACCCGCCCATAGAAGTCGCCATGCCGCGCCACGTCGAAATCCAGCAACTGATCGATCAAGTAGTGCGCGCGCGGGCGGCCTTCGGTGGACAACACCGATTCGATGGACTCCAGCCACTCGCGGGTTTCCTGTGGATCGTCGTCGCGTCTGACTGCGTTGTTCGGGGTCATGTGAAGCTCCAGGGTAAGCGGAATTCAAGTGGCGGGCTCTTCGTGGGAGTGCCGTCAATATAATTGCAATTGCAACTACATAGCCGAATCTAGCGCGGGATGAGCTACTATTGCAACCTTCTTGAAATCCCTCGGATGGTGTTGCATGTCGTCGAAAGAGCCTGATGTATGGTTCCGTTTTGTCAGGGCCCACAGGACGGTCATCCGTGAAATCGAACGCCGCCTGGCCGAGGCGGACTTGCCGCCCTATGCCTGGTACGACGCATTGTGGGGCCTGGAAAGCGGCCCCGATGGCACCCGCCGCATGCACGAGCTGGCGGATGTGTTGGCCATCGAGCGCTACAACCTCACGCGTCTGGTCGACCGCCTGGAAAAGGATGGCCTGGTCGTGCGTTCGCGCTCCGATGGCGACGGCCGCGCGGCGTTTGCCTCGATCACCGATGCCGGCCGGGTGTTGCGTAAGAAAATGTGGAAGATCTACGAGAGCACGGTGGATGAGTTGTTTCTGTCGCAGATCGAGCCGGAGCAGCGCCGGGGGTTTGCGGATGCGCTGGAGCGCACAGCGGGGCTGGCGATGGAGGCCGGGGTACAGACCCGCAGCCGGCGCAAAACCTGAGCCTCAGCAGAGATCCAATGTGGGAGCAGGCAAGCCAGCTCCCACAGTTGACGGCATTCCAGTTCATTTGAGTGGGTACCGGGCCATCGCTGTTTCCACCTGCTGAATATCAATGCGCCCCTCATCCGCCAGCGCCCGCAGCGCCATCACCACAATCCAATACCGACTCGGCGCACCGGCCTGCACCGACCCCGCTCCCAGCGCCACAAACCGCGCATCCATATGAGCGGCCAACTGATCGACAATCGCCTGCGGATACCCGGTGACGGCTATCACTGGCGCCGCAGTTGCGGCCAGGCATTCACGCAGATGGCAACTGCGCTTGGGCGCTGTGGGGTGCAGCCGATTCCAGCGTTCAGCCGCTGCAGCCTCACGCGCCAGTCGCGTGTAACTGGGGCAACTCCACACCTGGGCCTTGATGTCCCAGTCCTGCTTCAATAACCGTGCGGCATGCAGCACGTCTTCCAGTGCCCGGCCCGCACCGAGCAAACGTACGTCGCCCGTGTGGTCACGCTTGATTGGGTACATGCCCTTGAGCGCGTCCTCGCGATCCTGCGCGTTCAGCACCCCTGCGCTTTGCTGATCATGCAACGCCAGGTAATAAAACCCCGGTTCACCGTCGACATACAGCGTGTGCAAGCCAGCCAACACGATTGCCCTGGCTTCTTCGCCGGACGCCGGGTCGTACGGCGTGCAACGTGGATGGGTAGCGAGCCACAGCGGCAGGGAAGGTTGTGCACCTTTGGGCCAGGGCGAAGGCTGGTTTTCGATGTCGTTACACAGGATGCCGCGCTGCTGGGTCACGTCCGCCAGCGCACTCAACTGTGCCGATGATTGCGCGCTGTGTAGGTACAGCAAGGGTTTTTCGACGGTATTGCGCGCAAACCAGCGGGGCCAGTTCCCCACACGCCGGGAGCGTGACTGGCCGCGAATCACCCACGCCTGTCGGCTGGATTCGAGCGTGTTGGCCATGGTCATCACGGTGTACAGCGGTGAGTTGGGAGGGTCTTCTGCGGCGCTCAAAACGTCGATGCAGCGTTGCGCGCAGTCAAGGGTGGAGGCGGGCATGGGCGAGTCACCTGGTAACAGATGCGCCTACCCTAATCGAATTCTCTATATTATTGCAATTGCAATGATTGCAATCGCACCTCAAGTCCTGGCGACTAAATCCATAAAGCGCTGCTACGTTTAATCCTGAAGTGCAGGAACGTCATGGCGCAGACATTTTTTCGTCATCACGGCACTTTAGGCTTGTGATGAATGTCATTTGTTTGCAACCGCTTTTAATTCAAAAAAGGAGTTCCCCATGGACGATTACCAGGAAGAGCTGCTCGAGTACCAGGCCTTTGAATGGGACCCGCTGGAACCCGCAGACGATGCAACCGAGCTGTAAGACCGACTTCAGGCGGAATGCCGCTGACTGCGGCGAAATTCCCCTGGGGTCTGGTTGTTCCACCGCCTGAACGCCCGCTGGAAGGCTTGGGCCGAGGCAAAACCGAGCAAGTAGGCGATCTCGCCGAACGCCAGTTCCGTGTCGCGAATATAGGTCATGGCCAGGTCGCGGCGGGTATCGTTGAGAATTGCGCGGAACTGAGTGCCTTCTTCGGCCAGTTTGCGGCGTAGCGTCCAGGTCGGCAGCTTCAAGCGTGCCGCCACTTCTTCCAGGTCGGGTTCCCGGCCGCCATTGAGCATCGGCCCGAGCAACCGGGTAATGCGCTCGCGCAGGCTGCGGGTGCGGGTCAATTGCTCCAACTCTCTCTCACAAAGTTGTAACAACAAGTTCCAGGTGCTTGGGCAGTGCTGCGGGTTGCGCAGGGCCAGGGTTTGCTGGTTGAGGCGCAATTGGTTGGCCTCGGCGCTGAAGTGAATGTCTCCGAGCGGGTTGTACTGATCGGCATACACCGGTGCTTCAAATTCGATGTCGATGCGTTGTGCCTGCACCCGATGCTGGGCCAGGCTCGACAACTGATGCAGCCAGCCGGCGATGATCGAGTCGACCACAAAGCGGTTGAAGGCGTTGTAGGGGCTGATGGAGTAGAAGCGCAGCCAGGCGCCTTCGGCATCCTCGACAAAGCTCGACTGCCCGCGATAATTGGAGCCGTACAGTGCTTCGAAACGAGTCAATGTGCGCGCAGCCTCGCGTACGTTGGGCGCCTGGGCGGCAGTGACGCCCGCGAGCCCTGACTGGCTCAAGCGGCTGAACTGGCCCATGCGCAAACCCAGGCTTGGGTCGCCGGTGAGCTGGATGGCCGCATGGCCAAGGCGCATGTAACGCGGGATCGATAAGCGTGCTCCGGCCTCTGCGAGGCGGGCCGGGTCGAGGCCGTATTGCAGCAGCAGCGGCTGCGGGTCCAGGCCGTGGCTGTGGATGGCATCCGCCAGGGTGTGCACGAAGCCCACCGACAGGTCCCCCAGCCGTACGGGCTTCACAGCCAGATATTCAACAAGCGCGCACCACGGGCGTCGCTATCTGCGCTGATGTGCCCGTTGCTGCTGAGGAAGCTATGCCCAGCAGTGCCCAGGTCCCAGAACTGTCCACGCAGGAACACGCTCATGCCGGCGCTTGCCTGACTGACGGGCGGCTGGCTGATCAGCGTGAGACGGCGCCAGGCTTCGCCTTCACTGAGTTCTTCGGGCTTGAGGCTGATTTCAGTCGGGGTGGAGACGCTTTTGAAACCGCGCCATGGGCGGTCCCATGTGTCACGTCCCAGCACAAAGGCTGGCACTGCGATCAACTGCGCGCCGTGTTCGTTGAGTTTGCGGTAGTTGTCCGGGTACCAGCTGTCGCTGCCCACCAGCACGCCCAGGCGACCGGCCGGGGTGTCGACCACGCTGACGACGTTTTCATCACCGGGTTCGATAAAGCCACGTTCATCGTAGATCGGGTAGAGCTGACGCTGCGGCTCGCCGACGGGCAAACCGTCGGCGCTGAAGACGACGCTGGCGTTATACAGCGCACCATGGCCGACCTGCAGCTGTCCCTGACTGACGCTTGGGTTGGGCAGGGTGATGGAGCCGGCCACCAAGGTCACGCCAAACTCCTTGGCCAGGCCGCCAAACAACACCTGATAGTCCCGCGCCATGCCATCGGCTTTCATGCGCAGGTAGGCGTCGTCGGTGCGGTTGTCGCCCGTGGCGCTGATCCACGCGCGCGCAAACATCAGTGGGTTGCTGACCGACAGCCAATTCATCGCATCCTTCGCGTGGAGAGCCTGGTAGACCTCGTTCTTCTCGCCTATGAGCATCAGCCAGGTGCCAATATGTTCGGGCAGTACCACGATGGTCTTGTCGTTGATCAGCCCTTGGTCGCGTGCTTTTTGCAGGTAGGCCGACAGCTTCAGGTGCAGGCGCTCCAGGCTCTGGTAGTCGGCCGGAAACAGCTCCGGCTGGATGCCCAGCAAGTTGCCACGGTCAGCCGGCAGGCCTTCGTTGACGGCGAGGGTGATGCGCAGGTCCGACAGGTAATGCGCCACGGGGCGCTCCTGGGTCCAGACCAGATACGCGGCGACGGCGGCAACCAGGGCCATGGTGGCGGTAAAAGCTAGAAGTTTACGCATGGGGCAACAGACAACAGACCGTGTGCAGGGTTCGCCGACTAGGGTAGGGCCCATGGGCCGGCTTGCCAAGGGGCGCTGTGCATTTGGATCAATAACTTGTCAGTTTCAGTCATTGAGCGGTAGTCCGCCGGCTCTTAGTCTGTGGGACATAAACCGATGGCGGGCCGCATGAGCCTGTCACGCCCCCGTGATGATCCGTTGTGGAGCTTGACCATGACCGCTGTTGCCTACCCGCACCTGCTGGCCCCGTTGGACCTGGGTTTTACCACCTTGCGCAACCGTACCCTGATGGGCTCGATGCACACAGGCCTTGAAGAAAAGCCCGGCGGTTTCGAACGCATGGCGGCCTATTTTGCCGAGCGCGCCCGTGGCGGCGTTGGCCTGATGGTCACGGGCGGCATTGGCCCGAATGACGAGGGCGGGGTGTACGCCGGCGCGGCCAAGCTGACCACCGACGAAGAAGCGCAAAAACACAAGATCGTGACCAAAGCCGTGCACGAGGCGGGCGGCAAGATCTGCATGCAGATCCTCCACGCCGGTCGTTATGCCTACAGCCCTAAACAAGTTGCACCGAGCGCGATCCAGGCGCCGATCAATCCGTTCAAGCCCAAGGAGCTGGACGAAGAAGGCATCGAAAAGCAGATCCAGGATTTTGTCACCTGTTCGTTGCTGGCCCAGGTCGCCGAGTACGACGGCGTGGAAATCATGGGGTCCGAAGGCTACTTCATTAACCAGTTCCTCGCCGCCCACACCAACCATCGCACCGACCGTTGGGGCGGTAGCTACGAAAACCGCATGCGCCTTGCGGTGGATATCGTGCGCCGTGTGCGTGAAGCCGTCGGCCCGAATTTCATCATTATCTTCCGCCTGTCGATGCTCGATCTGGTGGAGGGCGGCAGCAGCTGGGAAGAAATTGTGCAGTTGGCCAAGGCTATCGAAGGCGCCGGTGCGACCCTTATCAACACCGGGATTGGCTGGCACGAAGCGCGTATCCCGACCATCGCCACCAAGGTGCCGCGCGGCGCGTTCAGCAAAGTCACCGCCAAACTGCGCGGTGCGGTGCAGATTCCGCTGATTACTACCAACCGCATCAACACCCCGGAAATCGCCGAGCAGATCCTCGCCGAGGGCGATGCCGACATGGTGTCCATGGCACGCCCATTCCTGGCCGACCCGGAATTCGTCAACAAGGCCGCCGCTGGCCGTGCCGATGAAATCAACACCTGTATCGGCTGCAATCAGGCCTGCCTGGACCACACCTTCGGCGGCAAGCTGACCACCTGTTTGGTCAACCCGCGCGCGTGCTATGAGACTGAGCTCAACTACCTGCCCGTGCAGCAAATCAAGAAGATCGCCGTGGTTGGTGCCGGTCCTGCCGGTCTGGCGGCGGCAACCGTGGCTGCGGAGCGCGGCCATCAGGTGACGCTGTTTGATTCCGCCAGCGAGATCGGCGGCCAGTTCAATATCGCCAAGCGCGTGCCGGGCAAGGAGGAGTTCTTCGAAACCCTGCGCTACTTCAAGCGCAAATTGCAGACCACCCACGTGGAGCTTTGCCTCAATACCCGTGTGGACGTGGCGCAACTGGCGGCGGGCGGTTATGACGAGATCATCCTGGCTACCGGCATCGCGCCGCGTACCCCGGCGATCCCGGGGGTCGAGAATGCCAAGGTACTGAGCTACCTGGACGTGATCCTCGAACGCAAGCCGGTAGGCAAGCGCGTAGCGGTGATCGGCGCCGGTGGTATCGGTTTCGACGTCTCGGAATCTCTCGTGCACCAAGGTGTGTCCACCAGCCTGGACCGCGAAGCGTTCTGGAAAGAGTGGGGCATCGACACCCAGCTGCAAGCCCGCGGTGGTGTAGCCGGTATCAAACCGCAACCCCATGCGCCGGCGCGTGAAGTGTTCTTGCTGCAACGCAAGACTTCCAAGGTGGGCGACGGCCTGGGCAAGACTACCGGCTGGATCCACCGTACCGGTTTGAAGAACAAGCAGGTGCAGATGCTCAACAGCGTCGAGTATTTGAAAGTCGACGATGAAGGCCTGCATATCCGCATTGGCGCCGAGGGTGAACCCCAAGTGCTGGCGGTGGACAACATCGTCATCTGCGCCGGCCAGGACCCGCTGCGCGAACTGCAGGACGGCCTGGTCGCGGCGGGCCAGAACGTGCACCTGATCGGCGGCGCCGATGTGGCGGCCGAGCTGGATGCAAAGCGCGCTATCAATCAGGGTTCACGCCTCGCTGCCGAACTGTAAGAACCCAAACGGGGCGGTGTTAGACTGCCGCCCCATTTTTCATGCAGATGTTTCCCGATGGGCCCCTTCGATTGGTTTCCCCGCGCACCGCTTGAACCCTTGCAACTGGATTGGCTGCAAGGGGTCGAGCTGGCCGTGTTGCGCCTGGATTGTATCGACCCGCTGATCAGTGGCAACAAATGGTTCAAGCTCAGTGGGCATTTAGCGCAGGCGCAAAACGCCCGCGGCATCATCAGCCTGGGCGGCGCTTACTCCAACCATTTGCACGCGTTAGCCGCTGCCGGCAAGCGTTTTGACTTCCCCACCGTAGGCCTGCTGCGCGGGCATCCACAAGACACCCCTACTGTCCTCGACTTGAAGGCTTTTGGCATGCAATTGCATTGGCTGGGTTATGGCGGCTACCGCGCGCGCCATGAGCCGGACTTTTGGCTGCCGTGGCGTGAGCAGTATCCCCATCTGCATCCCGTGCCTGAAGGCGGCGGCGGTAGTGCGGGTGCATTGGGTTGCTCCGTGTTGGTCGAGCAGGTGCGGGCGCAATTGCCCGCGCGGGGGTGGGCCGATTACGACGCTTGGTGGTTAGCTGCGGGCACTGGCACCACATTGGCCGGCCTGGTGCTGGCAGAGGCGGGGGCACACACGGTGTACGGCGCCATGGCGGTGCCGGATGATCACGGTGTGGCGCAGAACGTCGAAGCGATCGTGCAGGGAGGTTATGAACTGTTGGACGCTAGTCGCGGGGGCTTTGCCAAAGTTGATCCGTTGCTGCTCGATTTTATCGACGCTACGCAGCAGGCCTGCGGTGTGCCCTTGGAGCCGCTCTACACCGGCAAGGCGTTACTGGCGTTGAAGCTGCAGATCGAAGCCGGGCGCTTCTCCCCCGGCACACGCCTGATCTTCGTCCACACCGGCGGCCTGCAGGGCTGTCGAGGGTTCAATGCCTGACGCAGAACCCTTGTGGGGCTGGCTTGCCTGCGAAGAGGGTGTATCAATTGACATTCTGTAGCTGACCTACCGCCTTCGCAGGCAAGCCAGCTTCCACATTTGAACCGGTAACCCCTGATAAAACCAGGTCGCCTGTCAGACCGTCACAGATACAACGCAGCACATGCTACCCATGCCGCAATAGCGGTCCATCATTCAGCTGTTTTCCTGGCAAACCGACCCGGTATCATCCGCAACGCCGTGTTATCCCGCAGGATGTAATGGTGAGCAATCCCCGCCAGTGCATGCAGCCCGATCAGCCAATAACCGACCTTGCCGAACCAGACATGCCAGCCTTCAATCTGCTTGGCGAGGTCCTTGTTCTCGCCAATCAACGGCGGCAACTCCATGCCATAGAAACTCACCGAATGCCCCTCGGCACTGACAATCAGCCAACCGGCAATCGGCATGCCGATCATCAACGCATACAACGCGACATGCATCAGCGTAGCCAGCAAACGCTGCCATTGTGGCGGTGCAGGTAGGATCTTCGGTGCCACGCCCAGGCTGCGCGCAAACAACCGCAGCCACACCAGCACAAACACGGTAAGGCCAAACATAAAGTGCATTTCGACGATCAACGTTCGCGCACCGCTGCCTTTCGGAAACTGGCCGCGCAGTTCAATGCAGGCGTAGACCACTGCCAGCAGCACCACCATCAACCAGTGCAACGCGATCGACAGGGTGCTGTAGCGCGTATCGGAGTTTTTCCACGGCATCGCTGTGTTCCTCACTTATCAGGTCATACCTCCGTTCTTTAATGACGAAGTCCTTTTAATGTAAGCCTGTTTTGTGCGTTTTACCCGGTGCGACTGCGCTTTTCTTGACCTCGGTCAGTGGCTCTGCGGCATTTCCCCACGCGCCAGGCGCGCATTGATGTCGGCGATCACCGAAGGCAGGTCGTTGATGGTGTCGATCAGGTAGTGCGGGCGCGAGCCTTCGAACATCGCTTCGACGCGCTTGCGCTCGCTGGCCAGGGTCGCGGCGTCAAGGGCGCTGAACTGCGCGTAGGTCAATCCCAGTGCGTTGCCTGAACAGGTCAGGGCAACGGTCCACATGCCGGCGCGGCGGCCTTCGAGGATGCCCGGCACCGTGTCGTCAACCTTTACGCACGCTGCCACATCATCGATACCCAGCGCGATCACATTAGTCAGCGCCTGGGCCGGCCAGGGGCGACCATTGGGCACTTCATCGGTGGCCACTACATGATCGGCGATATAACCGTTGGTGGCCGCCAGTGCGACGACTTTATCCATCACTTGTTTGGGGTAGCCGGAGCAGGAACCGATCTTTATGCCTTGCACGCGCAGCCGTGCGATGGTGTCGAGGGCACCGGGAATAAGCGTCGAGTGCTCGGCGATCTTCTCGATCTGCAATGGCATGAAGCGTTGGTAGATGGCGGTTACGTCGTCATCGCTCGGCGTGCGGCCGAAGGCTTTGCGGTAGCGTTCGGCGACCTGCGGCTGGTCGCACAGGGTGCGGATGTGGTCCCACTTGCCCATGCCCATCGGGCCTCGGGCTTCTTCGATGGAGACTTGCACGTCGAATTCGGCAAAGGCTTCGACAAAAATCTGCGTCGGTGCGAAGGAGCCGAAGTCGACCACGGTGCCGGCCCAGTCGAGGATCACAGCTTGCAGGGCGTTGGGGTTCTGGTAGTTCATGCGTGTGTTCCGAAGGAAGAGAGGGTGATGCCCATGGCTTGCAGTACTTCGCCAATGGCGGTGACGGCGGCGTTCATATCGGTGGCATCGACATGGCCGATGCAGCCCACGCGAAAGGTTTCCACCTGGGTCAACTTGCCCGGATACAGGATGAAACCCTTCGCCTTGACTCGTTCGTAAAAATCCTTGAATTGATAGCGCGGGTGTTGCGGAGCGTGGAAGGTGACGATGATCGGCGCCTGGATCGCCGCCGGTAGGAAGCTGCGCAGGCCCAGTTCGGCCATGCCATCCAGCAGCACCTGGCAGTTGCGTGCATAGCGTTGATGGCGCGCGGGCAGGCCGCCTTCTTCAACGTACTGCAGCAGCGCTTCGTGAAGGGCTGCGACCACGTGGGTCGGCGGGGTGAAGCGCCATTGGCCGGTCTTGGTCATGTAGCTGTGCTGGTCAAACAGGTCCATCGCCAGGGAATGGCAGTTGCCTTGGGCCGCGGCCAGCGCGGTTTTTTCGGCGAAGACAAAACCCATCCCCGGCACGCCTTCCAGGCATTTGCCGGAGGCGGCAATCAGAGCGTCGAACGGCACTTCTCGGGCGTCGATCGGCAGCGCACCAAAGGAACTCATGGCGTCGATGATCAGGCGCTTGCCGTGGTTTTTAATGACTTGGGCGATTTGCGGCAGTGGGTTGAGAATACCGGTGCTGGTTTCGCAGTGGATCAGCGCGACGTGGGTGATGGCCTTGTCGGCCTGCAGCAGCCGGTCGACGTCGGCGGCGGTGGTCGGTTTGTCTTCGGCGGTTTCAAAGGTGCTGAAATCGCGGCCGAGCACTTCGCAGATCCGGGCCAGGCGCTTGCCATAGGCACCGTTGATCAGCACCAGCACCTTGGCGTTGCGCGGTACGAGGGTGCCGATGGCGGCTTCGACAGCGAACGTGCCGCTGCCTTGCAATGGCACGCAATGGTGACTGTCGGCGCCGTTGAGAATCGCCAACAGGTGTTCGCACGCACTGGCGGTGAGCTGGTTGAAACGGTCATCCCATGAACCCCAATCCACCATCATTGCCTGACGGGTCCGGGCGGAGGTGGTCAGGGGGCCAGGGGTCAGCAGGATCGGCGCGGTGGTCATCTCAAATTCTCGCAAGGCATCGGGGGCTGAAGCTACGGCGCCTAAATTGCAGTTTGGCTTGTCATCAATCAAATTGTTTGTTGTTATGCGAGCTATCAGTGAGGCCGATAGCTATGAATCTGTTTCAATTGCGCGCATTCGATGCCGTGGCCCGCGAAGGCAGTTTTACCCGTGCGGCGGCGCGGCTGTTCATCAGCCAACCGGCGGTAACCGGGCATATCAAGGCTCTGGAAGAGCACTACCAGATCCCGTTGCTGCGGCGTACCGCACGTCGGGTAGAGGTGACGCAGGAGGGCGCGCGCCTGGCGGCGATCACGCGGGCGATCTTCGGCCTGGTGGATGAAGCACAGGCGATGCTGGAGGCCAACCGGCAATTGCTCACCGGGCGCCTGGAAGTGGCGGCGGACGGCCCGCATCTGGTGATGCCGATGATCGCCAGCCTGCGCGCGCGTTACCCTGGGATTACCGTCAACCTGCGCTTGGGCAACGCCCAGGAAACCCTGGCTGCGTTGTTGTCCGAGCATGCGGATGTGGCGGTGCTCACCGAAGTGGAGCCGCGTAATGGCCTGCATCTGCTACCCCTGAGCGAGTCGCGGATCTGTGCGCTGGTGCCTGCCAGTCACCCCTGGGCGACGCTGCCCAAGGGTATCCGCCTGGATCAGCTCAACGACGTGATCATGGTGCTGCGCGAGCCCAGCTCCATCACCCGGCGCACCTTTGATGACGCCTGCCTGGCTGCCGGTGTACAGCCCAAGGTGCTGCTGGAACTCGACAGCCGTGAGGCGGTGACCGAGGCCGTTGCTGCCGAATTGGGCGTAGGCGTGGTGTCGTCGATGGAAGTCAGCCCCGACCCGCGCGTGTGCGCCGTGCCGATCCAGGGCGAAGGGCTGCTGAATCACCACATGCTTGGCTGCATGGAGCGGCGGCGCTCATTGCGCTTGACCCAGGCATTTTTCGAGTTGGCACCCTGACGGTTTTTTGGTGGAACGATGCGTTCTTGCGCTATAAACTCTGCCCCCAAAGCGCCGGCCAGTAGACGTTTCGGCGCGATGGACGAAAAGAGAGTGAGTCATGGGCGCACAGTGGAAAGTCAAACATAAAGAAGCGGCATCCAATGCCAAGGGCAAGATCTTCGGCAAGCTGGTGAAAGAAATCACCATCGCCGCCCGCAATGGCGCCGACACCGCGACCAACGCCCACCTGCGTCTGGTGGTGGAACAGGCCAAAAAGGCCTCGATGCCCAAGGAAACCCTGGAACGCGCGATCAAGAAAGGCGCCGGTCTGCTCGGCGAAACCGTGCAATACCACCGTGTGACCTACGAAGGGTTCGCCCCGCACCAGGTGCCGCTGATCGTCGAGTGCGTGACCGACAACATCAACCGCACCGTGGCTGAAATCCGTGTGGCGTTCCGCAAGGGTCAACTGGGTGCCTCCGGCTCCGTGGCGTGGGACTTCAACCACGTCGGCCTGATCGAAGCCTCGCCGGACAGCCCGGACGCCGATCCGGAAATGGCCGCGATTGAAGCCGGGGCCCAGGATTTCGAAGACGGCGAAGAAGAGGGCACAACCCTGTTCATCACCGAAACCACCGACCTGGACGCCGTACAAAAGGCCTTGCCGGAGCAGGGTTTCACCGTGCTGTCGGCCAAGCTGGGTTACCTCTCGAAAAACCCGGTGAGCGGTTTGAGCGCCGAGCAGATGGCCGAAGTCGAAGCCTTCCTGGAAGGCCTGGACAACCATGATGACGTGCAGGATATGTTCGTCGGTCTGGCTGGCTGAAACGCGGTAAAAAGTGCGGCAGCTGGCGTGCCTGCGATAGCGGTGTATCAGTCACTGAAAAAGTGAATGACACGAGCTCATCGCAGGCAAGCCAGCTCCCACATTTGAATCGAGTTTCAGTCCCGGTTCAGCAGTGCTTCGATTTCCTCGAACCCTGGCCGCGCCAGTACATCAGGCTGACAGCAGCTTTCTTGCAGCGTCATCAATTCGCTGCTCACCGGCTCCTCAACCCGCTCCAACAACTCCCCCAGCAACACGCCGAACGCTCGCACTTCAATGCGCTGCAACGCCTTGGTTTCCAGGGTGCCTGCCGTGCCATGGAACGACGCCGCGCCAAAGTCCCCCAGCAGGCAATCACCCGCTTCATTCCATAAAATATTGTGGCCGTAGAGGTCGCCATGGGTAATGCCATGACGGTGCAAATGCGCAGTCACCGAAGCGATGCCCCGTGCCATGCGCAAGGCCACTTCAAGACTGAGGCGCATGCCCGGTTCGTAGATATCCCGGGTGCACGAGGCCAGGCTCGGCAGGGCTGCAAGGTTGCGGTAGCTCGGGTCGATCAGGTCCATCACCAATGCGGCCTGGTCATCAGGATGGCCGATAACGCGGCCTTCTACCGTGATCAGGTTGGGGTGCAACCCGGCGGCGATGCAGGCTTGCATTTCGTGCAACGGTGAGCCGTCGCTGGTGATGGTGCCTTTATAGAGTTTGACTGCGACGGGTTTGCCTGACGGTTTCCACAGCGCTTTGCGGATAACGCCGGAAGCGCCTTCACCGAGGACTTCGGCCAGTTCCAGTTCGGACCAGGGAATATTGGGGGTGGCGTCATCACCTGCCACCTCCATCGCCATTTCCACCGGGTTACCGGCATAGGCCAGCCAGGTCAGGCTTGGCAGGGCCAGTAGCCATTCCGGCAGCTGGGTGAGGCGGTTGGAGGCGATGCGCAGCAATTCGAGGTTGTGGCAGTGGGCCAGGCTCTCCGGCAGGTGCACCAGGTGATTGCCGGCCAGCATCAGCTTTTGCAGCAGCGGGCGCTTGCCCAGTTCGTCGGGCAATTGGCTGATGCAGTTATCGGTCAGGATCAGCCAGCGCAACAACGGCGGCAACGCGGCGGCAGGCACGTGGCGGATCTGGTTGGCCTTGAAGCCGATCATGCTCAGTCTCGTGCATTCGCCCAGGCAGGCTGGCAGTTCAGTAAAGAGGTTATCCGAGCAAAACAGCACGCGCAGGTGAGGCAGGCGGTGCAGATCGTCGGGCAGGCTGCTCAGGGCGTTACCGCTGAGGTTGAGGATCTCCAGCGAGTCGGCCAGTTCGAAAATTTCCCGGGGGAATTCGGTCAGTCCACAGGACAGGTCCAGCCGCGTGATACCGGCCAGTTGGCCGGCCTTGAGTTGGGCGAGGGTATTCATGAACGGCGCAGTCACTCGGCAAGGTGGCGTGAATGGCGTTCATGATACCGGGTCGCGCGAGCGTTGCGGGCCGGCCTGTTGCAATTGTCCGAGACGGCTGGCGGTGCGGGCGAGGTCGATGGCTTTGCCACCCAAGGCAAGGTTGAGGGGCTGCTCGCCGATCAGAATCAGTTGCTTGTCCCGGTCGTAGAGTACGTCCACCAGATTGATGAATCGCTGCTGCACGGCAATCGGGCACTCCGCCAGTTGTGGCAGGCCGTCGATGATCCAGTCATCGTAGTCCTGGCAGAGCAGCAAGTAGTCCGTCACTGCCGTCAACTGTTCGCACAGGTCGTTGAAGGTGAAGGCAATGGAGCGGCCTGTATGGCGGCGACATATCAAGGTTCGAGTGCCGACGGGCAAGGGCTGAGGCGTGCAGTCTACAGCGGTCAAACCGAGTGCTTCGCGCTGGCTCGCGGTCCCCGGCCAGACGTAGTGACCGCTGGTAAAGCGTTGCGCGCTCCGAGTCTGGGGCAGGCTGCGAAAATCCTGGGGCGAGCTGACTTCCAGCACCTCCATACGCGCGGCGATCAGGTCGATCACCGGCTTGAAGCGCTCGTGATACAGGGGGTTGGGTAGCAAGTCTTGCGGCGCGTAGTTGGACGTTACCAGCACCAGCACACCGCGTCCGAACAGGGCCTTGAACAGCCGAGATATCAACATGGCATCGCCGATGTCGTGGACGTGGAATTCGTCGAAACACAGCACCCGGCAGTCCGTCAGCAGTTCATCCAGGGTCAAGACCAGGGCATCGTCTTGCCCGCGATGCTTGAACATGCCGCGATGCAGTTGGGCAAAAAAGTCATGGAAGTGCACACGTTGCTTCTCGGTAATCGGCAACGCCTGAAAAAAGCCATCCAGCAGCCAGCTTTTGCCGCGGCCCACCGGCCCGTGCACATACAGGCTGCGGGTGGGCTGGCCGGCGAGCAGGGTCTTGGTTTCACGGGCCAGGGCGGCAATGGCGCGGGTTTGGCCGCTGCTCAGGGTAAAGCCCTGTTGCTCGGCTTTTTGCTGAAAGAATGCAGGGATGGGCGAGTCGTCGAGGCTGTCGGTTCTTTTACCGAGGAGGCGACGGATAAGGGGAAGCACGGCCAATGCAAGTCACTCTGTATTTCAGTGGTCGCTTACTGTAGGGCGCCCGCCGCGATTTGACCAATAGAGCTAGGTGCCGCTGGGCGGCACCTAGCTCGATAGCATCGTGTTGGGCGTGGGCTTCTAGAACTTCAGCATCTGCGGGGTCGGCTGGCCCACGGGGCTGACCACCGCATAGTTGTAGCCAGCGCCGGACCAGTATTGGGCCTGCAAGCCATCGGCGCGGCGGCTGCCACTGGGCAGGAAACCGTTATCCGGGCCAGGCGGGCGGATGTAGAAACTGATGCGCCGCCCTTGCGGGTCTTCGTAGAGCACCATGGCGGCGGCACCTTGCTCGGTAGTGAGCAGGCGCCCGCTGACCGGCCTGAAGCCCGATGCGCTCAGGTCAGGCAGGCGGTGCGCCTGGTTGAAGTAGCGGTCTAGCCAAGCCTGCATCGTGCCGTCGCCCTGAACCTTGTAGTCGGCGGGCATGATGCCGTCCTGGGCAAATAGGCGGAAGGCTTGCATCGCATCGGCCATCGGCAACAGAGGCGGCTGAGTGGCTTCACGGGCGTGCCAGCCACCCAGGCCACCGAGGCTGACGGCGATCAATAGCATGGCTGCCGTAGCGAAATGGCGGCGCGATTGGCGCTTGATGCGCTGGCGAATCAGTGCCGGGTCCAGGTCCGGGTTAGCCGGCTGTTGCAGGGCACCGCCCAATGCGGCGCGCAGCAATTGCGCGTCGTGCTGCCAGGCGTGGACCTGGGCGGCGACGTCCGGATGGGCCGCCAGATAGGTTTCCAGGACACGGCGATCACTTTCCAGCAGTTGGTGATCGACGTAGGCATGCAAATCGCGTTCGCTGGGGGGCAGGCTGATCATTTGAGTATCCGCAGGGAAGGGCTGGCAATTTCGCCATCACTGAGTTGACGCAGGGCTTGGCGTGCTCGGGACAGGCGCGACATCACGGTACCGATGGGGACATCGAGGATCTCGGCGACTTCCTTGTAGCTCAAGCCTTCGACCGAGACCCACAGCAGCAGGGCGCGCTGCTCGGTGTTGAGTTGATCGAAGGCTTGCAGGGTTGACTGGGCGATCACCGTACGTTCGACCGACGGCTGTGCATCATCACGCCCGGTAAAGAATTCCAGCATGCGTGCGTAGCGCCGTGTGCGGCGGTGGGTGTCGAGGAACTGCCGATAGAGGATCGAGAACAGCCACGCGCGCAAGTCGCCTTCGACGCGTTTGTCGGCCCAACCGATGATCGCCCGTTCCAGGGTCGACTGCACCAGGTCGTCGGCGCTGCTGGTGTTACGCGTCAGGGACACGGCAAAGCGCCGCAGCCTGGGGATGAGTTCACGTAACGGTTCGTCGAGTTCATGCATGGGGAGCTGGCTGTTCACTACGCTGGGACTAGAGAGACGTGCGGCGATGAAGGTTATTCCCGTTGCCGGGAAATAAATCCAAGGCCAGG
The DNA here is from genome assembly GCF_963970945.1 of Pseudomonas sp. RA_5y_Pfl1_P24. Classification (NCBI taxonomy): domain Bacteria; kingdom Pseudomonadati; phylum Pseudomonadota; class Gammaproteobacteria; order Pseudomonadales; family Pseudomonadaceae; genus Pseudomonas; species Pseudomonas sp. RA_5y_Pfl1_P24. Next base: position 320,504 of record NZ_CAXAOJ010000001.1, on the reverse strand, counting down.
GAATAGGCCCAATCGGCGTTCGTCTTAATGCTCCGACCTTATGTTCACCCCTACGGCCTTTGGCCCTGGAGTTTCTTCATGGTAGATCACTCATCACCGCCCCGTCCCCCCTTGAGCACGTCGAGCCTGATCGCGCGCCTGGCGGGTATCGGAGCCGTGGTTGCGGTTATGGCGGGGGCATTTGCCTACGTCAATGGCACCCTCGACCCACAGCGCTTGCGTCCGAAAACCCTGGTCAATGCCTTGGAAACCAACAACGGTGTCCACCCAGGCTTCCGGCGTAACCATGCCAAGGGCGTGTGCGTGGCCGGGTATTTCGAGAGCAGCCCCGAGGCGCGTGCCTACTCCAGTGCCCAGGTGTTCAACGAGGCCAAGACCCCGCTGATCGGCCGGTTTGCCTTGCCCAGCGGCAACCCCTATGCGCCGGACAGCAGTGTGCCGATCCGCAGCTTTGCCGTGCAATTTAGCCAATCCAACGGCCAGCAGTGGCGCACCGGCATGAACAGCATGCCAGTGTTCCCGGTGGGTACGCCCGAGGCGTTCTACCAGATGCTCAAGGCCGGTGCGCCGGAGCCTTCCACCGGCAAGCCCAACCCGGCGAGCATGCCAGCGTTCTTTGCGGCTCATCCCGAGACGGCGCCGTTCCTGGCGTGGGTCAAGACCGCCAAGCCTTCCGCCAGTTATGCGACCGAAACCTACAACGGTATCAACGCGTTTTACCTGGTGGGCGCCGATGGCAAGCGCCAGGCCGTGCGTTGGGGCGTGGTGCCACAGCGTCAGGATGCAGCGGGCGATACCGCACCTGCGGGCAGCGATTTCCTGGAAAAAGACCTGGTGCAACGCCTGTCCGCTGGACCGTTGCGTTGGCAGTTGAACATGACCTTGGCCAATCCCGGTGACCCGCTGGACGATGCGAGCAAGACCTGGACCGGCGAGCATAAAGTCATCAATGCCGGCACCCTGGTGCTGCAAAGCAGCCAGGCTCAGGCCGATGGCGATTGCCGCGATATCAACTTCGACCCGCTGATTCTGCCCAGTGGCATCGAAGCCTCCAATGACCCGTTGCTCGCGGCACGTTCGGCGGCGTATGCCAGCTCGTACCTGCGCCGCGCCGGTGAAGTCAGCCCGTTGCACAGCGCCCCTCAGGAGTCGAAGCCATGAATGACCAACCACGGGTTTTCGCCCCCCTGGCGCGCCTGCTGCACTGGCTCATGGCGCTGATGGTCATCGCCATGCTGTTTATCGGCGCGGGCCTGGCGGCGTCGGTTTCGGAGCGGCATGAATGGTTGATCCACCTGCACAAGCCGCTGGGTATCGCGATTCTGGCGCTGGTGATCGTGCGGGTGGTGGTGCGCTTCTCCACGCGCCAACCACCGTTGCCCGCCGACGTACCGCTGTGGCAAGTGTTGGCAGCCAAGGCGTCTCACCTAGTGCTGTATGCCTTGATGCTGGTGTTGCCGCTGCTGGGTTGGGCGATGATTTCGGCGGCGGGCGACCCGGTGATGCTTAGCAGTTCAGTGCAGTTGCCGGCGCTGGTGGGGGCAAATGCGCCTTTGTTTGCGGTGCTGCGCAAGGCCCATGGGTTCCTGGCCTATCTGCTATTCCTCACCGTGTTGTTGCACCTGGCGGCGGCGCTGTTCCACTGGCTGATTCGCCGTGACGGCGTGCTTCAAAGCATGACCGGCAGCAAAGACTGAGACCGGTTTCGGGGGCAGTGTGGTCAGCCAGTAGATCAACGCCAGCAGGTTGATCGCCGCGCCCAGGCCGCACACCCCGATCCACCCGGCCCAGGCATACATCGCCGTGGCACTGACCGATCCCACCGCACTGCCCACTGAGTAAAACACCATGTAACCCGCCACCAGCCGACTCTGTGCATCGGGGCGTACCGCATAGATCAGGCTTTGGCTGGTGACGTGCACGGCCTGCAAGCCCAGGTCGAACACAATCACCCCCAGCGACAGTGCCCACAGAGACGATTGGGTAAAACCGATGGCAACCCAAGAGAGCAGCATGAGCAGCAGTGCCGTGCCGCTGACCCATTGGGCGAAGCCCTTGTCGGCCAGGCGTCCGGCGTGCGCGGCACCCAGGGCTCCGGCGGCACCGGCGAGCCCGAAGAGGCCGACCTGCGTGTGCGAAAGCGACAGCGGCGGGGCGCTCAAGGGCAGTACCATTGGCGTCCACAGGACGGTGCCGGCGGCGAAAATCAGCATCGCCAGCACGGCGCGGTCACGCAGGACTTTTTCCTCTTTGAACAAGCTGAAAACCGAGCGGATCAACGCGCCATAGGTGCCGGTTGCCTGCGGTTGCTCCGTGCCTGGCAGCACTCTCCACAGCAGGATCGCCATCAATAACGTCAGGCCTGCCGACAGCAGGTACACCGAACGCCAACCCGCCAGGTCAGCCATGGCGCCTGAAACCGAGCGCGCCAGCAGCAAGCCGACCACGATACCGCTGGTAACCAGCCCGACCACGTGCCCGCGCTGTTCAGGCGACGCCAGATGGGCCGCGAATGCCACCAGCACCTGGGCGATAACGGCCAGCAGCCCGGTGAGCACCATGCCGGCCAGCAACCAGAAACTGTTGCAAGACAACGCCACCACCAGCACGGCGAGCGTGGAAAGCAGCAGTTGGGTGACGATCAATTTGCGCCGGTTGAGTAAATCCCCGAGAGGCACCAGCAGCAACAGTCCCACGCCATAGCCGACCTGGGTGAGGGCGATGATGATGCCAACGGTGGCGTGATCCATGGCGAAGGTCTCGGCCATGGCGTCGAGCAGCGGCTGCGCGTAGTAGACGTTGGCCACCGACAGGCCACAGGCGATGGCGAACAGCAACACCACGGCGCCGCTCAAGGGGGATGAGGGCATGCGGCTTATCCTTGTGTGGTTCTAAAATGAAACCAGTTGCACGGTAAGGATTCCGGTTTTATATTGCAACCACATTATTGATCCAAGACAGGCAGCCTGATGGTCAACCTCACCCGTTTTGAAAGTGCCGAATGCCCGGTGGCGCGTTCGTTGGATGCCATTGGCGATGGTTGGTCGTTGCTGATCATTCGCGACGCGTTTGATGGCATCCGTCGCTTTAGTGAATTCCAGCGCAGCTTGGGGATGGCCAAGAATATTCTGTCCACGCGCTTGCGCAGCCTGGTGAACCATGGCGTGCTAGAGGTCGTGCCGGCGTCGGATGGTAGTGCGTATCAGGAGTACGCCCTCACGGAAAAGGGTCAAGGCCTGTTCAACGTGATCATCGGGTTACGGCAGTGGGGGGAAGGGTTTTTCTACGGGGCAGGCGAGGCGCATTCGGTGATGGTAGACCGCGCCCAGGGTGAGCCGCTGCGAGCGCTGGAATTGCGCTCCGCGGATGGACGCTTGCTGGGGCCCGAGGATTGTCGGCGGGTGCCCGCCGAGTCGGTTTAACGCAGCTCGTCGACGATAGAGGCCACGGTGCTCAACACATCCTTGCCCAACTGCATCGAGCGTTTACCTGACCAGCCGGTGTGCGGGTTGGGGGCGTCGTCGTTGTCCTTGAAGGGCATTTCCAGGGTCAGGGACAGGCAGTCGTATTGCTCGCCTACCGCGTTGCAGGCCAGGCTCATGTTGGCTTCTCCCGGCAGGTCGCGGGTGTAGCCGTAGGTGGTCTGGAAGTCGCGGGTCAGGCCACTCAAGTGGCTGCGGAAATGTTCTTCCAGCGCCACGATGCGCGGGGTATAGCCGGGGTTGCCTTCACAGCCAGCGGTGAATACGTAGGGGATTTCCTCGTCGCCGTGGATATCGAGGAACAGGTCAACGCCGTACTTTTCCATTTGTTGCTGCACGAACAGCACTTCCGGGCTGTTCTCCTGGCTGGCGCTCTGCCAGGCGCGGTTGAGGTCCTGGCCCATGGCGTTGGTGCGCAGGTGGCCGTGGAAGGCGCCGTCCGGGTTCATGTTGGGCACCAGATACAGGTCGGCGACTTTCAGCAGCTTTTTCATCTCATCGTCGCCGTCCTGTTGCAGGCGTTCGATGATGCCTTCCATAAACCATTCGGCCATGTGCTCGCCGGGGTGCTGTTGAGCGATGATCCAGATCTTGCGCCGGCCTTCGCCCCCTTTACCCCGCCGTAGTAGCTGGATATCACGGCCTTCAACACTTTTACCGGTGGCCAGCAGTTGGGTGCCAGTTCGGTTCAGGGCCTGCTCGATCAGCCAGTCGTGACGCTCGCGGCTATAGGGTTCGAAATAGGCGAGCCAGGCATGTTTTTCGCGGGTCTCGAGGCTGATATGCAGGATTTCCCCATCAAATCGCGAAGGTACCCTAAACCAATTGATGTGGTCGTAGGACGCCACGGCGTTGTAGCCGCTCCATGCGTTGGGGTAGGAGGACTGTCCCGCGTTGCTCAGGCGAAAGGTATGGGTGTGGCCCACATGCATGCCTTCGGCCTTGAAGTGGAACCATTGGTAATGCGCGCTGCATGTATCGGGTTTGATTGCCAGCAACAACTGATAGGCATCGTGGGCATCCAGTACCTGGATATTGCCACTGTCGAAGTCGGTGCTGATTTTGATGGAGGTCAAGGCCACGGTCATAGTCTGGTTGCCTGAATATGAGTGTTGTGGCGGCTATATTACACAGGAGTCTGGTAAAGATCGGATGCAAAATTGTTGCGAGAGGGAGGGGGCGTCTTCCTTGACGCCGCGGCAGCTTAGAATCTATGAGATTGATTCTCAAGCGCTAATTCGCAAAGATGTGGGCTAGAGCTATCCGCTGGCTTTCTTTTGGCGATGGTCGTTTGCTACCATGCGCGCCATCAAGTCGCACACAGTCTTCATTAGCCTGAAGCCACGCCAGGGAAACTGGCAAAAAAAGACCCGGCCAAAGAGCCGGGTCAAAAACCGTGATTAGCCTGATGAGGAGATATTCCAAGAGTCCGACCTAAGGTCCCTTGGTCTATCGACTGATCTCGCGATCAGCTAGGCCCAATAATAATCATTATCATTTGCAAGTCAAATGTTTTTATCCTTGGGATAGAAATATTTTTTCTAACCGCCAGTTATCTATTCGCTTGAGCCTCTGGCACTTGCAACGACCGCTCCACCATCGCCTTCGCCATATCGATCAGATACACCACTGAAAACGCCATGTCACGATGACTGCCCTGATGGCTGCTCGCTGATGCATAGGCCGTGGCCGCAGCGCTGCGCAACAGCTCCGAGGCGTGCACCAGGGCGTCCTCTTGGCTGATGCCTGCATTGATGGCAAACAAGGCCTCTTCAGGGGTTGATGTCGACATATCCTCTTTCAAGTAAAAGTCCAACGCACGCTTGGCGGCACCGCTGCTGAGCAGGTCGTGCAATTCGTCGTCTTCCGGGATTTCAGGCAGGAGAAGCGGGCTTGTCGTCATAAGGGGCGGTACTCTGGGTGGGTGTCGAAAACCTTATGTCCGATGATAGTACGTATCGTATTTATGTCGTTTTATGGATTACTACAAACTGTTTATTGCCCTGAAAACTACGTCACGTATTGTCAGCCCCATGGATAACTGGATCGCGTTGGTCAAGGCCAACATGGAAGACCGCAAGGTCACGCAAGGTGAGTTGGCTGAACGCTTGGGTATGTCCCAGGGGGGCGTGGGCCATTGGCTCAACAAGCGCCGTGCACCCAGCCTGGCGGACATGAACCGGGTATTGGCGGCGTTGGGCCTGGGCTACCTGGAGGTCGCGCTGGATATTCGCGAGCGGGTCGATGAAGTGCCTCAGGAGAAAAACTACAACCCGTATTTCCGCTATCCGGTCAGCGACTGGAAAGGGCTGTGCGAAATCCGCGAAGAGCGAATGCCTTATGGCACCGCCCGCTTCGAGTTGACGGATTATCATGCCCACGGCGATGCCTTTTGGCTGCCGGTCACAGGCGATGCCATGACGGCACCCAGCGGGCTCAGCGTGAGTGCGGGCATGATGATTCTGGTCGATCCGGCCATTGCCGCCGAGCCCGGCAAGCTGGTGGTCGCCCAATGGGCCGATAGCCCGCAGGCGACCTTCCGTCAGCTGCTGGAGGAGAGCGGCCAGCTCTATCTGGTGCCGCTCAATCCGACTTACCCGAAACGGCAGTTCACCGGCGATTGCCGCATTCTTGGCGTCGTTGTGCAGGCCACGGCAAAGTTCTAGCCCGCTGTTTCCAGCTCCACCAACGCGCAACCTTCGGCAACCATTTCGCCTTCCTGGCAGAACAGCGCCTTGACCACTCCAGCCTGGGGCGCGCGAATGCTGTGTTCCATCTTCATAGCCTCCAGCACCACCAGTTGCGTGCCGGCCTCCACGTTGTCCCCGACCTGCACCAGCACGCGCACGATGCTGCCGTTCATCGGTGCCGTAAGGCCACCTTGATGAGCGCCGCTGGCGTCGACCGCTGCAATCGGGTCAAACAGGCTGACGGCATGCACCTCGCCGTCCCAACGCAGGTACACCGTGCGGTCGTGGCGCACAGCCAGATGGCCAAGGCGCACGCCCTGGTGCTCGATCAACAACTGTTCACCGCGCAATTGCGCGGTATTGGCAGCGAGTGTCACCAGCCGATCCTGACCATTGCAGCTCAAATGCAGCGAAACCTCGGCAGGTAAACCGGCACGAAAGCCTCGCTTATCTGCCCAAGGCCCGTCACCGGCCGGCAAGGTCTGTATGAACGCCGCGCCCGCTGCCTGCCAGAACTCATTGCTCAGTTCGCCAGGTGTCGGCAGCAGCTCATCCTGATAGCGCGGAATAAAGCCGGTATCCAACTCGGCTGCCGCAAACGCCGGATGCCCGATAATGCGCCGCAAAAAGCCCAGGTTGGTCTTCAGGCCACCCACGGCAAACTCATCCAGCATGCCCAGCAGGCGCAGGCGCGCCTGTTCACGGTCCTCGCCCCAGGCAATCAGCTTGCCCAGCATCGGGTCGTAGTAGGGCGACACGCTATCGCCTTGCTCGACACCGCTGTCCACGCGGCGGCCAGCGCCCGACGCCGATTCGCGGTACAGCGTCAGGTGCCCGGTGGCGGGCAGGAAATCATTGGCCGGGTCCTCGGCATACAGGCGTACTTCGATCGCATGGCCGATCAGCGGCACCTGCTCCTGGGTGATCGGCAGCGCCTCGCCCTGAGCGACACGAATCTGCCAGGCCACCAGGTCGAGGCCGGTAATCGCCTCGGTCACCGGATGCTCCACCTGCAGACGCGTGTTCATCTCCATGAAGAAGAACTCACCGCGAGCGTCCAGCAAAAACTCCACGGTACCTGCGCCGACATACCCGATGGCCTGGGCCGCACGCACAGCGGCTTCGCCCATGGCTTTGCGTTGTTCAACACTCAAGCCTGGAGCCGGCGCTTCCTCGACGACTTTTTGGTGGCGCCGCTGTATCGAGCAATCCCGTTCATTGAGGTACAGGCAATGCCCATGCTGATCGGCAAACACCTGGATCTCCACGTGACGCGGCTTGAGCAGGTATTTTTCAACCAGCATCTGCCCATTGCCGAAGGACGACAGCGCCTCACGTTGTGCCGAGGCCAGGGCCTCGGCCAGTTGGCTGACGTCCTCGACCACCTTCATGCCTTTGCCACCGCCACCGGCCGTGGCCTTGAGCAGTACGGGGTAGCCGATACGCGCGCAGGCCGCGCGGAAGGTTTCCAAGTCCTGGGCCTCGCCGTGATAACCCGGCACCAGCGGCACGCCGGCGGTTTCCATCAACGCCTTTGCAGCCGACTTGCTGCCCATGGCATCGATGGCCGAGGCGGGCGGCCCGAGGAAGATCAAGCCGGCGGCTTCAATCGCGCGGGCAAACCCGGCGTTCTCCGACAGAAAACCATAGCCTGGGTGAATTGCCTGGGCGCCACTGGCCTGGGCGGCGGCGATCAGTTTATCGATTTGCAGGTAACTGTCAGTGGCCTTGCTGCCGCCCAGGTCGACACGGATATCTGCCTCGCGACTATGTCGCGCATCGCGGTCGGTGGCGCTGTGTACGGCCACGGTTTTCAGGCCCATGGCCTTGGCGGTGCGCATCACGCGGCAAGCGATCTCGCCACGATTGGCTACCAGCAGGGTCGTCAATAGGCTCATGAACGCGGCTCCTGGAGCTTCCAGTTCGGAGGACGTTTTTGCAGGAAGGCGCGCAAACCTTCCTGGCCCTCGGCACTGACGCGAATGCGCGCAATCGCATTTTCGCAATAGCGGCGCAGGGCCGGGGTGAGGGCGCCGTTGCCGACTTCGCGCAGCAAGTCTTTGCTGGCACGCATTGCCGCCGGGCTGTTTTGCAACAGGTTGGCGACCCACTGCTCCACCTGCTGGTCCAGCGCGTCGATTGGGTAGCTCTCCGCCAGCAAACCGATATCCCGTGCGCGCTGGCCGCCAAAGCGTTCAGCGGTCAGCGCATAGCGCCGTGCCGCGCGTTCACCAATGGCCTGTACCACAAACGGGCTGATCACCGCCGGCGCCAAGCCAATGCGCACTTCCGACAGACAGAACTGCGCATCGTCCGCGCCAATCGCCATGTCGCAGCAACTGATCAGGCCCAGTGCGCCGCCGTAGGCCGCGCCTTGTACCACCGCCAGTGTCGGGATTTTCAGCTTGGCCAGGTTGTACATCAGCTCCGCCAGTTCGCGGGCGTCGTCCAGGTTGGTGTGGTAATCCAATTCGGCCGATTGCTGCATCCAGGCCAGGTCGGCGCCGGCACTGAAGTGCTTGCCTCGCCCGCGCAGGACTAAAAAGCGCAAGGACGGATCGCCTTGCACCTGGTCGAGGGCGATGATCAGTTCGCGGATCATCTGGGCGTTGAATGCGTTGTTCTTGGCTTCACGACTGAGCCACAGCGTGGCAAAACCACGGCTGTCGGTGATCAGTTCGAGGGTATTGAAATCGCTCATGGGGTGCAGCTCCATTTACATGCGGAACACGCCGAAGCGGCTCGGCTCGATGGGGGCGTTCAGCGAGGCGGACAAGGCCAGGGCCAGCACGTCACGGGTCTGCAACGGGTCGATGACACCGTCGTCCCACAGGCGCGCGCTGGAATAGTAGGGGTGGCCCTGGGTTTCGTACTGGTCGAGGAGTGGCTGCTTGATCGCGGCTTCTTCTTCGGCGCTGAAACCAACGCCCGCGCGTTCAGCCTGCTCACGTTTTACCTGCACCAGCACGCCGGCCGCCTGTTCGGCCCCCATCACGCCGATGCGTGCGTTCGGCCACATCCACAAGAAACGCGGGTCATAGGCACGGCCGCACATGCCATAGTTACCGGCACCAAAGCTGCCACCGATGATCACCGTGAACTTCGGCACCTTGGCGCAGGCCACTGCGGTGACCAGCTTGGCGCCGTGTTTGGCAATGCCACCAGCTTCGTATTTCTGCCCGACCATAAAGCCGGTGATGTTCTGCAGGAACAGCAGGGGAATGCCGCGCTGACAGGCCAACTCGATAAAGTGCGCGCCTTTTTGCGCCGCCTCGGCAAACAGAATCCCGTTGTTGGCCAGTATCGCCATCGGGTAGCCGTGCAGGTGCGCAAAGCCGCACACCAGCGTGGTACCGAACAGTGCTTTGAACTCATCGAACACCGAGCCGTCGACCAGCCGTGCGATCACTTCGCGTACGTCAAAGGGCTGCTTGGCGTCGGCCGGGATCACACCGTAAAGCTCTTCGCAGCTGTACAGCGGTGCTACGGGCGTGCGCTGCAACAGTTCGCCCTGCTTGCGCCAGTTGAGGTTGGCCACGCTGCGCCGGGCCAGCGCCAGGGCGTGTTCATCGCTGTCGGCGTAGTGGTCGGCCACGCCAGAGATCTTGCAGTGAACATCGGCACCGCCGAGGTCTTCGGCGCTGACTACTTCACCGGTGGCAGCCTTCACCAAAGGCGGTCCGGCGAGGAATATCGTCGCCTGGTTGCGCACCATGATTGCCTCGTCCGCCATCGCCGGCACATAAGCACCGCCGGCGGTGCATGAGCCCATTACCACGGCAATCTGCGGGATGCCTTGGCCGCTCATATTGGCTTGGTTGAAGAAGATCCGCCCGAAGTGCTCGCGGTCCGGAAACACTTCATCCTGACGTGGCAGGTTGGCGCCACCGGAGTCCACCAGGTAAATGCACGGCAGGCGATTCTGCTCGGCGATGGTTTGCGCGCGCAGGTGCTTTTTTACAGTCAGGGGGTAGTAGGAGCCGCCTTTTACGGTGGCATCGTTGGCGACAATCATGCATTCGACGCCCTCCACGCGGCCGATCCCGGCAATTACGCCAGCGGCGGGCACATCTTCGCCATACACCTGATAAGCGGCCAATTGGCTGAGTTCGAGAAACGGCGAGCCTGGGTCGAGAAGGCGGTTGATGCGCTCGCGTGGCAGCAATTTGCCGCGCGACGTGTGCCGTTCCTGAGCCTTGGCGCCGCCGCCTTGCTGCACATGGGCGAGCAGGCTGTGCAGGGCGTCGACCTGTTGGCGCATCGCCGCGCTGTTGGCGGCAAACTCCGCCGAGCGTGGGTTGAGCTGGGTGTGTAAAAGCATGGCTTACTCCGTAGGCGTTGCGAGCTACGAACTGCAAGCTGTCAGCCACAAGCTGCAAGTAAACGCGGTCCTCTTGCAGCTTGAAGCTTGGCACTTGCGGCTGACGAAATTCATTTCGTCTCGTTAAAGAGTTCGCGGCCGATCAGCATCCGGCGGATCTCACTGGTGCCGGCGCCGATTTCGTACAGCTTGGCATCGCGCAGCAGGCGCCCGGCAGGGAATTCGTTGATGTAGCCGTTGCCACCGAGAATCTGGATCGCATCGAGGGCCATTTGTGTGGCGCGTTCGGCGCTGTAGAGGATCACCCCAGCCGCATCCTTGCGCGTGGTTTCGCCACGTTCGCAGGCCTGGGCCACCGCGTAGAGATAGGCGCGGCTGGCGTTGAGTTGGGTGTACATGTCGGCGACCTTGCCCTGGATCAGCTGGAATTCGCCGATGCTCTGGCCGAACTGCTTGCGGTCGTGGATGTAGGGCACGATCAGGTCCATGCAGGCCTGCATGATCCCGGTGGGACCACCGGAGAGCACCACGCGTTCGTAGTCCAGGCCGCTCATCAGCACTTTCACGCCGCCATTGAGTACACCGAGGATGTTTTCTTCGGGCACTTCGACGTCATCGAAAAACAGTTCGCAGGTGTTGGAGCCGCGCATGCCTAGCTTGTCGAACTTGTTGCTGCGGCTGAAGCCTTTCCAGTCGCGCTCGACGATAAACGCGGTGATGCCGTGGGCACCTTTTTCCAGGTCGGTCTTAGCGTAGATCACGTAGGTGCTGGCGTCAGGGCCGTTGGTGATCCAGGTCTTGCTGCCGTTGAGCACGTAATGATCGCCGCGCTTATCCGCGCGCAGTTTCATCGAGACCACATCGGAACCGGCGTTCGGCTCGCTCATGGCTAACGCGCCGACGTGTTCGCCGCTGATGAGTTTGGGCAGGTACTTGAGTTTCTGTTCGTGGTTGCCGTTGCGGTTGATCTGGTTTACGCACAGGTTGGAGTGCGCGCCATAGGACAAGGCCACCGACGCCGAACCGCGGCTGATTTCTTCCATGGCCACCACGTGCGCCAGGTAACCCAGGCCGGCGCCGCCGTACTCTTCTGGCACAGTAATGCCTAACAGGCCCATGTCGCCGAACTTGCACCACAGGTCCGCTGGGAACAGGTTGTCGATATCGATCTGTGCCGCACGGGGCGCGATTTCCTTGCCCACGAACGACTGCACCTGGTCACGCAGCATGTCGATGGTTTCACCGAGAGCGAAGTTCAGGGACGGGTAACTCATGGACGGGCACCTTAATGTGAGCGTTGTTTTTGTGTGGATGGCGCGCCAGGGGAGGGCGTTCACCTTTACGTTAACGTAAGCTTGCGTTAAGGCGCTGTCAATCGTAGTTTACGTTTACGTCAACCTACAAAAAAGACAACAGGGGTCGTTATGGATCAATCGAATCAGAGCTACAGCCGTGGCGTTCAGGACAAGACCTTGCTGGCCATGACGATTGGCCAGGCCTTTGATCGCACCGTTGCACAGTTTCCCGATGGCGAGGCGCTGGTGGTGCGCCATCAACAGCAGCGCTACACCTGGCAGCAACTGGCGCAGGCCGTGGATTTACATGCCCGCGCATTCCTCGCGCTGGGCATGCAGATCGGTGATCGCCTGGGTATCTGGGCACCCAATTGCGCCGAGTGGTGTATCAGCCAGATCGCCAGTGCCAAGCTGGGTGTGATCCTGGTCAATATCAATCCGGCGTACCGCAGCAGTGAATTGGAGTACGTGCTCAAGCAGTCCGGTTGCCAGTGGCTGGTATGCGCCGGGTCGTTCAAGACGTCCGATTACCACGCGATGCTCCATGAATTGAAGCCCGAGCTGCGCGGCATGATCAGCCTCGACCCCAGTCCGCCCACGGGATTCCTGCCCTGGTCGCAGTTGGCCGCGCTCGGCGCTGGCATTGCGCCCGAACAGTTACACAACCGCCAGGCCAGCCTGCACTTCGACCAAGCCGTGAATATCCAGTACACCTCCGGCACCACCGGCTTCCCCAAGGGCGCGACCCTCAGTCATCACAACATTCTCAATAACGGCTACATGGTCGGTGAAAGCCTGGGTTTGACCGCGCAGGATCGCCTGGTGATCCCGGTGCCGCTGTATCACTGCTTTGGCATGGTGATGGGCAACCTGGGCTGCATCACCCACGCCACCACCATGATTTACCCCAATGACGGCTTCGACCCGCTGCTGACCCTCACTGCCGTCGCCGAAGAGCGCGCCACCGGCCTGTACGGCGTGCCGACCATGTTTATCGCCATGCTCGATCACCCACGTCTCGGCGACTTCGACCTGTCTACCTTGCGCACCGGCATCATGGCCGGTGCGACGTGCCCTATCGAAGTGATGCGCCGGGTTATCAACGAGATGCACATGAGTGAGGTGCAGATTGCCTACGGCATGACCGAAACCAGCCCGGTGTCCCTACAAACCGGCGCGGATGATGACCTGGAACGTCGCGTCACCACGGTCGGCCGCACCCAGCCGCAGCTGGAAAACAAGATCATCGACGCTGACGGCAATACCGTCGTACGTGGTGAAATCGGCGAGTTATGCACCCGTGGCTACAGCGTGATGCTCGGCTACTGGAATAACCCCGATGCCACCCGCGAGGCCATCGATGACGCCGGCTGGATGCACACCGGCGACTTGGCGAGCATGGACGCCCAGGGTTATGTATGCATCGCGGGGCGCAACAAGGACATGATCATTCGCGGTGGCGAGAACGTATACCCGCGCGAGTTGGAGGAGTTTTTCTTCACCCATCCGGCAGTGGCGGATGTGCAGGTGATCGGCATTCCGGATGAACGCTTCGGTGAAGCCATCGTCGCCTGGGTCAAGTTTCATCCAGGCCATGTGGCCAATGAATTGGAGCTGCACACCTGGTGCAAGGGGCGAATCGCGCATTTCAAGACGCCCAAGCATTTCAAGATCGTGGAGGAGTTTCCAATGACGGTCACGGGCAAGGTTCAGAAATTCCGCATGCGCGAGATCAGCATCGAGGAGTTGCGCGACGACGCCTGAAGCGTGGTGCATGTCTACTGCTTACCGGTTCGCGCGCCTGTTGAGTATGCGCAGGGATCAAATCCTGGTGAATGGCGCGATGCAAAGCGCGTTTTACGAGCGCGAACTCAAGCAGCTAGGGGCTGAGCGGCGGGCGCTGGCACAATGAGCGCTGCACACCTTGACGCGGCGGGTGTTCAACAACGTCGCGGCCTCAGGTGGGACCGCCCTGTAATCGCACGGTGCAGAAAGCACAAAGGGGACCCGAGGGTCCCCTTTAATTTGTCGTTGCGTGCTCTTTTTTTATTATTGAGGGGCGGTCTATTGTTGTTTTTGGTAACCGTTACCCTTTACCGCTGTTTTTGGCGACCCCCATTCGGAGTCAAGAGCAAACGTATTTTTTTGAGCGCTGACCTGCTTCTTCGTTATCGATCCAACCAGTGGGTAGCTACCTGAGGTAGTTTTATTTTTCTCTAACCGGTTGCGGGTTTCGGCACGCCGTACCCTGCGAAGCACATCTTCTCCAAAAAAATCTGTTAGCTGCGTCTCTGCCGTGTTGTTTTTGTTATGTCAGAGTCGTTTCGTCTTATTTTTATTAGGTTTGGCGCTTTTTATTCTTGTTATGCCATAGAGATAGCAGAAGCCGTGCCAACTTTATAATTTCCTTTAAAATCAATGGCTTGATTTTTATGTAGGGGTTGGCCTACGGCAATCACGCCGAAATATGTTTCCGTGTTACTCGATGTGTAGGTGTGCGGTAACACATTGTCACGGCTACGCTACTCAACCGGCGTTGAGCGCCTTGGCCACACGCGACCCTGTCGGTCGGCCCAGCACGTTGCTGATCTGCTGGCCCGCACGAATCAACGCCTCCAGGTCGATACCGGTTTCGATGCCCAAGCCGTTGAGCAGGTACACCACATCTTCGGTAGCAACGTTACCGCTGGCGCCTTTGGCATACGGGCAACCGCCAAGGCCCGCGATTGAGCTGTCGAACACTGTGATTCCTTCCAACAGGCTGGCGTAGATATTCGCAACGGCCTGGCCATAGGTGTCATGGAAGTGCCCGGCCAACTTTTCTCGTGGCACGTGGGCGCCGACCACCTCGAACAGTCGCCGCGTCGCGCCCGCCGTGCCGGTGCCAATGGTGTCGCCCAGGGACACTTCATAGCAGCCCATGGCATACAACTCGCGCGCGACCATCGCCACCTGTTCCGGCGCGATCTGGCCCTCATACGGGCAACCCAGCACGCACGACACATAACCACGCACGCTGATCCCATGTTGCTTGGCCGCGGCCATGATCGGCGCGAAGCGTTCCAGGCTTTCGTTGATGGAGCAGTTGATATTGCGCTGGGAGAACGCCTCGGACGCCGCCGCAAACACCGCTACTTCCTTAACGCCGGCCGCCAACGCGTCCTCAAAACCCCGCAGGTTAGGCGCCAGGGCACCATAGGTCACGCCAGCTTTACGCTGAATCTGTGCAAACACCTCGGCAGAACCAGCCATCTGCGGCACCCATTTGGGCGATACAAAACTGCCGACTTCGATGTAGCTCAAGCCCGCGGCACTGAGGGCGTCCACCAGTTGAACTTTGTCCGCCACGCTGATGGGGTGGGCTTCGTTCTGCAAACCGTCGCGCGGGCCGACTTCCACCAGGCGTACGTGTGAGGGGAGGGACATGGCAGTTACCTTCTGATCAATGGCCAGCTTGGCTCATGGTGTGGGCCAGGGCCTGGGTGCAGCGCTCTTCCGCGGTGTCCAGCTCCAGCTTCATTTGTTCGATATCCAGCAGTTGCTGTTCCAACTGTTCACGGCGCTCGGCGATCTTGGCCAGCATGCTGTTGAGTTGGATGTGGTTGCCGCCGGAGGGGTCGTAGAGCTCGATCAGCTCGCGGCATTCGGCCAGGGAGAAACCGATGCGCTTGCCACGCAGTATCAGCTTGAGGCTGACCTTGTCGCGCGCCGAGTAGATGCGCTCCTGGCCCCGGCGTTCCGGGGCCAGCAGGCCTTGTTCTTCGTAGAAGCGAATGGCGCGTGTGGTGATGTCGAGCTCGCGGGCGAGGTCGGAGATGCTGTAGGTCGTGCTCATGGATGTGCCCGAGAAGATGTCTTGGGCGCTAAGCTAATGGCTGCTTGACGTTAACGTCAAGGATCGCGCTCACTACCGTCAGGGTTGTTTGCCGTCCAGTTTTTTTTCATGGGCCGTCACCTGCTGACACAACTCGATCATTTGCTCACGCATCCATCGATTGGCAGGGTCCTGGTCAGTGCTTTCGTGCCAGTACAGGTGGGTTTCGACTGGCGGCACATCGTTGACCGGCAGGTTGAACCAGTGCAGTTCGTGGCGTCGAGCGAAGCGTTCTGGCACGGTCATGACCATGTCGGTCTGCTGCAGCACTTGCGAGGCCATCAGGTAGTGCTGGGAGCGCAGCGCGATCTTTCGCTGGATGCCCATTTTGCCCAGTGCCAGGTCAACGTGCCCCAAGCCGTTGCGACGGCTGGAGATATGGATGTGGGTCAGCGTCAGGTAGTCATCCAGTGTCAGCTTGTCTTTGCCAGCCATGGGATGACCCTTGCGCATAGCGCACACATAGCGGTCTTCCATCAGCTTGACGTGGCGCACCTGTGGGTCGGTGTTGAGCGGCGCATCCACCGCAAAGTCCAGGCGCCCGGCGGCCAATTCCTTGGTGGTCTCGCGGCGTTTGGACAGGAAGCTCTCGATCACCACCGTCGGCGCCAAGCGGCGCAAGCGCTGGAACAGCGGCGGCAGAATCACTGCCTCGGTGAGGTCGGTCATGCTGATGCGGTAGGTCTTGGCCGCCTGCTGCGGGTTGAAAATCCGGCTTTCCTGCACTGACACCCGCAGCAACGACAGGGCATTACGCACGGGGCCGATGATGTTCTGCGCCATCGGCGTGGGCACCATGCCTTGAGCCGTACGCACGAACAGCGGGTCGTTGAAGGTCTCGCGCAGGCGTGCCAGAGCGTTGGACACCGCCGGTTGGGTGATGCCGACAATCTGCCCGGCGCGGGTCAGGTTGGCTTCGGTGTAGATCGCGTCAAAAACGATAAACAGGTTGAGGTCGACCTTGCTCAGATTCATTGGGTTGCGCTCTTATTGTTAGGGTGCCGATAGGCCGATCATATATCGGTGATGAATGTTAATACACGCCGAGAATAGGCTAGGTAAATTATCAACGCTGTTCTAGCATCGATTGCATGACCTAAACAACCTCTCAGAGAAGGGAGCTGCTCATGGATTTCGCCTATTCGCCCAAGGTTCAGGAACTGCGTGAACGCGTCACTGCATTTATGGATGCTTACGTTTATCCGGCCGAGCCGGTGTTCGAACGCCAGGTCAGCGAAGGTGATCGCTGGCAGCCCACCGCAATCATGGAAGAGTTGAAAGCCCGCGCTAAAGCCGAAGGCCTGTGGAACCTGTTCCTGCCGGAATCCGAACTGGGCGCTGGCCTCACCAACCTTGAATACGCGCCGCTGGCCGAAATCATGGGTCGCTCACTGTTGGGTCCAGAGCCGTTCAACTGCTCCGCTCCCGATACCGGCAATATGGAAGTGTTGGTGCGCTACGCCAACGAAGAGCAAAAACAACGCTGGTTGGCGCCGCTGCTGCGCGGTGAAATCCGCTCAGCCTTCGCCATGACCGAACCGGACGTAGCGTCTTCGGACGCCACCAACATGGCTGCCCGCGCCGAGCGCCAGGGCGACGAATGGGTGATCAATGGCAAGAAATGGTGGACCTCCGGCGCCTGCGACCCGCGCTGTAAAATCCTGATCTTCATGGGCCTGAGCAACCCGGATGCGCCGCGCCATCAGCAACACTCGATGATCCTGGTACCGGTGGACACCCCCGGCGTGAAGATCGTGCGCCCGCTGCCCGTGTTCGGCTACGACGACGCGCCCCATGGGCATGCTGAAGTGCTGTTCGACAATGTGCGCGTGCCCTATGAAAACGTGCTGCTCGGCGAAGGCCGTGGTTTTGAGATTGCCCAGGGCCGCTTGGGCCCAGGCCGTATCCACCACTGCATGCGCTCCGTCGGCATGGCTGAGCGTGCACTGGAATTGATGTGCAAACGCTCCGTCAGCCGTACCGCGTTCGGCAAGCCGCTGGCCCGTTTGGGCGGCAATATCGACAAGATCGCCGACTCACGCATGGAGATCGACATGGCGCGCCTGCTGACCTTGAAGGCGGCGTACATGATGGATACCGTGGGCAACAAGGTCGCGAAAAGTGAAATCGCCCAGATCAAAGTGGTCGCACCAAATGTGGCCTTGAAGGTGATTGACCGTGCGATCCAGATCCACGGCGGCGCGGGCGTCTCCAACGACTTCCCGCTGGCCTATATGTACGCCATGCAACGTACGCTGCGGTTGGCGGATGGGCCGGATGAAGTGCACCGCGCCGCGATTGGCAAGTTTGAGATTGGCAAATATGTGCCTAAAGAACTGATGCGCGGCGGTCAATAAGACCGCGTCGCCTGCATTCGCGAGCAAGCCCGCTCCCAGAGTTGACCGCATATCTTCAGTAAGAATGCGGTCGAATGTGGGGCTTGCTCGCGAGGCGGCCAGTCAAAACACCACAAGACTTAGATCTCAATACACCCAAACCTCCACCCGCCGATTCTTGATCCTGCCTTCATCCGCCGTATTCGCCGCCACCGGCATCTGCGCCCCAAACCCACGAATATCGCGCAGTATCACACCGTTCCTCACCAGCTCCCGACGCACCGCCATCGCCCTCAACTTAGACAACAACGCCGCCCGTTGCGGGTCATTCTTGACATCACCAAACCCCACCAATGTCACCTGCTTATCCAGCTTGTTGTGACTTTTCAGGTACGCCACCACCCGCTGCAAATCCTGGCGCGCTTTGTTGTCCAGGCTGGCACTGCCTTCTTCGAAGCGAAAATTCACGGTCAAACGCTGAGCGTCACGCGCGATGGCTTGATAGTCCTCGAGCATCGACGCGCGCGGCTCGACGGCGATCGCCTGTACCTGCTGCGCGATAAACCCGTTGGCCGCGACAATCGCCTGGCCCTTGCTGCTCTGGGTGAAGTCCACCAGTGCCTTGGCCCATGGGTTGCGCCCCGATGGCGGCAGGTAGAAAAACAGCCGGCGCGACAGCGGGTAATCCTCGGTGGCAATCAGGCTGTTGAGCGGCAACATGGGTTGCGAGTCGCCATCCACAATCGCCACTGCCTTGGCCTGACGCACGTAGGGCAGGCCGATAAAACCGATGCCCTGCGGGTCCTGGCTGACCGCGTCGGACAGCTGTTCGCTGGACTCGAAACGTTTGGCACCTGCGGCGAGCGGCTTGCCACGCAAGCGAAGCACCAGTTCCTTGAAGGTGTCGTAGGTGCCGGACTGATCATCGCGCGCATACAAATGAATCGGCCCGCCGACCCCACCTAATGCTTCCCACGTGCTGATTTCGCCATTGAAGATCTGCGCCAGTTGCTCGGTATTCAAGGCGTTCAACGGGTTTCGCGGGTTGAGGATGATGGCCAGGCCGTCGATGGCGATCACCTGTTCGGCGTCGGGGCTTTTCAGGTCGCCGAGGGGGTCGAGGTCGACCAGTTCACTGTCCTTGATCGGACGAGACGAGGCCGCCAGGTCGGCCGTGGCTTTTTTCAGCGCCATGAAACCGGTGCTGGAGCCGTGGGCAGCGACCTCGATCGACACGGTCTTGCCTAGGCGCGTCTTGCCGGTCACGCGCTGTTCATTGGCACCTTGCGCCGGTTCAATGCGCACGGCCTGCAGGCCCTGATGTTCCATCAATCCCTTGACCAACGCCGGCCCCAGCGCCGCGCCAATGGTATTGGAACCCTGGATGCGTAATGCAGGGCCTTGATCGGGAGCGGGTAGGGGGGCGGAAACAGCGTAGAGAGGAAAGAGCGCCAGCAGAAACAGAACGCGCAGCATCATGCCGGCACCTTCTTAAGCCAAAGGGAGTGCCGCGAGAATAAGTCAGGCAGGTTTCAACAATGTGACTGATAAGCCATGGATCCAATTGTGGGAGCCAGCTCCCACATTGGACGATGTTGTCAGCTCAATTCAAGCCAGATCGGCGCATGGTCAGACGGCTTCTCCAGCCCGCGCAGATCATAATCTACGCCCGCATCCTTGACCCTTGGCAGCAAGCCATTGGACGCCAGGATCACGTCGATCCGCAGCCCGCGCTTAGGCTCATCTTCAAACCCACGGCTGCGGTAGTCGAACCAACTGAAGCGGTCGGCCACGTCCGGGTTGAGGTGGCGGAAGCTGTCCACCAGGCCCCAGTTCTTGAGGCGGGCCATCCATTCGCGTTCTTCGGGCAGGAAGCTGCACTTGCCCGTCTTGAGCCAGCGCTTGGCGTTGTCGGCGCCGATGCCGATGTCGCAGTCTTCCGGGGAAATATTCACGTCGCCCATCACTACCAGCGCCTGGTCATTGCTGAACTGGCTTTCCAGCAACTGTTGCAGGTCTTCATAGAAGCGCTGCTTGGCCGGGAACTTGGTCGGGTGGTCGCGGCTTTCGCCCTGGGGGAAATAGCCATTCATGATGGTGACCGGTTGGCCGTTTTCGTCGGCGAAGGTGCCCCAGATAAACCGGCGCTGGGCGTCTTCTTCGTCGGTGGCAAAACCCTTGTGCAGGCTCAACGCCGGCAGGCGCGAGAGCAGAGCCACACCGTAATGGCCTTTTTGCCCATGGTAGTACACATGATAGCCAAGGGCCTGTACTTCGGCCAACGGGAACTGGTCGTCGTGGACTTTGGTTTCCTGCAGGCCGATCACATCCGGCTGGTGCTTCTCGATCAGCGCCGCCAGCTGATGAGGACGGGCGCGCAGCCCGTTGATATTGAAGGAGACGATTTTCATGGTCGGCAGTCCAGTCCTGGCAAAAGGGCGATGCTAGCCGACAAGTCGGACGGGGGCCAGCGTGGCGGTAGGGCAGTTGCGCTGCTAATGTCTGGGAACGACTCGTGCTGCGTGGGTTCGTACCCATAAGAACGCCGCCTTCTGAGCGGTGCCCAGGGAGATTCACGGTATGCCAGACACTTCGACCGCCATTGGCGAAATCCGCTTGCTCAACAGCGGCTACTCCCGCGAGGCCCGTTCCCTGCTGTACCAGGCCTACCGGCATGAGCCAACGTTTGCCTATATCTTTGAAGCGGAACGTTCAGGTTATGAGCAGCGAGTGCGCGCCACCGTGCGCGAACTGGTCAAGCAGCATTTCTTCCAGAAGCTTCCGGCCATCGGCCTATTCGTCAATGACCGGCTCATCGGCATCGCCCTGATCGCCCCCCCGCAGCGGCGCCTGGGGATTACCGAAAGCTGGGCCTGGCAAATCCGCATGTGGCTGAGCACCGGCGTGCGCGGCACGCGGCGTTACCTCGACTACCACCATGCGGTGCTGGCGTGCCTGCCAAGTGAGTCGGTACACGTGCTGCCGCTGCTGGGTATTCACCCGCAATTCCAGGGCAAACACTACGGCGAGCAGTTGCTGGAAGCGGTGCACAACTGGTGTGCCGACGACCCGCACTCGTCCGGTGTGGTGCTGGACACCGGCAATTCTCGCTACCTGGATTTCTACAAGCGCCAGGGGTATGAAGAGATCGGTGAAGTCGCTGTAGGACCTGTCGTGGAGCACGTGTTTTTTCATCCCAACCCGCAGTCGTCACATGCTGCAACGGCTTGATGCAGAATTTTTCAGAATTTTCCGAGTTCTAAAGTGCTCTCCAGCTCGTGTAGCATCCGCGCCTATGAAGTTTCCAGGAAGATTTACCAGCGGCTTGATTCTGCTGTTCACAAGCTGCGGCGCGTTGGCGCAAAGCGAATTGGACGTGCGGATCAATCCCTCAAACGATGCGTTGAAAGCCAACATCGAAGGCTACATCGGCGGGGTGGGCGATCGTGATGAAGAGGCCTTGCTGCGGTTCAGCCGTGGCGCCGAGGAGCAGGCGCGTAAAGCAGCCCAGGCCCTGGGCTTCTATCAGCCAAAGATCGAAAGTGATGTGAAGGACGGCAAGAACCCGCGCCTGATCCTCACCATCGAGCCCGGCGAGCCGGTGCATTTGCGAGACGTGACCCTACGGGTCGACGGCCAAGCCGCAGACCTCAAAGCTTTTCGCGTGCCCGTCAGCGACGACCTCAAATCCGGCGCCGTGCTCAACCACGGTCATTACGAAGACGCCAAGCGGCTGATCCAGAACCAGGCCTCGCGCTACGGCTTCTTCAGCGGGCGTTTTACCAAACAGAAACTGTTGGTGGACCCGCAGGCGGGCGTCGCCGATATCGAACTCATCTATGACAGCGGCCCGCGCTACACCTTGGGCAAGGTGAGCTTTGCCGGCGACACGCCGTTTGACGAAGAGCTGCTGCAACGCATGGTGCCGTTCAAAAGCGGTACGCCCTACGATTCCGAATTGATCGCCGAACTCAACCAGAATCTACAAGCCAGTGGTTTTTTCGAAGGCGTGCGCGTGGACGCTGCGCCGGCCGCCTCGACGAATGACATCATCCCGGTGGCCGTGCGTCTGGAAACCCGCAAGCCGCGGACCATGGGCCTGGGTTTGGGCTTTTCGACCGACGTTGGCCCGCGCGGCAAAGCCAACTGGACCCGTCACTGGGTCAACCCCCAAGGCCATAGCTATGGCTGGGAAGCCGAGCTGTCGGCACCGCGGCAGAACGTCGGCCTGTGGTACGACATTCCGCTCGACCCCCCGCTCACCGACAAACTGCGCTTCTCCGGTGGCTATCAGAACGAAGAACTCGCCAACACCGACACCGTGAGTAAATTGCTCACCCTCGGCCCAGAATGGCATAGCAAGTTGCCCAGCGGTTGGACCCGAGTAATCTCGCTCAAGTATCAGCGCGAAGAGTATCGCCTGGGCAACGACTCCGGCTTGAGCAACCTGGTGATGCCGGGTATCAGCTACGCCTACCTGCGCAGCGACAACCGCATCGACCCGCACCACGGCTATCGTCTGCAATTCGACACCAAGGTCGCCAAAGAGGGCTTGGGCTCCGACACCAACCTGCTTTACGGCACGGCCATGGTCAAGGGCCTGACCACCTTGTGGGACAACCACCGCTTTCTCGCCCGCGCCCAGGTCGGCGGCAGTGCCACCAACGGTTACAAATCGGTGCCGCCGTCGTTGCGCTTTTTTGCCGGTGGTGACCAGAGCGTGCGCGGTTATGAGTACCAGACGCTGTCGCCCGAGAACGACCGCGGCGACCGCATCGGTGGCCGCTACATGGTTGCCCTCAGCGCCGAGTATCAATATTCCATCGCCGAGAAATGGCGGATCGCGACGTTTATCGACCAGGGCAACTCGTTCAATTCCCTGGACCTGCCCAGCCTGAAAACCGGCGTCGGCGTCGGTATCCGCTGGGTCTCGCCGGTCGGCCCGATCCGCCTTGACCTGGCCCATGCCCTCGAAGATCCGGGCGGCGTTCGATTGCACTTTTCCATGGGGCCTGAGCTGTGATGCGTGGTGTGAAAATAGCGGGGCTGGCCGTGCTTGCCATCCTTGCCGTGCTGTTATTGGCGCTGTGGGCGTTACTCGGCACCCAGGCCGGCAGCCGCTGGGCATTGGCCCGCGTACCGGGGTTGAGCGTAGAGCATTTCCAGGGGCATTTGGGCGGCCAGTGGAGCGCCGACCATCTGCTGTGGCAACAAGACAGCAGCCGCGTCGAACTCCAGGCGCCGACGGTGGATTGGTCGCCCGCCTGCCTGTTGCGCATGACCTTGTGCATTAATCGGTTGGACGTGGATCAGGTCAGCCTGCAATTTCCGCCGGGCACTGAGGAAAGCAGCGGCCCGATCCAGTTACCCGACCTGAAACTGCCCGTAGCCATCCAGTTGGGCGACGTTCGCGTCGGTAGCCTGCTGTTCAACGGCAGCGAAGAACTCAGGGGCCTGCAATTGGCGGCGCATTGGACGGCTGCCGGTCTGCAAATCGACGCCGTGCACCTGCAACGGGACGACTTGGTACTGGACCTGGCCGGCTTGCTGCAACCCACCGGCGATTGGCCGCTGAGCGCCACTGGGAATGTAAGCCTGCCGTATGCGCCAGGCGGCGCACCTTGGAAGGTGGCGTTGAAGATCGATGGCGATTTGTTAAAGACTCTCACGCTGGATGCAGACAGCAGCGGCTATTTGCCAGCCAAGCTCACTGGCGAACTGCAACCCTTGGCAGAAAACCTCCCGGCCCAATTGCACATCACCGCCGACAGTTTCAAGCCCAGCGCCGATCTGCCGGACACCTTGCAACTCAACACACTCGACCTCACCGCCAAAGGTGACTTGAAGCGCGGCTACCAATTGTTGGGCAAGGCCGTGCTCCCTGCGGAAAAAGGCCCGGTGGATGTGCTGCTGCAAGGCCGGGTTGACGCCAAGGGCGCGCAGATCGACGGCCTGGACCTGAATGCCGGAGACAAGCAAAGCCTTAAGCTGACGGCCCAACTGGATTGGCAGCAAGGTTTCAGCGCCGACGCCAATATCGATTGGCTGGACTTCCCCTGGCATCGCCTCTATCCGGTTGTCGACGAGCCGCAAGTCGTATTGCGTACGTTTAATGGTGAAGTTTCCTACAAAGACGGTAACTACCTGGGCAACCTCAAGGCCGACCTCGACGGCCCGGCGGGCAAGTTCAATGTGGTCACGCCGTTCAGTGGCGACCTCAAGCAAGTGTTCCTGCCCGAGCTGAAACTCACCGCCGGCCAAGGCAAGGCCGAAGGCCACTTGAACCTGCAATTCGCCGACGGCATCGCCTGGGACACCGCGCTGGACCTGTCGGCCCTGAATCCGGCGTACTGGGTTGCTGAACTGCCCGGCACTTTGGCCGGCCCCCTGCGCAGCAAGGGCGAGTTCAAGAACGAGCAGCTCAAGCTGAATGCCGACCTTGACCTCAAGGGCCGCCTGCGCGGGCAAACTGCCGTGCTGGCGGCCAAGGCTGAAGGCGCGGGCGAGCAGTGGACCCTGGCCAACGTGGATATCCGCCTGGGCGACAACCGCATCAACGGCAGCGGCAGCCTGCAACAACGCCTGGCTGGGCAGATCGATATCAAGCTGGCGCGCCTGGCCCAGCTGTGGCCGCAGTTGCGCGGGCAGGTTAATGGCCGACTCGACGTGGCCGGTAGCCTCAAGGCCCCCCAAGGCAAGCTCGCCCTCAAAGGCCAGCAATTGGCGCTCGCCGACAATCGCCTGCAAAGCCTTACCCTCGACGCCAGCCTCGATAGCGCCCAGCGCGCCAGGATCGACCTCAAAGGCAGCGGCATTCAGAGCGGTGACACCCAGGTCGGCACCCTGACAGCCAGCGCCCGGGGCGATATCAAGAACCAAAAGGTCCAACTGGACCTGGCCGGCCCCTTGGTCAAGCTGGCCCTGGCGTTGGATGGCAACCTCGACAAAGGCAATTGGCGCGGGCGCCTCGCCAGTGGTGATGTGCAAGCGGGCGGCCAGGACTGGAAGCTGCAAGCACCGGCGAAGATCGAACGCATGGCCGATGGCAAGCTGACGTTTGCCGCACACTGTTGGGTCTCCGGCCCCGCCAGCCTGTGCGGCGAAGACCAGCGGCTGATGCCCGAGCCAAAGCTGCGCTACCACCTCAAGCAATTTCCCATCGACAGCCTGGCGGCGTTTTTGCCCAAGGATTTCGCCTGGAAGGGCAAGCTCAACGCCGACCTGCAGCTCGATCTGCCGGACAGCGGCCCCAAAGGCGTGGTCTCGGTGGACGCCAGCGGCGGCACCTTGCGCGTCAAGGACAAGGACCAGTGGCTGGATTTCCCCTATGACACGCTGAAGCTGGAAACCACGCTCAACCCCAAGCGTATCGACACCCAGCTGAACTTCCGTGGCGGCAAGCTCGGCGAGCTGATGTTGCAAGCGCAGATCAACCCGTTGCCGAAGAGCAAACCGATCACGGGCACGTTCACCCTTGCCGGCCTGGACCTCGCGGTGGCGCGGCCGTTTGTGCCGATGGTGGAAACCCTCAGCGGCAAGCTCAATGGCAACGGGCGCATCTCCGGCGGCTTGTTGGCACCTCAGGTCAACGGCAGCGTGAACCTGGTGGGCGGCGAGATTTCCGGTCCTGAACTGCCCATTAGCCTGGAAGGCCTGAACGTGCAGGCGCTGATCGCCGGTGAAAGCGTGCAGCTCAATGGCGGCTGGCGCAGTGGCAAAGCCGGGCAGGGCAGCCTCAAAGGGCAGATAGACTGGGGCAAGGCCCTGGTGGTGGACCTCAGCCTGCAAGGCTCGCAGTTGCCGGTCACGGTTGAACCTTACGCCGTGCTGGAAGTGGCGCCCGACCTGAAAATCACCCTGAAGAATGACAAGCTCGCCGTGGCCGGTAACGTGCACATCCCGCGTGGCGATATCATCGTGCGCGAGTTGCCACCGTCCACCGTGAAGGTCTCGGATGACACCGTGATCGTGGGCAGCCAGACCGAAGAGGGCAAGCCGCCGATGGCGATGGCCATGGACATCAACGTGGTGGTGGGTGAGGACAAGCTCAACTTCTCGGGCTTTGGCCTCACCGCCAAAGTGCAGGGCCAGGTGCACATCGGCGACAACCTCGACACCCGTGGCGAGCTGTGGCTCAACGACGGCCGCTACCGCGCCTACGGGCAGCGGCTCGATGT
Source organism: Pseudomonas sp. RA_5y_Pfl1_P24 (assembly GCF_963970945.1). Lineage (NCBI taxonomy): Bacteria > Pseudomonadati > Pseudomonadota > Gammaproteobacteria > Pseudomonadales > Pseudomonadaceae > Pseudomonas > Pseudomonas sp. RA_5y_Pfl1_P24. The sequence continues at coordinate 294,329 of NZ_CAXAOJ010000001.1, read as the reverse complement.
GCGGCGTGCACGGCTGCTGTTCGCCGGTCCGTTGGACCAGCCGTATCTCGATGTCGAAGCGATCCGCAAGACCGACGATGTGATCGCCGGTATCCGCCTGAGCGGCAGCGCCGAGCAGCCCACCACGCAAATCTTCTCCGAACCGGCCATGAGCCAGGAACAGGCGCTGTCCTACCTGGTGCTTGGCCGTCCGCTGAGCTCCACCGGTGAAGACAACAACATGCTTGCCCAGGCGGCGTTGGGCCTGGGGTTGATGGGCAGTGCCGGGGTGACCTCGGACCTTGCCACCAAGTTGGGCATCAAGGATTTCGACCTGGATACCCAGGGCAGCGGCAACAACACCGCCGTGGTCGCCAGCGGCAAAATCACCGAAAAGCTCAGCCTGCGTTACGGGGTAGGGGTATTCGAACCGGCCAGCACCATCGCCTTGCGCTATTTGTTGAGCAAGAAGGTGTATCTGGAGGTGGCGAGTGGTGTGGCCAGTTCGCTGGATATCTTCTACAAACGCGATTTCTGACCCCGGCGCGATTCAAAGCTGTGGGAGCAAACAGATGCGGGCGCTAGCGGCCACATCCGTTTGCATTTCAAACCGCTCATCGTGAAATTACCAAGCAAGCTAACTATTCCATTTGACATTCGCTGCCTAAGCAGTAATATCTCGTCACACATTCACTGCCTAGGCAGTAATAAGGTGACTTCCGATGAAACACTTCACCCCGGATAACTTCCACAACTGCCACCTGGGGCTCTTGCTCGGGCGCGCCGCAATCCTCAAAGACCGCATCATCGACACCCACATGGAACCCCACGGCATCACCGCCGCGCAGTTCAAGGTGTTGATCATCATGGCTCAGTTCGGCGTCGACACCCCGGCGGAGCTGTGCCGCCACCTGTCTTTGGACAGCGGTTCAATGACCCGCATGCTCGACCGCCTGGCGCAGAAGGGGCTGCTGGATCGCAAGCGTTCAGAGCTGGATCGACGTCAAGTGCAGCTTGTGCTCACGTCCGACGGCCAGCGCCTGGCAGACATGCTGCCGTTCATCGGCGCCGATGCGTTAAACCAGTTGGCCGGCGCATTGGAACCGGGTGAGTTGGAAACCCTGGAAAAGATCCTCAAGAAAATTCTGATAGCTGCAGGTGATCCCATCACTATCCAGCGGGTAGGTAACCAATGAACACACGCGCCCTTTGCCTGGTGCTGGTGGCCATGAGCATGGCCGGTTGCGCCAACTACAGCGGCCTCGACACCCAGGGCAAACGCCTTGACGCCAATACCTTGCAAACCGGCAAGTCCTTGGGTGGCGTGACCCTGTCGAGTGCCGCCTGGCCCAGCGCCGACTGGTGGAAAAACCTCGGCGACCCGCAGCTCGACGGCTTGATCCAGGAAGCCCTGCAAAACAGCCCCGACATGCAAGTCGCCAGCGCCCGTGCCCATCAGGCCGAAGCCGCCGCTTACGCCGCCAATGCCGAGCGCATGCCGACCCTGGATGCCAGCGCTGGTGTGAGCCGCTCGCGCCTGGCCAAAGACCAGGACCCGCGCGGCGAAGGCGATGCCTATTCGACCGTGCGCAACATCGGCGCCAGCTTTAATTACAACTTCGACCTCTGGGGCGGCCAGCGCGCTGCCTGGGAAGCCGCGTTGGGCGAGGCTCGCGCCGCCCAGGTTGATCAGCAGGCGGCGCGCCTGACCCTGGCCGCCAACGTCGCCAAGGCCTACAGCGACTTGGGCCAGGCGCATATCGTGCGTGACCTGGCCAATGACGACCTCAAACGCACCCGGCAGATGCTTGACCTGAGCAAACGCCGCCTGGACTCGGGTGTCGACAGCCAGTACCAGTACCAACAGACCGAAAGCCTGGAAGCCAGCTCGCAGTCGCAACTGATCGACGCGGAAAAGCAACTGCAGAGCGCGAAAATCGCCCTGGCGGTGCTGCTCGGCAAAGGCCCGGACCGTGGCAATGAGCTGGCCCGTCCCAACGTACTCAAGCCCAGCGCGGTCGCCGTGCCTTCAGTGCTGCCGGCTGAGCTGCTGGGCCGTCGCCCGGATCTGATCGCCGCGCGCTGGCGCGTCGAGGCAGCGGGCAAGAGTATCGATGCCAGCAAAACCCGCTTCTACCCCAACCTCAACCTGAGCGCGAGCGCCGGGGCCGAGTCGTTGCTGGGGGATGCGATGTTTGGTTCGGCCAGCCGCTTTTTCAATATCGCGCCGACGATCTCGCTGCCGATCTTCGACGGCGGCCGCCTGCGCGCCGACCTCGATGCCCGCGACGCCGACTACGACCTGGCCGTGGCCCAGTACAACAAGACCCTGGTGCAAGCCCTTGGCGATATCGGCAACACCCTTTCGCAACTGCGCGATACCGGCCGGCAGATCCAGGCTCAGCAACACGCTGCGGACATTGCCCAGCAGTCCTACGACACAGGCGTTCAACGTTACAGCGCCGGGATCGGTAACTACCTGGATGTGCTCAGCATCGAGCAGCAGTTGCTGCAGGCCCAGCGCCAACTGGCGAGCCTGAATGCGGCTCAGATCGATCTGTCGATTCAATTGATGCAGGCCCTGGGTGGCGGATACCACGCCAACAATGTGGCCGCGACCACCCCAGCCACACGCTCGGAATAATTTGAGGTATTTGTCATGGCCACTGCCGACAGCAACACCGCAACTGAACAACCCAAGGACAACAACCCACGCAAACGCAAAGTGATGCTGATCGGCCTGGCGCTGATCGTCATCCTTGGCGTCGTGGGCGTGTGGGGCTGGTATGAGCTCTACGGCCGCTTCAACGAAAGCACCGACGACGCCTATGTGAACGGCAACGTGGTGGAAATCACCCCGCTGGTCACCGGTACCGTGGTGAGCATCGGCGCCGACGATGGCGATTTGGTCCATGAAGGCCAAGTGCTGATCAACTTCGACCCGAACGACGCGGCCGTCGGCCTGCAAAGTGCCCAGGCCAACCTGGCCCGCACGGTGCGTCAGGTGCGTGGTTTATACAGCAACGTCGACGGCATGAAGGCCCAAGTCAATGCGCAGAAAGCCGACGTGCAAACGGCCCAGGACAATTACAACCGTCGTAAAACCCTGGCCCAGGGCGGGGCGATTTCCCGGGAAGAACTGTCCCACGCCCGTGACAGCCTGACGGCGGCGAAAAACGCCCTGACCAACCTTGAGCAGCAACTCAAGACCAGCAATGCGCTGGTGGATGACACCGTGATCTCGTCCCACCCGGACGTGCAGGCCGCCGCCGCGCAACTGCGCCAGGAGTACCTGACCAATGCACGCAGCACCCTGATTGCCCCGGTCACCGGCTACGTGGCCAAGCGCACCGTGCAACTGGGCCAGCGCGTACAGCCCGGCACGGCGTTGATGGCGGTGATTCCACTCAACCAGCTGTGGATCGATGCCAACTTCAAGGAAACCCAGCTGCGCGATATGCGTATTGGCCAGCCGGTGGACATCGAGTCGGACATTTACGGCAGTGACGTGAAGTACAGCGGTACTGTGGACAGCCTTGGCGCCGGTACCGGCAGCGCATTTGCCCTGCTGCCGGCGCAGAACGCCACCGGTAACTGGATCAAGATCGTGCAACGGGTGCCGGTGCGCATCCACATCAACGCCGACGAGTTGGCCAAACACCCGCTTCGGGTGGGCTTGAGCACCGTGGTCAATGTGGACCTGCACGACCAGAGCGGCCCGGTACTGGCGCAACAGGCGCCGCAAAAGGCGTCGTTCACCACCAATGTGTATGACGGCCAATTGGCCGAGGCGGATGCCATGATCAAGCAGTTGATTCATGACAACAGCACCGCCGCACCCAAGGCTGCGCAACGCTGATGAGCAATAACGCCTCCTTCACGCCACCCAGCCTGTTGATGGCCACTATTGGCCTGTCGCTGGCGACCTTTATGCAGGTGCTCGACACCACCATCGCCAACGTCGCGTTGCCGACTATTTCCGGCAACCTCGGCGTGAGTTCGGAGCAGGGCACCTGGGTCATCACCTCGTTCGCCGTGAGCAACGCCATTGCCCTGCCACTTACCGGTTGGCTGAGCCGCCGTTTTGGCGAGGTGAAGCTGTTTCTGTGGGCGACCATTCTGTTTGTGCTGGCCTCGTTCCTGTGCGGTATTTCCACCTCGATGCCCGAGCTGATCGGTTTTCGGGTGCTGCAAGGTTTGGTCGCGGGGCCGCTGTACCCCATGACCCAGACCTTGCTGATCGCCGTGTACCCGCCGGCCAGGCGCGGCATGGCCCTGGCGTTATTGGCGATGGTCACGGTGGTGGCGCCGATTGCCGGTCCCATCCTCGGCGGCTGGATCACCGACAGCTACAGCTGGCCGTGGATCTTCTTTATCAACGTGCCCATCGGCATCTTTGCGGTGCTGGTGGTGCGTTCGCAGTTGAAGAAGCGCCCGGTCGAGACCAGTTACCAGCCGATGGACTACGTTGGGTTACTGAGCCTGATTGTCGGTGTCGGCGCCTTGCAGATCATTCTCGACAAGGGCAATGACCTGGACTGGTTCGAATCCAACTTCATCATCATTGGCGCGGCGATTTCGGTGATTGCGCTGGCGGTGTTCGTCATCTGGGAAATGACCGACAAACACCCGGTGGTGAATCTGCGACTGTTTGCCTACCGTAACTTCCGTATCGGCACCATTGTGCTGATTCTGGGCTACTCGGGCTTCTTCGGTATCAACCTGATCCTGCCGCAATGGCTGCAGACCCAGATGGGTTACACCGCTACCTGGGCTGGCCTGGCGGTGGCGCCGATTGGCATTCTGCCGGTGCTGATGTCGCCGTTTGTCGGCAAATACGCGCACAAGTTCGACCTGCGCCTGCTGGCAGGCCTGGCGTTCCTGGCGATTGGCTTGAGCTGCTTTATGCGTGCTGGCTTCACCAATGAAGTGGACTTCACGCACATCGCCCTGGTGCAGCTGTTCATGGGCATCGGCGTGGCGCTGTTCTTCATGCCGACCTTGAGCATCCTGATGTCCGACCTGCCGCCCAGCCAGATCGCCGACGGTGCGGGCCTGGCGACGTTCCTGCGTACCCTGGGCGGCAGCTTTGCGGCCTCGCTGACCACCTGGATCTGGATTCGCCGGGCGGACCAGCACCATGCGTACATGAGCGAAAACATGACCACCTACGACCCGGCGACCCGCGACGCGTTGCAGGCGCTGGGTGGGGCAGGGCACAAGGCGTATGCGCAACTGGATCAAATCCTCACCAGCCAGGCGTACATGATGTCCACCGTGGATTACTTCACGTTGTTGGGGTGGATGTTCATGGGGTTGATGTTGTTGGTGTGGTTGGCGAAGCCGCCGTTTGGTGCGAAGGCTGGGCCGGAGGCCTCCGGCCACTGAGGATGTACTCGATCCATGTGGGAGCTGGCTTGCCTGAGATAGCATCACCTCGGTGCTCTTGTTACACCGAGGTGCCTGCATCGCGGGCAAGCCCGGCTCCCACAGGCAGCGCCAACTGCGGGTTCACAAAATCAAACGCCGCCAACTGAAACCCTTGCTCATCCACCTGCAGCGCCCAGCCTTGCTTATCCCAATCCCCCAGCACAATACGCTTGGCCGCCTGCTCACCAATCTGCAACTTGTGAATGGCGGGACGGTGCGTATGGCCGTGCACCAGGGTGCGCACGCCAAATTTTTGCATCACCCGTGGTACTTCTTCGGGGGTCACATCAACAATGTCGTTGGCCTTCATGCGCGTCTGCGCACGGCTTTCACTGCGCAGCTTGCGCGCCAGCTTGTGCCGGGTGCGCAATGGCAGGTGGCGCAGGATAAACAGCAAAATCGGGTTACGCAGGATGCGCCGCAGCTTCATATAGCCAACGTCGCGGGTGCAGAGGCTATCGCCATGCATCAACAGCACAGGCTCGCCATGGAGCTGCACGACACTCGGGTCCTTGAGCAGGGTGGCGCCGGCTGCTGTGCAGAACGCCTTGCCAATCAGGAAATCGCGGTTGCCATGCATGATAAAAATCGGGGTGCCGCTGTCGCTCAGTTCGCGTAGAGCCGCGCAAATCGAACGCTGGAACGGTGTCATACCGTCGTCGCCAATCCAGGCTTCAAAGAAGTCCCCCAGAATGTACAACGCCTGGGCGCCACGGGCGCGGCCATGGAGCAGATCCAGAAACGCCCGGGTGATGTCCGGGCGCGTATCGATCAGATGCAAATCTGAAATCAGCAATATCACCCAACGATCTCGGCTTTCTCGACGATAACGTCTTCTACCGGAACGTCCTGGTGGCCGGCTTTACCGGTGGTTTGCACGCCTTTGATCTTGTCAACGACGTCCTGGCCTTCGGTCACTTTACCGAATACCGCGTAACCCCAGCCCTGCACGTTCTTGCCGCTGTGGTTGAGGAAGGCGTTGTCTGCCACGTTGATGAAGAACTGCGCGGAGGCCGAATGCGGCTCCATGGTACGGGCCATGGCGACGGTGTACTTGTCGTTGGAAAGGCCGTTGTCCGCTTCGTTCTGGATGCTTGGGCGCTTGTCTTTCTTTTCTTTCATGCCAGGTTCGAAACCGCCGCCCTGGACCATGAAGTTGCCGATGACGCGGTGGAAAACAGTGTTTTCGTAGTGGCCGGCGTTAACGTATTCGATGAAGTTGGCGACGGTGATCGGCGCTTTTTCGGCGTTCAGCTCGATGACGATGTCACCGTGGTTGGTGGTCAGTTTGACTTGAGTCATGTTCACTACTCTTTTCAGGGAATTCGTGGGTTTGGGTGCCTGGGCACCACGACCGGTATGGCGAAGTTGCGGCCAAGACGCGCAGTTTAGCGTGCCTTGCAGGAATTTCGAGGTGGTTTTTTACCGCCTATGCAATAAATGCAGCCGTTTTCAGTGCTTCTCTGTCAGGTGCTTGACAGCATCGGCTATGATATCGCCTTTGTTTTGTCGGCCTAGCCCGGCCACGTACTTGTCTGTTCAAGGATCCTATGAGCAAGCCCACTGTCGACCCTACCTCGAATGCCAAGGCCGGACCTGCCGTCCCGGTCAATTTCCTGCGCCCGATCATCCAGGCGGACCTGGATTCGGGCAAGCACACGCAGATTGTCACCCGCTTCCCGCCAGAGCCCAACGGCTACCTGCACATCGGTCACGCCAAGTCGATCTGTGTGAACTTCGGCCTGGCCCAGGAATTCGGCGGCGTCACGCACCTGCGTTTCGACGATACCAACCCGGCCAAGGAAGACCAGGAATACATCGACGCCATCGAAAGCGACATCAAGTGGCTGGGCTTCGAGTGGTCCGGTGAAGTGCGCTATGCGTCCAAGTATTTCGACCAGTTGTTTGACTGGGCGGTCGAGCTGATCAAGGCCGGCAAGGCCTATGTCGACGACCTGACCCCGGAGCAAGCCAAGGAATACCGTGGCACCCTGACCGAACCGGGCAAGAACAGCCCGTTCCGCGACCGTTCGGTGGAAGAGAACCTGGACCTGTTCGCCCGCATGCGCGCGGGTGAGTTCCCGGACGGCGCCCGCGTACTGCGTGCCAAGATCGACATGGCCTCGCCGAACATGAACCTGCGCGACCCGATCATGTACCGCATCCGCCACGCCCATCACCATCAGACCGGTGACAAGTGGTGCATCTACCCCAACTACGACTTTACCCACGGTCAGTCCGACGCCATTGAAGGCATCACCCACTCCATCTGCACCCTGGAGTTCGAAAGCCATCGCCCGTTGTATGAGTGGTTCCTCGACAGCCTGCCGGTACCGGCGCACCCGCGTCAGTACGAATTCAGCCGCCTGAACCTGAACTACACCATCACCAGCAAGCGCAAGCTCAAGCAACTGGTCGATGAAAAGCACGTGCATGGCTGGGATGACCCGCGCATGTCGACGCTGTCGGGCTTCCGCCGTCGTGGCTACACGCCTGCGTCGATCCGCAACTTTTGCGACATGGTCGGCACCAACCGTTCCGACGGCGTGGTTGACTTCGGCATGCTCGAATTCAGCATCCGCCAGGACCTCGACGCGAACGCCCCGCGCGCCATGTGCGTGCTGCGTCCGTTGAAAATTGTGATCACCAACTACCCGGAAGACAAAGTCGAGCACCTCGAACTGCCGCGTCATCCGCAAAAAGAAGAACTCGGCGTGCGCAAGCTGCCGTTCGCCCGTGAAATCTACATCGACCGCGATGACTTCATGGAAGAACCGCCAAAAGGCTACAAACGCCTGGAGCCAAACGGCGAAGTGCGCCTGCGCGGCAGCTACGTGATCCGTGCCGATGAAGCGATCAAGGACACCGATGGCAACATCGTCGAACTGCGTTGCTCGTACGACCCGGAAACCCTCGGCAAGAACCCTGAAGGCCGCAAGGTCAAGGGCGTGGTCCACTGGGTGCCGGCGGCTGCCAGCATCGAGTGCGAAGTGCGCCTGTACGATCGTCTGTTCCGCTCGCCGAACCCTGAAAAGGCCGAAGACAGCGCGAGTTTCCTCGACAACATCAACCCTGACTCCCTGCAAGTACTCACGGGCTGTCGTGCCGAGCCCTCGTTGGCCGACGCACAGCCGGAAGACCGTTTCCAGTTCGAGCGCGAAGGTTACTTCTGCGCGGATATCAAGGACTCGAAACCCGGTCAGCCGGTATTCAACCGTACCGTGACCTTGCGTGATTCGTGGGGCCAGTGAAGCCTTTGGCGGCTTTGCGTAGAAAGAAGGATTTGTCGTGCTAACGATCTACAACACACTCAGCAAGACCAAAGAAGTCTTCAAACCGCTGGATGGCAACAAGGTGCGCATGTACGTGTGCGGCATGACCGTATACGACTACTGCCACATCGGCCACGGCCGCAGCATGGTTGCCTTCGACCTGGTGACCCGCTGGTTGCGTTTCAGCGGCTATGACTTGACGTACGTGCGCAACATCACCGACATCGACGATAAGATCATCAACCGCGCCAATGAAAACGGCGAGTCGTTCGACGCGCTGACCGAGCGCATGATCGCCGCCATGCACGAGGATGAGGCGCGCCTCAACATCCTCAAACCGGACATGGAGCCGCGCGCCACGGACCACATCCCTGGCATGCATGCGATGATCCAGACCCTGATCGACAAGGGTTACGCCTACGCCCCAGGCAATGGCGACGTGTACTACCGCGTCGCCAAGTTCATGGGCTACGGCAAGCTGTCGCGCAAGAAAATCGAAGACCTGCGCATCGGCGCACGCATCGAAGTCGATGAAGCCAAGCAAGATCCGCTCGACTTCGTGCTGTGGAAAGCTACCAAGCCGGGCGAGCCAAGCTGGGAATCGCCATGGGGTGCGGGCCGTCCGGGCTGGCACATCGAATGCTCGGTGATGTCCACCTGCTGCCTGGGTGAGACCTTCGACATTCATGGCGGCGGCAGCGACCTTGAGTTCCCGCACCACGAAAACGAAATCGCCCAAAGCGAAGCTGCTACTGGCAAAACCTACGCCAACGCCTGGATGCACTGCGGCATGATCCGCATCAATGGCGAGAAGATGTCCAAGTCCTTGAACAACTTCTTCACCATTCGCGACGTGCTGGAAAAATACCCTCCGGAAGTCGTGCGTTACCTGCTGGTGTCGAGCCATTACCGCAGCGCCATCAACTACTCGGAAGACAACCTCAAGGACGCCAAAGGCGCCCTGGAGCGCTTCTACCATGCGTTGAAAGGCATGCCATCCGTGGCGCCTGCCGGCGGCGAAGCGTTCGTGGCACGGTTTACCGAGGTCATGAACGACGACTTCGGCACACCGGAAGCCTGCGCGGTACTGTTCGAGATGGTGCGCGAGATCAACCGCCTGCGCGAGAGTGATCTCGATGCGGCGGCGGGCCTTGCCGCTCGTTTGAAAGAACTGGCGAGCGTGCTGGGTGTGTTGCAGATGGAAGCCGATGACTTCCTGCAAGCTGGCGCCGAAGGGCGTGTGGATGCGGCTGAAGTTGATGCGCTGATTCAGGCGCGCTTGGCTGCTCGGGCTAATAAAGACTGGGCGGAGTCCGACCGGATTCGTGACCAACTGACCGCGATGGGTGTGGTGTTGGAAGACGGCAAGGGCGGAACGACGTGGCGCTTGGCTGATCAGGCTTGATCGGTAAACGCTGAATGAAAAACGCCCCGACTGGTTCGGGGCTTTTTTTGGACACCGTTTTAGCGGCTCACTCGATCCAGTGTGGGAGCGGGCTTACTCGCGAATGCGGTTTATCAGTCACTACTATCATCAACTGACAGACTGCATTCGCGAGCAAGCCCGCTCCCACATGTTTGACCGTGCACGCTTAAAAGCTTAGCGGCGGCTGCTGACCTCGGCGGGGACGTCATCACCGGCCATGCGCTTGCGAAACAACGCGGTGCGGGCCAGCAACAACGTGGTCACCGGCATCGTGATTGCCAACAGAATCGGTATCAACCACCCGTGCAACACCGGCCCGGACTTGAGCACCGAAAAGTAGATGATCGACGCCAGCGCCACGCACCATGCGCCCAAGGTCGAGGCCAATGCCGGCGGGTGCATGCGCTGAAAAAAGTCCTTCATCCGCAGCAAGCCAATCGCGCCAATCAACGCAAACACACTGCTCAATACCAGCAGCACCGCCACGATCACTTCCACCCATAACGGCATCATTCAATCACCTCCCCACGCAGCAGGAATTTCGCCAGGGCAAACGAGCCCACGAAGCCAAACAGCGCAATCAGCAGCGCCGCTTCAAAGTAAGTGTCACTCGCATACCGAATGCCCAGCACCAGCATCATCAGCATCGCCAGGATGTACAAATAGTCCAGCGCCAGGACCCGGTCCTGGGCCGACGGGCCTTTGAACAGGCGTAACAGCGTCAGCACCATTGCCAGGGAAAACAGGAACAGGCTGAACAGGATCGCATTGGAGAGCAGGTCGCTCATTCGAAGATCTCCATCAGGGGCCGTTCGTAGGCGTGTTTGAAGTGCTGGATAAAGTGCGCTTCGTCATTCAGGTCGAACACGTGGATCAGCAAAATACTGCGGTCCAGCGCCAGTTCCGACCAGACGGTACCGGGCGTGACGCTGGTGATCATCGACAAGACGGCCAGGCCATTGGCGTCGCGCAGGTCCAGGGGGATCTTGATAAAGCGCGAGCGCGGCGGGCGCGAGCCGCACACCAGCACGCCCCAGGCCACTTGCAGGTTGGAGGCGATGACGTCACGGCCCACCACGAAGAACAGGCGAATGATCAAGCCGGGGCGGCGGATGCGGATCGGCAGCGGGCGCAGCGGCGCCATCAGCAGCGGTGCGAGAAAGCCCAGCAGCGCGCCCAGCAACAGGTTGCCGGGGCTCACCGACAGGTTCAGCACCAGCCACAACACCCACAACGCCAGGGACAACCACGGGGCGGGGAACAGGCGCTTCATGGTTGCACCTCCACGGCTGCGGCCTTGGCTTCAGGGCTTGGAGTCGGGCGCGTCGCCATCACCGCCATCACATAGTGTTCCGGGTTGTTCAGGCTTTCGGCGGTCGCCTGGGTGTAGCGCATCAGCGGTTCGGCCTTGAAGGTGAGCAGGATGCTCAAGCCGAGCAGGAAGAAGATCGGCAGGCACTCGTAGCGACGCAGCAGCGGCGAAGGGCGCTCTTCCGGGGTCCAGAAACGCTGGATGCCGAGGCGGGCGAAGGCGATCAGCGAGGCCAGGCCCGAGAGGATCAACAGCGCCACCAAGCCCCAGGCAGCTGGACGAATCGGCGCATCCACCGCGTTGCCCAAGCCCAGCGGATTGACCAGCGCACTCAACAAACTGAGTTTGCCAATAAACCCGGACAGCGGCGGCATACCGATAATCAACAGCGCACAGGCGACAAAGCTCAAGCCGAGGAACGCCATGGTCCACGGAATCACCTGGCCAACCACAGCCTTCTGTTCGTCATCAAGGTTGACGCCGGGCCGTGGATGCAGGGATTCCATGGCCTTGGGCAACGCATCGATTTCCTCATCCAGCGGCAGATCGTTGGCCGAACGTGACCGCTCGATCAATTCAGCCAGCAAGAACAACGCGCTCAACGCCAGTGTGGAGCTGACCAGGTAGAACAGCGCCCCAGCGGTCAGGCTCGGCTGGGCGAAGCCCACCGCCGACAGCAGAATCCCGGCTGACACTAGAATGCTCAGGCTGGCCATGCGTTCCAGGCGCTGCGCCGCCAACATGGCCAACGCCGCGCAGATAATCGTTGCCATGCCGCCATACACCAGCCAGTCGCCGCCAAACAGCGCCGACGCACCGGCCTGGCCGGAGAACAGCAGGGTCCACAGGCGCAGCACGGTGTACACGCCGACCTTGGTCATGATCGCAAACATCGCCGCCACCGGCGCACTGGCCGAGGAATAGGCTGGGGCCAGCCAGAAGTTCAGCGGCCACATGCCGGCCTTGGCCAGGAACGCGGTGGCGAGGATCGCCGCACCGGCATGCAGCAGGCCGCGATCGGCTTCCGGCACCAGCGGGATTTTCAGCGCCAGGTCAGCAAAATTCAGGGTGCCGGTCACGCCATAGATCATCGCCGCGCCAATCAGGAACAGTGACGACGCCAGCAGGTTGATCGCGACGTAATGCAGCCCCGACGACACCCGCGCACGGCCGGAACCGTGCAGCATCAAGCCATAGGACGCCGCCAGCAGCACCTCGAAAAACACGAACAGATTGAACAGGTCCGCGGTGAGAAACGCGCCATACAAGCCCATCATCTGGATCTGGAACAGCGCATGGAAACTGGTGCCTGCACGATCCCAGCGGGCCATCGCGAACAGCAGCGCGCTCACGCCGATGATCCCGGTGAGCACCAGCATCAGCGCTGACAACGGGTCCACCACCAGCACGATGCCAAACGGCGCTTGCCAGTTGCCCGGCAGGTACACCCCGATCGAGCCGGGGCCGCCTTTTTGCGTCCAATACAGCAGCACAATGGCCACGCCCAGGCCAAGCATGCTCGAGACCAAGTTGATCTGCGCCTTCAGCGGGCGACGTTTTTCGCCCAGCATCAGCATCAGCGCGGCGGTGAGCAATGGCAGCAGGATCGGTGCAACGATCAGTTGGTTGACCCAATTCATTCCTTGGGCTCCCGGCCATCAACATGGTCAGTACCGGTCAGGCCACGCGAGGCCAGCAACACCACCAGAAACAGCGCGGTCATGGCGAAGCTGATCACGATCGCTGTGAGCACCAGCGCCTGGGGCAGCGGGTCAGTGTAGTTGAGCAGGTCCTGCGGCACGCCGTCCTTGATGATCGGCTCCTTGCCGATAAACAGGCTGCCCATGCTGAAGATGAACAGGTTGACCCCATACGACAGCAGGCACAGGCCCATCACCACCTGGAACGTCCGTGGCCGCAGGATCAGCCAGACGCCGGAGGCGGCCAGGACTCCAATGGCAATTGCGATGACTTCTTCCATCAGGCGGCTCCTTCTGTTGCAGCAACGACTTTGGCCTGGTTGCTCGGTTTATGCGCTCGCACCGACTGGTGACCGAGGGCAGTGAGCATCAGCAGCGTCGAACCGACGACCATGGCGTACACGCCGACGTCGAAGAACAGCGCGCTGGCGATGTGGATATCGCCCAGCAGCGGCAAGTTGAAATGCCAGGTATGGGTGGTCAGGAACGGGTACCCGGCAAAGAGTGCGCCGAGCCCGGTGAGGGTCGCCGAGAACAGCCCGAAGCCCATCCAGCGCATCGGCCGCAGGCTCATCTGTGCCTCGACCCACTGGGTGCCGGCCACCATGTATTGCAGGATAAACGCCACCGACATCACCAGGCCTGCGACAAACCCGCCGCCCGGTTGATTGTGGCCGCGCATAAACAGGTAGAACGACACCACCAGCGCAATCGGCAGCAGCAGGCGCACCAGCACCGCGGGCACCATCATAAAGCCCAGGGCGGTATCGCTGGCCTGGCGCGGGTTGACCAGGTCGGTGGCCACGTCCGGCGCCAGTTGGCGCTGTTGTGCGGGCAGTTGCATGCTTTCTTTCGACGGGCGGAAGCGGCGCAACAGGGCGTACACCGTCAGCGCCACGGCGCCGAGTACGGTGATTTCGCCGAGGGTGTCGAAGCCGCGGAAATCCACTAGCATCACGTTCACCACATTGCTGCCGCCGCCTTCGGGCAGTGCGCGGCTGAGGTAGAACGAGGAGATATCGTTGGGCGTCTGGCGGGTCAGCATCGCGTAGGACAGCAGCGCCATGCCGCCACCCACCACGGTCGACAACAGGAAGTCGCGCAGACGACGGATGCGTGCCTTGCGCAGCGAGCTGGGCAGTGGCGACACTTCTTCGATCCGCCGCGGCAACCAGCGCAGCCCCAGCAGGATCAGCACCGTGGTGACCACTTCGACCACCAGTTGGGTCAACGCCAGGTCCGGCGCCGAGAACCACACAAAGGTGACGCAGGTCATCAGGCCGCACACGCTGACCATGGTCAGGGCCGCCAGCCTGTGATACTTGGCTTGCCAGGCGGCACCGAGGGCGCAGGCGATCGCCAGTAGCCAGAGGGTAACAAACACGATGGAGCCCGGGATTCTCGGCCGGTCGCCCCAACTGAGGCCACTGTTGATCATTGGGATCATGCCGCCGATGACCGCCACCAGCACCAGGAGAAACAGCTGGGTTTGCAGGCGCTTGGTGCTGATGCGTTTTTCGATCTTGCGCACGCCGCGCATCATCACCACCAGGCAGCGCTCGAACATGCGCTTGCCGTTGAAGTAGCTGATCACCGGCGGGTACTTGAAGCGGCCACGCTTGAGTTGCTTGCGCAGCAGCAGGTACAGCACCACGCCGCCGGACATGGCTACCAGGCTCATGATCATCGGCGCATTCCAGCCGTGCCAGATCGCCAGGCTGTATTCGGGCAACTCACCGCCGACAACCGGCAGCGCGGCGGCTGCGAGGATCGAACCGACCACCTGGGCCGGGAAAATCCCCACCAACAGGCAAGTGAATACCAGCAACTCAACCGGCGCGCGCATCCAGCGCGGCGGTTCGTGGGGCGTGTGGGGTAGGTCAGTTGCGGGCGGGCCGAAGAACACATCGACCGTGAAGCGCAGCGCATAGGCCACGCTGAAGGTGCCGGCGATAGTCGCGATCATCGGCAGGGCGATTTCCACCCAGGCGGTCGATGACACGAATACGGTTTCGGCGAAGAACATTTCTTTGGACAGGAAACCATTGAGCAACGGCACGCCGGCCATGGATGCACTGGCGACCATTGCCAGGGTCGCGGTAAACGGGATCAGCCGCACCAGGCCGCTGAGCCTGCGGATATCCCGCGTGCCGCTTTCGTGGTCGATGATGCCCGCCGCCATGAACAGCGACGCCTTGAAGGTCGCGTGATTGAGAATATGGAACACCGCGGCAACGGCGGCCAGCGGGCTGTTAAGGCCCAGCAATAAGGTGATCAGCCCGAGGTGGCTGATGGTGGAGTAGGCCAGCAGGCCCTTGAGGTCATTCTGGAACATGGCGCAGTAAGCGCCGATGAGGAGGGTGAGGGCGCCGGCACCGCCGACGATATAGAACCATTCTTCGCTGCCGGACAGCGACGGCCACAAGCGGGCCAGCAGGAACACGCCGGCTTTCACCATTGTCGCCGAATGCAGATACGCCGACACCGGCGTTGGGGCTGCCATCGCGTGGGGTAGCCAGAAGTGGAACGGGAACTGCGCGCTTTTGCTCAGGGCACCGATCAACACCAAGACCAGCATGGCCGGGTACAGCGAATGCGCGCGAATCTGATCGCCCGCCGCCAATACCAGGTCCAGGTCATAGCTGCCGACAATATGCCCCAGCAATATCACGCCCGCCAGCAGGCACAAGCCGCCGGCACCGGTGACCATCAGCGCCATATAAGCGCCGCGCCTGGCATCGGCGCGGTGGTGCCAATAGCCGATCAGCAGGAACGAGAACAGGCTGGTCAGTTCCCAGAAAAACACGATTTGGATCAGGTTGCCGGAAATCACCAGCCCGAGCATGGCGCCCATGAATGCCAGGAAAAACGCGAAAAAGCGCGGCACCGGATCGTCCGGCGACATGTAGTAACGCGCATACAGCGAAACCAGCGAACCGATGCCGAGCACCAGCATTGAGAACAGCCAGGCAAACCCATCCATGCGCAGCACGAAGTTAAGCCCAAGGCTGGGTAACCACATGAATTCCTCGCGGATCACGCCACCGTGGGCGATCTGGGGGTAGAGCAGGGCGACTTGAAGGGTGCCAACCAGCGCCACAAGGCCTGCCAGCAGGGATTCGGTGTTACGTGCATTGTGCGGCAGCAAGGCCGCCAGACAGCTGCCAATAAAAGGCAGAAGCAGTAGAACTATCAGGGACATAGGCTTCTAATCTGCGGGAGTTTGGGATGCATCATACGTGCCGCTTTCGCGATCACCAAACGGCAAGATGTGTAAGGATCCTACAGAAGCAGTCGAAGGCAGCTACAAGTGGCAGTCTTCAAGGGGATAGCCGGGCCCGAGCGTCTTGCCGCTTGCAGCGCATAGCATCAACCCTGACTTTCCGGCTCAACATCGGCCTTAGCCTCAACAGCTTTCGAGTTGCTCCTCTTCATCTCACTTACAATCACCGCCGCCACAATCAACACCGCTCCCAGCATCGCAATCGGCGGGAAGCGTTCGCCGGCAATCCGCCCCACCACGCCCGCCCACACCGGCTCACCGGCATAAATCAACGTCGCCCGCGTCGGCGAAACACTCTGCTGCGCCCAGTTCATCGCGACCTGGATCACCGCACTGGTCAAGCCCAGGCCCACCGCGCTGAACAGTAGCAACCACGAAAACCCCGGCAGCGCTTCACCCATCGGCACCACCATCAGGAACGACAACAGCGAAGCGGTGGCCAGTTGCACAACCGTCACCCGGCGCACATCCACTTGCCCCGCGAATGCACTGATCAGGATGATTTCCGCCGCAATGGCGATGGCGCCGATCAGCGTAGCGATTTCACCGGGACTGAAATTCAACGACGCCCCCGCCGGCCCCGTTAGCAGCATCAAGCCGGCAAACGCCAGCATGATGCCAATGCTCGGCATCAACCCCGGACGACGGCCCAGCACCAGCCATTGCAGCAGTGGCACGAATGGCACATAGAGCGCGGTGATAAACGCCGACTGGCTGCTCAGGATGGTCTGCAAACCGATGGTCTGCAGGCCGTAGCCAAACATGATCGCTACACCGATAAACACACCGGCCTTCAATTCGAACAAGGTCAAGTCACGCAGGGTGCGCAAGGAAAAGCAGCCAACCACAATGGCCGCAGCAGCAAAACGCAGGCCGACGAAAAACATTGGCCCGCTGACGGTCATCGCGTGCTGCACCAGCAAAAAGGTGCCGCCCCATATCATGGTGATCACCACCAGGATGCATTCGGCTTTGCTGAAACGGTTGAAACGCGAAGGGGAGTTCGGGGTGGTCATGGCGGCTCGGTCTTGCAAGGGAAAGGCACGGACCGCACAATGCGCCGCACGCTGGGCAGTATACTGCGCACACCCACCCATTGAGCAATATAGTGCACAAAGAAAATCCGCAACGGGCCTCGGTCCTGCAGCACGTCAGCCAGAATGTTCGTCGCCTGCGCCATGCCGCCGACCTCAGCCAGACCGCGCTCTCGGAAAAGTCCGGCGTCAGCCGGCGCATGCTGGTGGCGATTGAGGCGGGCGAGAAGAATGTCAGCCTGTCTACCCTCGACCGCGTGGCCGAAGCGTTGGAGGTGGCGTTCAGCGACCTGATCCAGGCGCCGGATGTGCGTGACCACAGCCGCATCAATGAGCTGGCTTGGGCCGGTGAAATTACTGGCAGCAAGGCGGTGCTGCTGGCCAAAGCGACCGCGCGGCGTGAAGTGGAGCTATGGGAGTGGCGCCTCGAACCCGGTGACCGCTACTGCCCAGACCCGGATCTGGAAGGCTGGAGCGAGCAGCTGTTTGTTTTCGAGGGCAGCCTGACCCTGGTGGTGGGGGACGTTGAAAACACCCTCCATGCCGGCGAATTCTTCATGTTTGCCAGCCACCAGCCCCACGCCTATCGCAACGAGGGTGACGTCGCGGTGCGCTTCATCCGCAACGTGGTGATCTAACTGTCCGCCAGGCAACAGTAGCTGCACACTTTGCTGGTTTGAAACGCGCTCTACCGCGCTGATTTAACAGCAAGTCGCTGATTTTATTGGCGATTAAATTCAGGCACGACCCCTGCAATCACTCCAGCATCCCAACGGAGCCTGGAGTCGGCCCTTGTCTGCCCACCCTCAACACCCTGCCCATATCATCCGCTCGGACGCGGAAGCCATCGAGGTTGCCAGGCGCCTGGCCGCGCCGAGGTGTCCTATGTGACCGTGGACGAGGTGATCAAACTGATTTCCGCCGCGGACCCTTCACTGGGCCAGATCCCGCAGAACCACTTGGGCGTAGTGGACATCGTGCTGCAAACCGCGACCGAGGATTACTTCGGCAAAGTCCTGCCGCCAGGAGTGATGGAGCGTGCCGACACTCACCTGCACCGGGCTGACGCCGGGCGGCGAGCAACAGATGGTCGCCATCGGCCGGGCGCTGATGACGCGTCCTACTTTGGTACTGCTCGACGAACCGTCCATGGGTTTGGCGCCTATGATCGTGCAGGAGATTTTCGAGAGCATCGCGCAACTCAACCGTGAGCAGCAGGTGAGCTTTTTGATCGCCGAACAGAACACCAACGTCGCACTGAACTATGCGTCCCACGGCTACGTGCTGGATACTGGGCGTGTAGCCCTGAGTGGCAGCGCCGCTGAACTGCTGGCGCGGGGCGACCTGCATGATATTTATCTGGGCAAACAGTAAGGGCGACTCCGCATGACTGAATCCATCCGCAACGCTGATGTGCTGATCATCGGCGGCGGCCTGAGCGGCACGATGCTGGCCGTGCAACTGCTGCGCTTGCCGGGCAAGAGGCAGATTCTGGTGATCGAGCCGCGCGCTGAACTCGGCCGCGGCGAAGCCTACAGCGCCGTCGAGCTGGGCCACACCCTGAACGGCAACGCGGCGCGTATGAGCGTTGACCCGGACAATGCCGACGACCTGACCCAATGGCTCACTGACTACATCGGCGCGGGCGGGTGGCCCGAGTCAGGCCAGCAGGCTGTGCCGATCAGCGAGCTGTTTCCACCGCGCGGGATGTTTGGTCTGTATGCCCAGCAACGCTTGGCCGAAGCCAAGGCGCAGTCCGCTTCCAGCGTCGAGCATGTGCGCGGTGAAGGGGTCGACCTGCAAGTGGATGAAGCCTCGACGCTGCTCACCCTCGATAACGGGCAGCAACTGCGCGGCAGCTTTGCGGTGTTGGCCACCGGCATGTTCCCGGCGGCGCGTACACCGCAGACCAAGTCCAGCGGCTTGAACGCGGCGGCGGTCGATCCTTGGGACGTGCAGGCGATGACCTTGATTGACCCGCAAGCGCCGGTGCTGATCATCGGTTCCGGGTTGACCATGGTCGACGCCGTGGTGTCCCTGGAACAGGCCGGGCATTGTGGGCCGATCGAAGTTTTCTCGCGTCACGGCCTGCTACCCCATGTGCGCCGACAACCGCCGAGCTGGGTGGATTTTCTCGGCGAAGACTACAGCCTGCGCACTCCTTGGCAATTGCTGCGTGAGGTGCGTCGCCAATGCCGGATTGCGCAAGCGCAGGGCATCGATTGGCAAGCGCCGCTGGACACGGTGCGCGCGCACATCGGTCGCCTGTGGAGCCAGGCCAGCGAGCGTGAAAAACGTCAGTTCGTACGTCATGTAAGGCCGTGGTGGGAAAGCCATCATCACCGCTCGCCGCCGTTGAGCGCGCAACGGGTGGCACGGTTGCAGGAAGAGGGGCGGTTGCGGATTCGGGCGGCGTCTTACAAAGGGCTGGAACCTTCGGTTGAAGGGGTGACCATCCGTTTGCGTTACCGCGGCGAGCAAGCGGTCACTCAGGTTTCAGGGGCGGCGTTGATCAACTCCAGCGGCATCGAATACGACTGGCGCCGCGTGGCCCGGCCGTTGCCGCAGCAGTTGCTCAAGCGTGGGTTGATTCAGCCAGGGCCGTTGGCGTTGGGGATCACGGCGGATGCTTCGGGGGCGGTGGTGGATGCTCAGGGGCAGGTCAGCGCGCGGTTGTTTGCCATGGGGCCGCCGTTGCGGGGAATGTGGTGGGAAAGTACGGCGGTAACGGATGTGGCGATGCAAGCCAAGGCACTTGCCTTAAAGCTGACAAAAATCTAAATGTGGGAGCGGGCAAGGCCGCTCCCGCATTTAGATCTTCATTTATCTTGAGACTTTCACAAGTCCAGGTTTGAGGCCAAACACCTCAACCCCTTGCGCCGTCGACTGCCCAGTCGTCACCGTCACCCGCTCCACCGGCTTATCCATCGCCGCCCGGTATTCAACCGTCATGTCCGGCCCTATCGCCTGGCTCGGCACCACAATCGCCTGCGCATTGTTGTAGGTCACGATGGTCAACCGCGCACTCATCCCCAGCCGCACCCGTTGCAACTGTTGCGGCGTGAGCCTGGGGATCGACAAGGTCACCGGAAACTGCGCGCTGCCCTGGCTGTCGGTGGCAATCGCCAAACCGCTCACCACGCTTACCGACCCTGTCAGTCGCTCCCCCTCAAAACCATCCCCCAGCACTTCCACCGCCTGGCCCTGGTGCAACTGGTTGATGTCCAGCTCTGACACCTTGGCAACGATTTTCAGCCGCTCGATATTTGCCAGGCCAAACAACACCTCACCCTGGCTGACCTTACTGCCAGCCTGCACCGGGGCATTGTTGTTGCCGCCGCCTTGGGAGGAGGCGCTATTGCCCGGCGGTGGCACCACGATGCCGGAGAACGGTGCCTTGACCTCTTTGCCTTCGAGCAGTTGGTGCAGCGCGTCGTATTTCACCGTGGCGTTGGTCAGTTCCATATCGGCGATCTGGCGGTATTCGCCCTTGCCCTGGTCGATCGCCTGTTGCAGTTCGCTGCGTGCGGAGGCGAGGTCCAGTTGTTGCTGCTGGGTCTGTTGCTTGAGGTCGTCCAACTCATTGCGCGGGATGATGCCGCGCTGGAACAGGTTTTCACTTTCGGTGAGTTTGCGCTGGGTGTTACTGGCGGTCATTTCGGTGGTGCGCAGGCTGCGGCGTGCACGGCTGACGGTGGGGCCGTTGTCCCAGTCCTGCATCTCTTGCACGGTGCGCCGGGCCTTGAGTTGGGCGGAGAGGGCGTCGCGCAGTTGCACCTCCAGGGTCGTCGGGTCCATGCGCAACAGCACTTGGCCGGCCTCGACCCGCTGGCCTTGCTCCACCAGATTGGCTTGCACATTGCCATCGAAAGGCGCGGTAAGGGTGATGGTGGTGTCGGGCTCGATTTTGCCCACCAGGCCGATCTGGTGCACCAGCGCGTCGGGCTTGACGGCCAGCCACTGCTCGCTGGTGCTGGCCGGCGCGGACGCAGGGCTGCGCAAGGCCATGCCCGCGCCCCCCAGCAGTACGATCAATACGGCGCCCAGCAGGCGTTTCTGATTAGTAGTCATTGAGGGCGATTTCCCAACTTTCCAGCGTCATGCCCAGCGTCAAGTCGAGCTGGGTCTGGGCGTTCAAATAAGCGATCAGCGCATTGAGTTGCGCGTTTTCGGCGTTGCGCAGGTCGGTCTCGAAACTCAGCACCTGGAAGTTGGTGGAGCGCCCGGCGCTGAGTTTTTCCCGTTCGATCTCGATCTTGCGCCGCGACAATTCCACGGCGCGCTGGGAGATTTCATATTGGCGCCAGCGGGTGCCGAGGTCGCGCACTACATCGTTGACGCTGCGCTCCAGTTCCTGGCGCGCGCCGGTGATGCGGATCTGCTGGTCCTCCACGTTTACCCGTGCGCGGACTTCGGCCTGGCGCGTGCTGATATCGCCGATGGGGATTTGCACCTGCACCCCGGCGTAGCTGTCCCACGTGCGATTATTGCTGCTGCCGGCATCGTTATTGTAGGCGTCGCGCACCTGATTCGCGCCGGCTACCAGGTCCACCTGCCAGCGCCCGGAGTCCTTGGCGATCACCAGGTTGAGGTCAGCCTGCTGGCTGCCGAGCAGGGCCGCGAGGTATTCCGGCTGCTGGGTCTGCGCCAGGTTGAAGGCCTGGCGCTTGTCGATTTGCATCGGCCGGGCCTCCAGGGCTTCGGTGGCGCGGACCGGCGTGGACAGGTCCAGGGCCAGCAGGCGCAGTAGGGAGAGACGGCTGGTGTCCAGTTGGTTCTGCGCCTCTTCCACGCCCAGTTGCTGGGTGGCGATGTCGGCTTCGGTCTGCACGATTTCAAATTCGGCCATGCGCCCGGCACTGATCAGCGCCTTGTTGACTTGCAGCAAGGTGTCAGAGCGCTTGAGGGCGTCCTGCACGATGCTCAGTTGCTCCTGGGCGCGCAGCAGCTCGCGGTAGGTCGCGATGATCTGGCTGATGGTCTGCGCCACGGTGGCCTTGAGGTTCAAGCGGTTGGCCTGTTCCGACAGGCGCGACAGGCGCAGCGGTGCGGTGGTGGCGTCCCAGCCGGCGCCGCGCAGCAGTGGCTGGATGATCGCGAGGTCGAGACCGTCGCTGCGATAGCGGCCGGCGCGGTCGGCGTTGCTCAGTTGCTGGGTCCAGGCCATGCTCAGGCGCGTGCCGTATTCGCCGAGCAGGCTGGTGGCCGGCGCCACGCTGGCATTGCGCGCGTTGTCGGCTGAGCCGCGGGTATTACGGTAGTAGCTGTTGAGGGTGAGCTTGGGGTTGAACACATCTTCGGCTACGCGCAGGTCGAACTTCTGCGCTACCCGTTGCAGGTAGGCGCTGCGAATTGCCGGGTTGTTGCGCAGGCCCAGGTAGACTGCGTCGCCCAGGGTCATGGTGGTGGCCTGGGCATTCAGCGAGACGCCCCGATCGTAACCGCTGCGCGTGGTGCTCGGCGCCGACGGTTTGATCACCACGTCGGCGGCCACGCCAGGCAGGCTGACCAATGCGAGCAGCCAGAGCCATTTATTCATCGCGCAGGGCCTCCACCGGTTGCAACCGTGAGGCCGAGATTGCCGGGTAGATGCCGAAGAACAACCCCACCAGCAACGTGCTGCCCACCCCCAGCGGCAAGGCCGCGACAGCGAGTGCAAATTCCCAGCCCGACAGCCAGGCATACAGCCACGCGGCGGTCATGCCCAACACCGCGCCGCACAAGGCACCCACCGCCGTGAGCGTGATGGCTTCGAGCAGGAACAGGTTGCGGATGTCCCGCTGGCGCGCGCCGAGAGCCATGCGAATGCCGATTTCGCGACGCCGCTCCGAGACGTTCATCAACATCACGTTCATCACCCCCACGCCACCGCCCACCAGGGAAATCGCCCCCAGGGCCAGCAGCAGATAGGCGAAGGTGCGGCTTTGCCGGGTCATGCCGTCGATCATTTGCTGGGGCACCTGGATGTCCACATCGTGGTCGGGAAGTTGCGGTTTCAGGGCGGCGGCGGTGTTCCTGGCAACGCGCTCCATGTCCTGGCCTTGCGTGGCGCGGATGATCACGTTGCTGATCTGCGGCGTTGCGTAGATGCGGCGCATGCCTTCGGCGGGGATGAACAGTGATTCGTTGGCCTGCACCGGCATTAGCATTGCCCGCGGCTGGCCTTGCAGGATGCCCACAATCAGGAACAGGTAATCGTTGATGCGCACACGATCGCCCAGTTGCAGCGGATCTCCCGGCACGCCCAGGGCCTCGGCCACCTGCGCGCCGATCACGCCGTAGGTTTCGTTGGCATCAAAGCTCGACAGGAAACGTCCCTGTTGCAGTGCCAGGCGCATCGCGTCCTTGATATCCGGTGTGCTGCCGACGAAGTTGGTGTTGACGGTGCGGCCATGGAATACGATGGGCCCGCTGAACAATGTGAGGGCGCCAATGTGCGCGATGCCTGGCACCGCCTGGCGCACGGCGTCCAGGTCGAGGCGGGCGGGCATCGGTGAGCTGCTGCCGCCTTTAGGTGGGAACTGGGCGATCAGGGTGTCGGTGCCCATGTCCTTGAAGATCATCGCGGCATCCACCGCCGCGTTATGGCCGATATTAATCAGCGCCACCACCGACGAGCTGCCGATCACGATACCCAGCAGGGCCAGGATCGAACGCTTGCCTAAGGTGCGCAGGCTGACAAACGCTTCGTGCAGCAGTTGGCTGAGGCTTTGTTCGACCCGCAGGCTGCTCTCTCCCTGCTGGGTCATACGCAGCCGGCCTCTTGCACCACGCCATTGCGCACCAGGATCTTGCGTTCCAGGCGCTCGGCGATGTGCGGGTCGTGAGTGACGATGATCAGCGTGACCTGTTGCTCGCGGTTCAACGCCAGCAGCAGGTCCATGATGTCCTGGGCGGTGGTGCTGTCGAGGTTGCCGGTGGGTTCGTCGGCCAGTATCACCGAGGGTTTGCCGACCAGGGCCCGGGCAATCGCGACCCGTTGGCGCTGGCCGCCGGAAAGGTCGGCGGGGCGGTGGTGGGCACGGTCGGCCAGGCCGACTTGCTCGAGCATGCGCAGCGCTTGCTCCACTGACTCATGGCGCGATACGCCGCGATAACTCAAGGGCAGGGCGACATTGTCCAGGGCGCTGAGGCGTGGCAGCAGGTTGAAACTCTGGAACACGAAACCGATCTGCTGATTGCGGATGGCCGCCAACTGGTCGGGGGTGGCGTTGAAGATATCGTGGCCGGCGAAGTGGTACTGACCACAGTTGGGCAGGTCCAGCAGGCCGAGGATATTGAGCAAGGTACTTTTGCCGGAGCCGGACGCCCCCAGGATGCCGCAGCTGTCGCCGCTGTCGATGGTCAGGCATACATCATTGAGAATGCACAGGTGTTGCCCGGCCAGTTGATAGCTTTTGCCGATGCCTTGCAGGGAGATCAAGCCTGGGTGCGCGGGGGTATCTGTCATGAATACGCCTTCAGTCTCGCCGCGGCCGCCACCTCCTTTTGTAAAGCCTTGTAACAAGTTAAGGAGGAATTTTGGGTGCACGTCACAGATGGGTTTTGTTTCTTGTTTTTAAAATATTGTTTGAATACTAACCGCGTTCCAGCCGCTTCGCCAGCCATGGATATAGAGCGGTTTTACCTTGGCAAAATGCCACTTCCAGGGCGCGCGCAGGTTGCTCAAAACCCCGTCGACGTGCCTTGGCGAGCCCATCGGCCAAGGCTTTCGATCCTCGGGTGCTGTGTCAATACTTGCTTTCGAACGGCGGCCCCGGTATAAAAAATCAAATTATATTTTTAAACAATTTTTCCGCGTGGAATCTCTATGGTCGCGAAGAAAGTCAGCGCTCCGAACATTACCAAGACTCGATTGCTGGATGCGACAGAGGCTCTCTTCATCAAGTATGGATACGACGCAGTTTTGTTGCGGCAGATTACCGAGCGTGCCCAGGTCAACCTGGCGGCGGTGAACTACCACTTCGGGGACAAGGACTCCCTGATGAAAACTTTGCTGATGCAGCGCCTGGAACCGCTCAACGAGCAGCGCCTGGAACTGTTGGCACGCTGCGAAGCCGAGTCCGATGGCCCACTTGATTGCGACACCTTGCTTGGCGTGCTATTTGCCCCCGCCATGGGCCTGGAACGCAGCGATCCAGCCAGCGCGAGTGGGGAAGGGCGTTCGTTTATCCGGTTCCTGGGTCGGGTCTACAGCGACACGTCGCCGTTTATCCAGGAATACCTCAAGGTGCATTACCAGCCGGTGTTCCAGCGTTTCTTCGAAGCTTTCGCCCTGGCCTTGCCGGATCTGCCGCGCAATGAACTTGGGGTGCGCCTGCAATTTGCCCTCAAGGCGATTTCCGGCGTGATGGCCGGGACCGAGCTGCGCCTGCTGATGAACTCCATGAGCCTGGGCCGTCCGGCAACGGATGCCGAGGTGATGGCCAAGTTGATCACCCTGGTGTCGGCGGCGATCCGCGTGCCACAGCAAAGTCCGGAAGCGGAACATGCCTTGGCCAAGGTGCTGGATACCCAGCGGGCCATTCGTGAGCAGTCGATAGCGCCAGCGAACAAGGCGGCGCGCTAGCTCGAATTCCAGGCAAAAAAAAGCCCGCTGGGGCGGCGGGCTTGATATGCAACGTTTGTAACGGATGAGGCTTCACACTACGTTCCGGGATGTGAATAAAACGTGAAAACTTTGTAAGGTAAAGTGTGAAAACCTTAAAATCTGTAGACGCATGGGGAATTTCTTTTTCTCCCAGCGAATTCAGATTTTCCAGCGCCCGGCACTCTTGGCCAGCCTCTGGCGCATCGCACCGATGTTCTGCGCCAGTTGCAAGGTCAGCAGCCGGTAGCCATCCAATGCGCTATAGACCGGCACGTCCAACCCAGGCTCAACGCTGGCGTGACTCGGCCGCTCCAACCGCTCCGTTAGGCCAGATTTCAACGCCCGTGCCATGCCCACCAGTTGCACGCGAATTTGCCGATGCTCGGCCTTCAATATCACCTGCATCCGCGCCATCGCCGGTTCGTCGCGAGGGTCAGGCCGGGTATTGCCGAGAATCTCCAGGGTGCTGATGCACATCCGTAAATGCCGCTGTATCGCGTCCAGTTCAGTCATGGAGATGCGTACCTCCTTGGACACCGACGGCATTAACGAGCGCAACTGCAACATCGCGGCATTCAGACGATTGAGCAGCTTCAGGTGTTTATCATCGGTGACCGACTCGCCATTGATGATCCGGCTGTAGATCTCGGCGCAATCGCGCAACGCACTGGCCATGTTGTAGCGCCAGGAGTACACGGCATACAGCGGCAGGGCGAAGGAAAAGGCCAGGGCGAGGGCGATGCCGATCAGGATATCCACGGTGCGCCATAGCCCGTCCGACAGCGGGTTGTCGCCGTGACCCGCGACGATAAACACAGTGATCGCCGAGAGCAACGCGGTGTAGCCGCCCTTGCCGATGGCGTGGTAGGAAAAGAAGCCGCACACCACCGACATCAGCAGATAGGTCAACAGCGGCTGGCCGACGTATGCCTCCTGCACCACCAGCAACAGGCCGACACTGGCGCCGATCAAGGTGCCATAGGCACGCTCCACGGCTTTCTTGCCGATATTGCCGTGGTGCTGCAAGCCGCCGATCACCACCAGCATGGTCACCGAGGCCCACTCACCATGGGGCAGGTTGAGGCCAGTGGTCAGCATAATCGTCGCCAGCAAGCCGATGGACACGCGCACGGCGTGGATCAGCTTGGCATGGCGATAGCGGCGGTACGGGTCGAGCAAGGGGCGCAACAGGCGCCGGGCGAAGAAGGGCAGGTTCATCGTTCTAAAATTGGCCTCTACGGTATGAATGTATGCGGTCAAATGTGGCGTTGTTAGAAAATGTAATCAGTGGTCAAGAAACTCGAATCACGGTTGCGCAATATATCGCTGACCAGCGCCTTGTTGCTCTCCTGGAATTTGGTCGCCACCAAGGTGCGGATTGAGAACACGCGCAATGCGTCATGTACCGACAACGTGCCCTCGGCCGAGTTCTTGCGCCCGTTGAAAGGGAAAGTGTCCGGGCCGCGCTGGCACTGGGCGTTGATGTTGATACGGCCGACCTGGTTGGCAAAGGTATCCACCAGGCGCCCAACTTCCGCGGCATTCGTACCGAAGATGCTCAGTTGTTGACCGAAATCAGAGTCCAGCACGTAGTCGATCACCTTCTCTACATCACGGTAAGGCACGATCGGCACCACTGGGCCGAACTGTTCTTCGTGGTACACGCGCATCTGCGGGTTCACCGGGTAAAGCACGGCCGGGTAGAAGAACGAACCGCGACTCTCACCGCCATGCTCATTCACCACATTGGCACCGTGTTGCGCGGCATCGGCCACCAGGCTGTTGAGGTAATCCACCTTGCCCACTTCTGGCAATGGCGTCAGCGCCACGCCGTCCTCCCACGGCATGCCGGGCTTGAGCGTGGCCAGCTTCTGGTTGAATTTGTCGATAAAGCTGCCGACGACGTCTTCATGCACGAACAGGATTTTCAACGCGGTGCAGCGCTGGCCGTTGAACGATAGGGAACCAGTAACGGCTTCGCTGACGGCATTGTCCAAGTCCACCTCAGGCAGCACGATGCCGGGGTTTTTCGCATCCAGGCCCAACGCCGCGCGCAGGCGGTGCGGCTTGGGGTGCAATTTCTTCAAGTCGCTGGCGGCCTTGTTGGTGCCGATAAACGCGAAGATATCGATCCTTCCGCTGGCCATCAGCGCGCTGACGGTTTCACGGCCGCTGCCGTAGATCACGTTGATCACTCCTGCCGGGAAACTGTCGCGGAACGCCTCCAGCAGCGGGCGGATCAGCAGCACGCCGAGCTTGGCCGGCTTGAACACCACGGTATTGCCCATGATCAGCGCCGGGATCAGCGTGGTGAACGTTTCGTTCAGCGGATAGTTATAAGGGCCCATGCACAAGGCCACGCCCAGCGGGACGCGGCGGATTTGGCCGAGGGTGTCCTGTTCCAGCTCGAAACGGCTGGAGCGACGGTCGAGTTCCTTGAGGGCATTGATGGTGTCGGTGATGTAGTCGCAGGTACGGTCGAACTCTTTCTGCGAGTCCTTGAGGTTCTTGCCGATTTCCCACATCAGCAGCTTCACCACCGCGTCGCGTTGTTCACGCATGCGTCGCAAGAACGCTTCGACATGCTGGATGCGGTCGGCCACGCGCATCGTCGGCCATTCGCCCTGGCCCCGGTCATAGGCGCGCACGGCGGCGTCGAGGGCGGTCAGGGCGGTGGCGGCATCCAGCAGCGGCGTGCTGCCGATATGCACACGTTCGTCGCCCAGTTGCACCGGGCTCTGCACCTTGGCTAACGGGCCGTTCCATACCTGCAACTGGCCGTCGACCAGGTAATCGCGCTGTTCGATGGGCGCTGCCAGGCGCAATTGTTCGGGAATGTCGGCGGCGCAGGTGGGAAACAGCTGGGCGAGCAGGTTGCTGGTTGTCATGTCGCTACCCCTGGAATAGTTGCAAAACATGACTAGAGAGTCACCCATCCAAGGGCGGCGTGGCAAGGGCCAGCCGCATCAGAGCAGCCCGGTGACCTGGAAAACCTTGAGCACAAGCCCGCGCTGGCCGGGTAAACTTGGCGACTTTCTTGAAGGCGTTCACATGAGTCAGTACCAGCCGGGCATTCTTGCCGCACCGGTGCCGTTGCAGGCACGCCATCTGTTTTTTGCCGTGGATTCCCTGGCCGCCGTTCCCGCAGCGCTGGATGCGTTGGTGCAGTTGGCCGATTCGGCGGCAGTGGTCGGTTTTGGCGATCTGCTGGTAAACGCGCTGGGCGCACGGATTGAAGGCCTGCGCACATTCTCCACCGTCAGTGGGCCGGGCGCGCATAACCCGTCGACACAGCAAGCACTGTGGGTGTGGTTGCACGGTGTGGATCGTGGTGAACTGCTGTTGCGCAGCCGCGCGTTTGAAAAGGCCCTGGCCCCGGCGTTTCGCCTGGTGCAGACGACCGAAGGTTTCCGCTACAAAACCGGCTTCGACCTGACCGACTACGAAGACGGCACTGAAAACCCCCATGACGACGCAGCGGTTGAAGCGGCCCTGACCGACAGCGGCGCCAGTTTTGCCGCGATCCAGCAGTGGCAGCACGACCTCGACGCCTTCGCCGCCTTGCCTGCGCAAGAGCGCGACCACATCATCGGCCGTCGCCACGGCGACAACGAAGAACTCGACGACGCCCCCGAGTCCTCCCACACCAAACGCACCGCCCAGGAAAGCTTTACCCCGCAAGCCTTCGTGGTACGCCGTTCCATGCCATGGGCCGAGAATGGCCAGGCCGGGTTGATGTTTCTTGCGTTTGGTCATTCCTTTGATGCGTTTGAAGCGCAACTGCGCCGCATGAGCGGCCTGGAAGATGGGATTGTCGATGGGTTGTATCGCATCAGCACGCCGCTGACCGGTGGATACTACTGGTGCCCACCAATCAAGGAGGGGCATCTGGACCTGAGTGCACTGTTCGTCACTGCAAGCCACTGAACATGTGCGAGGGGGGCAGCTACGTACCGGCTCGGCGGCTGTGAGCCCGGTTGCCTGCTGGTGCTGAAAAAAAGTCGGACGTTCCACGCGAATTTACCGCCTTGATTATCGCGATCGTCCTGCTGTTTATCTATGCAGGTACGGCGCTGTTTCGTAGCGAAGTGCCATGCTCAGCGCAATGATTCAAGGGATTTTGAAGCTTTGCAGCCAGGCCGGATCGAAACGGGTTTGCTCGGTGTCCATGCCCAACGCGTGCATCTTGGCCTTATGGGCCTCGGCCTCACCAACCAATTGCGCCTGAGCGCTGGAGTTGGCGTCCAACTCATGCATTTGCGTCAGGCCCAGGTGATAAAAACGCAGCACCTTGATCGCCGTCGGGTCATTGGCCTGGGCCCGCTCGGTGACCTTGTGCATCACATTGGTCACGCTCATCAGGCTGCGCTTGAGTTGCCAACCGTACACCGCCGACGCCAGCCAAGGCTGGGTCCAGAACGGCCCGCGCACCAGGGCCAAAGTGATCAGCACCCCCGCGAAGACGCCGCCGACATTGAAGCGGAAGTTATCACCGCCGGGCTCGCCGAACAGCATCACTGCCAGGCTCGACAGCAGCATACCCAGGGCCAGGAAGAGCACCGCCACGATCAGCGTACTGCGCCGGGTCTGTTGGCGAAAGGTGACAGGGTCGCAGGGTTTGAGCTCGAACATCCGGGTCGTTTCTCCAGAAGGGGCGGGCATCATCTCACGCTTGGGCAAACAAGTTGAACGATGGCGCACAGCGGTTTCTCTAAATCTGTGTAGACCCTTTGAGGTGAACCAGCATGTCCGACTACAAGCAGCCGCCGCCCGGCACCCCGAACCCTGACCGCACACCGGGTGAAGAGGAGCGTGACAACGATGCGTTGCGCCCCAACGATCCGGCGGAGCGTCAGCACGACGACGTGGAACGCGTCGAGGAAGACCTGGAAAACCTTCACGACAAAGCCCGCCCGCTCTAAACAAGGAGATCGCCGTGAATAACCCACCGAAAGGTCCGTCTTCAGACGAGCATGCCAGCGGTAAGGATGAATTGGGCTTCGACCCGGATTCGCCGGATGTGGCAGACCCACAGGTCGACCCCATCGGCCCTGCCATTGCACCGCTGGACAAGGACAAGAAAGACCAGGCCGAAAAAAAGCCGCCCTACGATCCGTTGGGCGACTTGAAGCCTTGAATCGAGCCCCGCCTTTGTGCGGGGCTTTTGTTTATTTGGGTGCGATCCAGATGACGTCGGTAATGCCGAATTTCTCCGCCCAAGGCCGGGTAGTTTTCTTCACTTGTTCGTGGCCGACTCGACCCACG
Organism: Pseudomonas sp. RA_5y_Pfl1_P24; assembly: GCF_963970945.1. Taxonomy (NCBI): domain Bacteria; kingdom Pseudomonadati; phylum Pseudomonadota; class Gammaproteobacteria; order Pseudomonadales; family Pseudomonadaceae; genus Pseudomonas; species Pseudomonas sp. RA_5y_Pfl1_P24. The sequence goes on along the minus strand of NZ_CAXAOJ010000001.1, from coordinate 263,038 downwards.
CGACTGACATGCGCAATGTCGGCATCAACGGCCGCCCAGTGCCATGCCTCGGCGTTGTTCATCACTTCGGCGCGCACCACAAAGGACTTCCGTTGACCGTGCAGTTGGTAGTTGATGGTGTAGATTTTTGCGGTACTCATGTTGCCTCCCTGTGTTGTTATAGATGGATACGGGAGCGTTCAAAAAGGTTCATTCAAAATGACAACCTGCGTGCTGACGCCCGCAGGCCACGGCGCACGAACCTTATCGCCTGAGCTTCGACGGCCAGAGCAATTACACCCTGTGGGCGCCCGTCGCACTATCGATGGCCGCACCAGGCTCAAGGTAGATGACTTGGCAGCGACACCGTGGACCTCAAGTACCGCACCAATCCGCACGCCGCAGTGTCCTGGCTCTTCCCCATAACGCAAAAACGGCGCCCGAAGGCGCCGTTTTTGTTTACTGCATCCCGCTAAGCGATCAAACGCCCAGCACCGCGTGCTGCACCAGGGTGAGCAACGGTTGTGGGTACACGCCCAGGAAGAACGCGAGCAGGGCAATGGCCAGCAGCATCACGCCGCCTGCCTTCTGTTCCCAGTGCAGCTCGGCGTCCACACGGCGCAGGTTTGGCTCGATCAGGTACAGGGTGACCATCACGCGCAGGTAGTAGAACACGCCGATGGCGGAGCCTAGCACCAGCGATGCAACCAGCCACCATTCATGCGCTTGAACACCGGTCGCCACGATGTAGAACTTGCCGATAAAGCCCGCAGTCAGGGGGATACCCGCCAGGGACAGCATCATCACGGTGAGTACGGCAGTCAGGTACGGACGGCGCCAGAACAGGCCGCGGTATTCGTACAGCGCGTCGGCGTCACGGCCTTTGAACGGCGAGGACATCAGCGTGATCACGCCGAATGCGCCGAGGCTGGTGATCACGTAGGTGACCAGGTACACGCCCATGGCTTCCACGGCCAGGCCCTTGCTCGCCACCAGGGCGATCAGCAGGTAACCGAAGTGAGCGATGGAGGAGTAACCCAGCAGACGCTTGAGGTTGTTCTGGGTCAGGGCCAGCAGGTTACCGAACAGGATCGAAGCAATGGCGATCACGGTCAGCACGTCGCTCAGCACGCCGGTGTTGGCGGCGGGGGAGATCTGGAACAGACGCACCATCACCGCAAACACGGCCACTTTCGACGCGGTCGCCAGGAACGCTGCCACCGGCGCCGGGGCGCCTTCGTACACGTCCGGGGTCCACAAGTGGAACGGCACCAGAGACAGCTTGAACGCCAGGCCGATCAGCATCATGGCCAGGCCCAGTTGGGCAATCGGCGCAGGCATGCTGGTCGCCGCCAGCGCGTGCCCGATGCCGGTGAAGCTCAGGCTGCCAGCTTCGGCGTAGAGCAGGGCCATACCGAACAACAGGAACGCGGAACCGGCGGCCGACAGCACCATGTACTTGATGCCGGCTTCCAGCGAGCGCTTGTTGAAGAAGGCGTAGGCCACCAGGCCATAGGTCGGGATCGACAGCAGTTCCAGGCCGATGAACAAGCCGGCCAGGTGCTGAGCGCTGACCAGCACGATACCGCCGGCCGCAGCCAGCAGGATCAGCAGGTACAGCTCTTCCTTGTTGCCCGGGTAGCCGGTGCCGCCTTCGCCGAGGTAGGCGTGGGCGAGGGTGACGCAGGCCAGGGTCGCGACCAGGATCAACGCGATGTACAGCAGCGCGAAGTCATCGACCATCATCAGTGGCGTGACCGCCAGTGGTGCGACCTTGAGGGCCGGAATGATCGACAGCAGGGCCAGGTTGAGACCGGCACACGACAGCAGGAACGTTTGTGAGTGATTGCGGCGCCAGGCGATTGCCAGCATCACCACCACGATGGTGAGGCTGGTAATCAGCAGCGGCGCAAGCGCGATAAAGTGTTGGATCGTGAATTCCATAGCGCTCTTACCGGGCCGAAGCGAGTTGAGAGAAGGCGGTGCCGAACCACTGCTGCACGCCATGCATCGTCGCGGCAGAAGTGTCCAGGAACGGTTGCGGGTACACGCCGATGTAGATCAGCAGTACCGCAAGGCCGAGCACCATGATCAGTTCGCGAGCATCCATCCCTTGCAGGACGGTGTCGGACTTGGCCGGGCCGAAGTAGGCGCGGTGGATCATGATCAGTGAGTAGACCGAACCAAACACTAGGCCGGAGGTAGCAATCGCACTGATCCACGGTGTTTGCACGAAGGCACCCATCAGGATCAGGAACTCGCCGATGAAGTTACCGGTACCCGGCAAGCCCAGCGACGCGGCGGCAAAGAACAGGCTGATCGCCGGCAGGTAAGCGATGCGCGACCACACGCCACCCATTTCCCGCATGTCACGGGTGTGCAGGCGTTCGTACAGCTGGCCACTCAGGATAAAGAGTGCAGCGGCCGAGACACCATGGGCCAACATCTGGATCACGGCGCCTTGCAATGCCAACTGGCTGCCGGAGTAGATGCCGATCAGTACGAAGCCCATGTGGGAAACGGACGAGAAGGCAATCAGACGCTTGATGTCGGTTTGTGCGAAGGCCAGGAACGCGCCGTAGAAGATCCCGATCAGACCCAGCGTCATGGCGATCGGCGCGAACTCGGCCGAGGCGTTCGGGAAGAGCGGCAGGGCGAAACGCAGCAGGCCGTAGGCCGCAGTCTTCAACAGAATACCAGCCAAGTCCACGGAACCGGCAGTCGGCGCCTGTGCGTGGGCATCCGGCAGCCAGGAGTGGAACGGCACCACCGGCAGCTTCACCGCGAATGCGATGAAGAAGCCCAACATCAGGATGTACTCGGTGGTCAGGGACATCTTGGTTTTCAACAGGTCGGCGTAGTTGAACGTAATCACGCCCGTGCTGTTGAAGTTGACCAGTACCAGGCCCAGGATCGCCACCAACATGATCAGGCCGGAAGCCTGAGTGAAGATGAAGAACTTGGTCGCCGCGTAGATCCGGGTTTTCTTGCCGTCCGAAGAACTGTGACCCCAGAGCGCGATGAGGAAGTACATCGGCACCAGCATCATTTCCCAGAAGAAGAAGAACATGAACAGGTCGAGGGCGAGGAACACGCCGACAACGCCGCCCAGGATCCACATCAGGTTCAGGTGGAAGAAGCCCACGTGACGCTGGATCTCTTTCCAGGAGCAGAGTACCGAAAGGATACCCAGCAGGCCGGTCAGCAGGATCATCAACAACGACAGGCCGTCGAGGGCCAGGTGCACGTTGATGCCGAAGCGCTGGATCCACACGTGCTTGAACTCAAGCGCGAAGGTTGGATCGGCACCCGGTGCCGGAGCAAATGAATAGTCGCCATGGGCCCACAGCCAGAGGCCGAGTGCGAGTTCCAGGGACATGGTCAGCAACGCAATCCAGCGGGGGAGGGTGGCGCCGAAGCGTTCACCCATCCAGCAGAGCAGGCCGCCGATAAAGGGGATCAGGATTAGCCAGGGCAGAATCATGACAGGCTCGTTTCCTTTCGCAAGTTCGCAAAGTTGGCAGTGCAATCAAACATAGTCAGGCCGCTACCACGACGATGGCGCCGATCACCAGCACGGCACCGGCCGCCATGGACGCTGCATACCAACGCAATTGGCCCGTTTCGCTGCGACTCAGGGCGGTGTGACCGGCCTTGGCGGCACGTGGGATCAAACCGATGGTCTGGTCGAGCGGGTCTTTACGCAGTACGTGGCTGATGGCGAGGTAAGGCTTGACGAACAGTTTGTCGTAGAGCCAATCGAAGCCCCAGGCAGCGAACCACCAGGCCGATAGGAAACGACCAATGCCACTGTTGGCAACGGCCGTCACGAAGCGACGTTTACCCAGGAACAGCAGGGCCGCCAGCAGGATACCCGCGATGGCGATGGCGCCCGAGGCGATTTCCAGGCTGTGCTTGGCAGCGCCGCCGGCATGGCCAGCGCTTTCCGGCAGTACACCGGCCAGGGGTGGCGTGATCAGTGCGCCGATGAAGGTCGACAGGATGATCAGTACCGACAAAGGCAACCAATGCGAAATGCCATGGCCTGCGTGTGCTTCGGTCTTGGCTTCACCGTGGAAGGTGATGAAGATCAGGCGGAAGGTGTACAGCGAGGTCATGAACGCACCCACCAGGCCTGCGTACAGCAGGTTCTGGTTACCGCTGGCAAAGGCTTCCCAGAGGATTTCGTCTTTCGAGTAGAAACCGGCGGTCACGAGCGGCAGGGCTGCGAGGGCGGCGCCACCGACGATGAAGCTGGCGTAGGCCAGTGGCAGTTTCTTCCACAGGCCGCCCATCTTGAAGATGTTCTGCTCGTGGTGGCAGGCAACAATCACCGCACCGGACGCAAGGAACAGCAGGGCCTTGAAGAAGGCGTGGGTCATCAGGTGGAAGATCGCCGCGTCCCAGGCACCAACGCCCAGGGCCAGGAACATGTAGCCGATCTGGCTCATGGTCGAGTAGGCGAGAATACGCTTGATGTCGGTTTGAACCAGCGCGGCAAAGCCGGCCAGTACCAGGGTCACGCCGCCCACTACGCCCACCAGGTGCAGGATATCCGGCGCCAGGGTGAACAGGCCGTGAGTACGCGCGATCAGGTACACACCCGCAGTCACCATGGTTGCCGCGTGAATCAGTGCGGAAACCGGGGTAGGACCGGCCATCGCGTCCGCCAGCCAGGTTTGCAGCGGCAGTTGCGCGGATTTACCGACAGCGCCGCCCAGCAGCATCAGGGTGGCCAGGGTGATCCAGAAGTCGCCGACCTGGAATTTCTGCGGTGCCAGCACCAGCAGTTCCTGGATGTTCAGCGTGCCCACCTGTTGGAACAGGATGAACAGGCCGATGGCCATGAACACGTCGCCGATGCGGGTAACGATAAAGGCCTTGAGTGCGGCGTTACCGTTGTTGCGGTTGCTGTAGTAGAAACCGATCAACAGGTACGAGCACAGGCCCACGCCTTCCCAACCGAAGTACAGGAACAACAGGTTATCGCCCAGTACCAGGAACAGCATGCTGGCGATAAACAAGTTGGTGTACGAGAAGAAGCGCGAGTAACCGGCTTCACCGCGCATGTACCAGGATGCGAACAGGTGGATCAGGAAGCCCACACCGACGACCACGCCGAGCATGGTGATCGACAGGCCGTCGACATAGAGGGCGAAGTTTGGCTTGAAACCCTCCACAGACATCCACTGCCACAGCACCAGGGTGTAGTGGCCGCCTTCCGGCGGCGCCACGTTGAATTGCCAGATCACGTAGGCAGCAACGATGGCCGACAGGCCAATGGAACCCACACCAATTAAGGCAGACACATTTTCCGACAGGCGCCCGCGAGAGAACGACAGCAGCAGGAAACCGATCAGGGGGAATACGAAAGTCAGAAAGATCATGTTCATCCGCGCATCTCACTGGCAGCGTCGATATCAAGCGTGTGGAAGCGACGATACAGTTGCAGCAGGATCGCCAGGCCGATACTGGCCTCGGCGGCTGCCAGGCTGATCACCAAGATGAACATCACTTGTCCATCCGGCTGGCCCCAACGTGCGCCTGCCACGATGAACGCCAGTGCTGCGGCGTTCATCATGATTTCCAGGCTCATCAACACGAACAAAATGTTACGGCGAACCATCAGGCCGACCAGGCCAAGGCAGAACAGGATGCCGGCGACCGCCAGACCATGCTCCAAAGGGATAGCAGGCATCGTCATTGCTCCTTGGCTTCGTTGCGGCCCAAGTGGAAGGCAGTGATGGCTGCGGCGAGCAGCAGCATCGACGCCAGTTCGACCACCAGCAGGTACGGACCGAACAGGCTGATGCCCACGGCCTTGGCGTCTACGGTGGTGTGGCCGATGGCCTGGCCGCTCTGGTGAGCGAACAGCACATACAGCAGTTCAGCCAACAGCAGCGCTGCGAGGATGACTGGGCCGAGCCAGATGCCAGGCTTGAGCCAGACGCGTTCCTGGGCGACCGAAGCCGGACCGAGGTTGAGCATCATCACCACAAACACGAACAGCACCATGATGGCGCCGGCGTAGGCGATCACTTCCAGCACACCGGCGAACGGCGCGCCGAGTGCGAAAAAGGTCATGGCCACGGCGATCAGCGAAATGATCAGGTAGAGCAGGGCGTGCACAGGATTGGTGTTGGTGATCACGCGAAGCGTGGACACCACTGCAATACCGGACGCGAAATAGAAAGCGAATTCCATCTTTCTTCCTTAAGGCAGCAAGCTCTTCACGTTGATCGGCTCGGCTTCGTTTTGCGCGGCGCCTTTCGGCTTACCAGCAACGGCCATACCTGCAACACGATAGAAGTTGTAATCAGGGTTTTTACCGGGACCAGAGATCAGCAGATCTTCTTTCTCGTACACCAGGTCCTGACGTTTGAACTCGGCCATCTCGAAATCCGGTGTCAGCTGGATTGCGGTGGTCGGGCAAGCTTCCTCGCAGAGGCCGCAGAAAATGCAGCGCGAGAAGTTGATGCGGAAGAAGTCCGGGTACCAGCGACCGTCTTCGGTTTCAGCTTTCTGCAGGGAGATGCAACCCACCGGGCACGCCACGGCGCACAGGTTGCAGGCTACGCAACGCTCTTCGCCGTCGGGGTCGCGGGTCAGCACGATACGGCCGCGATAACGCGGCGGCAGGTACACCGCTTCTTCCGGGTATTGCAGGGTGTCGCGTTTGCGAAAGCCATGGCCGAAAACCATCACCAGGCTTCGCAACTGGGTACCGGTACCCTTAACGATGTCGCCAATATATTTGAACATGGGTCAAATCCTCACTGAACCGCGGCCGCTGGCGTGTTCAACAACACAACGGCAGCAGTCACCAGCAAATTGATCAGGGTCAGTGGCAGGCAGAAGCGCCAGCTGAAATCCATCACCTGGTCGTATCGTGGACGCGGAATGGAAGCGCGCAGCAGGATAAACAACATGATGAAAAACGCGGTCTTCAGGAAGAACCAGAAGAACGCCAACTGCGGCAGGATGCCAAACGGTCCGTGCCAGCCGCCGAAGAACAGCGTGACCAGCAGGGCCGAGATCAAGATGATGCCGATGTACTCGCCAACGAAGAACATGCCCCACTTCATGCCGGCGTATTCAATGTGGTAACCGTCAGCCAGTTCCTGTTCTGCTTCCGGCTGGTCGAACGGGTGACGGTGAGTCACGGCGACGCCAGCGATGAAGAAGGTACAGAAGCCAAAGAACTGCGGAATGATGAACCACAGGTTCTGCGCCTGGTACTCGACGATGTCGCGCATGTTGAACGAGCCGACCTGCACCACGATGCCCATCAGCGCGAGGCCCATGAACACTTCGTAGGACACGGTCTGGGCTGAAGCCCGCAAGCTGCCCAGCAGGGCGAACTTGTTGTTACTCGACCAACCCGCGAACAGCACCGCGTAGACCGACAAGCCGGCCATGGCGAAGAAGAACAGCAAGCCGATGTTCAGGTCCGCCACGCCCCAGGTCGGGGTGATCGGGATGACCGCAAAGGCGATCAGCAAGGCGCTCATGGCTACGACCGGCGCCAGGGTGAAGATCACCTTGTCGGCAAACGGCGGGGTCCAGTCTTCCTTGAAGAACATTTTCAGCATGTCGGCAGCGATCTGGAACATACCGAAAGGGCCAACGCGGTTCGGACCGTAACGGTCCTGCCACCAGCCCAAGAGGCGACGTTCGAAGAAGCTGAGCAGAGCACCCGCGACGACCACGGCCAACAGGATCACGATGGCCTTGACCACCGAGATGATCACGTCAATCACTTCAGGCGTGAACCAAGTCATTGCGCTGCCTCCTGCAGACCGTCAACGGTTTTGCCAAAGATCGCCGCTGGAATACCGGCGATGCCTTTCGGCAGGGCAACCAGGCCAGCGCCCAGCGCTTCGTTGATGCGCAGCGGCAGACGCAGGGTCTGGCCAGCCACGTTCAAGCTGAGCAGGGCACCGTCGTTGACGCCAAGGCGGTCGGCTTCGGACTTGGCCAGGGCCACGTAGGCTTCTGGAATGCGTTCTTGAACCGGCGCGGCCTTGGAAGAGTTCTCTTCGCTGCCGAACAGGTGGAAGAACGGTACAACCTGCCAGGTGCCCGGGGCCGGGTTGAACGGACGCGGTACGGACGCGAACCAGTTCAGCGAGTCACCGGTGCTTTCGATCAGGCGGGTGCCCGGGTCGCCAGCGCGGATGTGACCACCGACTTCGTCCTGGAACTTGTTCCAGGCCTGTGGCGAGTTCCAGCCCGGCGACCAGGCAAATGGCACCTGCTGACGTGGCTCGACCGAACCCGAGTAACCTTCCATCGAGAAGTTGAACGCGGTGTCCGGGTCCTGCGGCGTACGCGGTTCGTGCACGCTGATGTTGGCGCGCATGGCGGTACGACCGGAGTAACGCAGCGGCTCACGGGCGAGTTTCATGCCCTTGATGCGGAACGCGGCGGACGGAGCCGCATCGACGATACGTGCCAGCTGCGGCGCGCTTGCGGCGGTGGCAGCGGTGACGTGGTCGAGCTGGGTCCAGTCGATTGGCTGGTTCAGCAGGGTCGCGCGCAGGGCATGCAGCCAGCGCCAGCCTTCGTGAACCAGGATGCTGGCGTCCATGTATTTCGGGTCGAACACTTGGAAGAAGCGCTGGGCGCGGCCTTCCTGGCTGACCAGGGTACCGTCGCCTTCGGCGAAGGTAGCGGCTGGCAGCACCAGGTTGGCACGCTCGCTGGTGGCGGTCTTCTGGTGGTCGGCAACGATCAGTACTTTGGCAGCGTCCAGCGCGGCGTCGACCTTGGCCGAATCCGTGCGGGTGTACAGGTCGTTTTCCAGCACGACGATGGCGTCGGCGTTGCCGTCGATCACGGCTTGCAGGGCCGCGTCCAGGGACTCGCCACCGAGCATGGCCAGGCCGAGGCTGTTGGCTTCCGGTACGACCAGGCTGATGGAGCCGTTCTTGTCGCGCAGCTTCAAGGCTTTGGCGATGTTGGCAGCGGCTTCGATCAGCGCCTTGGAACCCAACGAGGTACCGGCAATGATCAATGGGCGTTTGGCGGCCAGCAGGGCGTCGGCGATACGCTGGGCCAGTTCAACGGCTTCAGTGTCCAGGCCTTCGACGGCAGGCGCGCTGGCGTCGAGGGCGTGGGCCACGGCGAAACCGATGCGAGCCAGGTCGTCCGGTGCTGCGTGTACGCACTCTTCGGCGATATCGTCGAGCTTGGTTTCAGCGATGCTTGCAATAAACAGCGGGTTCAGCGCGTGCTGGCCGATGTTTTTCACCGCAGCGTCGAGCCAAGGCTGTACGCGCATAGCGTCGGCCATGTCTTCGGCCTTGCCTTTGACCGACTGGCGCAGCGACAGGGCGATACGCGCGGCGGTCTGGGTCAGGTCTTCACCGAGAACGAAGATCGCGTCGTGGTCTTCGATGTCACGCATGTTCGGAACCGGCAACGGGCTGTCGTTCAGCACTTGCAGGACCAGGCGGATGTGCTCCAGTTCACTGGCTTCGATACCGCTGTAGAAGTGCTCAGCGCCGACCAGTTCGCGCAGCGCGAAGTTGCTTTCGAGGCTGGCGCGTGGCGAACCGATACCGACGATGTTGCGGCCGCGCAGCAGTTCGGCGGCTTTATCCAGCGCGTCGTCCAGGCTCAGCTTGGCGCCGCCGGCCAGCAGTGGCTGGCGCGGGCGGTCTTCGCGGTTGACGTAGCCATAGCCGAAACGGCCACGGTCGCACAGGAAGTACTGGTTGACCGAACCGTTGAAGCGGTTTTCGATGCGACGCAGTTCGCCGTAGCGTTCGCCCGGCGAGATGTTGCAACCGCTGGAGCAGCCATGGCAGATGCTCGGCGAGAACTGCATGTCCCATTTACGGTTGTAGCGCTCGGAATGGGTCTTGTCGGTGAACACACCGGTCGGGCAGACCTCGGTGAGGTTGCCGGAGAATTCGCTTTCGAGCACGCCGTCTTCAACGCGACCGAAGTACACGTTGTCGTGGGCGCCGAACACGCCGAGGTCGGTGCCGCCAGCGTAGTCTTTATAGAAACGCACGCAGCGATAGCAAGCGATGCAACGGTTCATCTCGTGGGAAATGAACGGGCCCAGTTGCTGGTTCTGGTGGGTGCGCTTGGTGAAGCGATAACGGCGCTCGTTGTGGCCGGTCATCACCGTCATGTCTTGCAGGTGGCAGTGACCGCCTTCCTCACAGACCGGGCAGTCGTGGGGGTGGTTGGTCATCAGCCATTCAACGACACTGGCGCGGAACGCCTTGGATTCTTCATCGTCGATGGAGATCCAGGTGTTGTCGGTGGCTGGCGTCATGCACGACATGACGATACGACCACGGGTGTCGTTCTCGTCGGTGTATTGCTTGACCGCACACTGGCGACAGGCACCGACGCTACCAAGCGCGGGGTGCCAGCAGAAATACGGGATGTCGAGGCCTAGTGAGAGACATGCCTGTAACAGGTTGTCTGCCCCATCGACTTCGAGCGCTTTGCCGTCTACGTGGATAGTGGCCATGGTTCAAAGTTCTTCGTTGGCCCGTTGTCAGCGGGCGTGGCTAATGGAATCTTGTTATTCATGTGCATCTACACAGCCCTAAAGGCGTCAGCACATGAGAAAGCGAAGGGCACGGACCCTTCGCCTTTTAAAGCGTTACGCGCCGACTACGATCGGCCTTGCCAGAGGCGGGACGGCGGCGCTGGTAGGCGCGATGCCGGCTTCGAACTCCGAGCGGAAGTATTTGATTGCGCTGCCCAATGGCTCCACGGCGCCCGGTGCGTGAGCACAGAAGGTCTTGCCTGGACCAAGGAAGCCGACCAGGCCGAGCAGGGTTTCGATATCACCCTCGCGGCCTTCGCCATTTTCTAGGGCCATCAGCAGCTTCACGCTCCATGGCAGGCCGTCGCGGCATGGGGTGCAGAAACCGCACGATTCACGCGCGAAGAACTGCTCCATGTTGCGCAGCAACGAAACCATGTTCACCGTGTTGTCGACCGCCATTGCCAGGCCGGTACCCATCCGGGTGCCCACCTTGCCGATGCCGCCGGCATACATTTGTGCGTCGAGGTGCTCAGGCAGCAGGAAACCGGTACCGGCGCCGCCTGGCTGCCAGGCTTTCAAGGTGTAGCCGTCGCGCATGCCGCCGGCGTAGTCCTCGAACAGCTCGCGTGCGGTCACGCCGAACGGCAGTTCCCACAGGCCAGGGTTCTTGACCTTGCCGGAGAAGCCCATGAGCTTGGTGCCCATGTCTTCGCTGCCTTCGCGGGCCAACGATTTGTACCAGTCGACGCCGTCGGCGATGATCGCCGGCACGTTGCACAGGGTTTCAACGTTGTTCACGCAGGTCGGCTTGCCCCACACGCCCACGGCGGCAGGGAAGGGCGGCTTGGAGCGCGGGTTGGCGCGGCGGCCTTCGAGGGAGTTGATCAGTGCGGTTTCTTCACCGCAGATATAACGCCCGGCGCCGGTATGCACGAACAGTTCGAAGTCGAAACCCGAACCGAGGATGTTCTTGCCCAACAGGCCTGCGGCCTTGGCTTCCTGCACCGCACGGTTGAGGTGCTTGGCGGCGGTGGTGTATTCGCCACGCAGGAAGATGTAGCCACGGTAGGTTTTCAAAGCGCGGGCGCTGATCAGCATGCCTTCAATCAGCAGATGGGGCAGTTGCTCCATCAGCATGCGGTCTTTCCAGGTGTTCGGCTCCATCTCATCCGCGTTGCACAGCAGGTAGCGGATGTTGATGGATTCGTCCTTGGGCATCAGGCCCCACTTAACACCCGTGGGGAAGCCTGCACCGCCGCGGCCTTTAAGGCCGGCGTCTTTCACGGTCTGGACGATATCGTCCTGGGCCATGTCGGCGAAGGCTTTGCGCGCAGCGGCGTAACCGTTCTTGGCCTGGTACTCGTCGAGCCACACCGGCTCGCCGTCGTCACGCAGGCGCCAGGTCAGCGGGTGAGTCTCGGCCGAACGCTTGATCAGGTTGGCCGGGCCGAAAGATGTCAGGGTCATGGGTAGCCCTCGAGCAATTGGGTCACGCCAGCAGGCTGTACGTCACCGAATGTGTCGTCGTCGATCATCAACGCCGGCGCCTTGTCGCAGTTGCCCAGGCAGCACACCGGCAGCAGCGTGAAGCGGCCGTCCGGGGTGGTTTGGCCGAGGCCGATGCCCAGCTTGTTCTGGATCTCGCTGACCACAGACTCGTGGCCGCCGATGTAGCAGACCATGCTGTCGCACACGCGAATGATGTGGCGACCCACCGGCTGGCGGAAGATCTGGCTGTAGAACGTCGCCACGCCTTCAACGTCGCTGGCGGGGATGCCGAGCATCTCGCCGATGGCGTAGAGAGCGCCGTCAGGCACCCAGCCACGTTCCTTCTGGACGATCTTCAAGGCTTCGATCGACGCCGCGCGCGGGTCTTCGTAGTGATGCAGCTCGTGCTCGATGGCCGAGCGCTCGGTTTCACTCAGGGTGAAACGGTCTGTCTGGATAAGCGTGCTATTCATGCTTAGCGGTCCACGTCGGCCATAACGAAATCGATACTACCCAGGTACGCAATCAAGTCCGCGACCATCTCGCCTTTGATCACCGAAGGGATCTGCTGCAAGTGCGGGAAGCTTGGAGTACGAATCCGGGTGCGGTAGCTCATGGTGCCGCCATCGCTCGTCAGGTAGTAACTGTTGATACCCTTGGTCGCTTCAATCATCTGGAAGGATTCGTTGGCCGGCATTACCGGGCCCCACGAAACTTGCAGGAAGTGCGTGATCAGGGTTTCGATGTGCTGCAGCGTGCGCTCTTTCGGCGGCGGCGTGGTCAGCGGGTGATCCGCCTTGTAAGGGCCGGCCGGCATGTTGCGCATGCACTGCTCGATGATCTTCAGGCTCTGGCGCATTTCTTCGACGCGCACGATGCAACGGTCGTAGGCATCGCCGTTGGCCGCCAGCGGGACTTCGAATTCGAAGTTCTCGTAGCCGGAGTACGGGCGCGCTTTACGCAGGTCGAAATCGCAGCCGGTCGAACGCAGGCCAGCACCGGTGACGCCCCATTCCAGGGCTTCTTTGGTGTTGTACTGGGCGACGCCGATGGTACGGCCTTTGAGGATGCTGTTGTCCAGCGCTGCCTTTTGGTACTCGTCCAGACGCTTGGGCATCCAGTCGATGAATTCCTTGACCAGGCGCTCCCAGCCGTTCGGCAGGTCGTGGGCCACACCGCCGATGCGGTACCAGGCCGGGTGCAGGCGGAAGCCAGTGATGGCTTCGATGACCTTGTAGGCGCGCTGACGGTCGGTGAAGGTAAAGAACACCGGGGTCATGGCGCCAACGTCCTGGATATAGGTACCCAGGAACAGCAGGTGGCTGGTGATCCGGAAGAACTCGGCCATCATGATGCGGATGGTGTCGACGCGGTCCGGAACCTTGATGCCGGCCAGCTTCTCGACAGAGAGCACGTACGGCAGGTTGTTCATCACGCCGCCGAGGTAGTCGATACGGTCGGTGTACGGGATGAAGCTGTGCCACGACTGACGTTCGGCCATCTTCTCTGCACCACGGTGGTGGTAGCCGATGTCCGGCACGCAGTCGACGATTTCTTCGCCGTCCAGTTGCAGGATGATACGGAAGGCACCGTGAGCCGAAGGGTGGTTCGGGCCCAGGTTGAGGAACATGTAGTCCTCGTTGGTGCCGGAACGCTTCATGCCCCAGTCTTCAGGACGGAAGCGCGCGGCCTCTTCTTCAAGCTGTTGCTTGGCGAGGTTGAGGCTGTACGGGTCGAATTCGGTGGCGCGTGCAGGGAAGTCCTTGCGCAGCGGGTGACCTTCCCAGGTGGGCGGCATCATGATGCGCGTCAAGTGCGGGTGGCCCGGGAAGTCGATACCGAACATGTCCCAGACTTCACGCTCGTACCAGCTGGCGTTCGGCCAGATGCCGGTCACGGTCGGTACGCTCAGGTCGCTTTCGGACAGCGCGACCTTGATCATCACGTCGCTGTTACGTTCGATCGACAGCAGGTGATAGAACACGGTGAAATCGGCGCCGCTCGGCAGGCCTTGACGCTTGGTGCGCAGACGCTCGTCCACGCCATGCAGGTCATAGAGCATGACGTACGGCTTGGGCAGGTTGCGCAGGAAGGTCAGGACTTCGACGAGCTTGGCGCGCGCCACCCACAGCACCGGCATACCAGTGCGTGTGGCCTGGGCGGTGAAGGCGTCAGGGCCAAAACGGTTATTGAGTTCGACGACCACATCCTGGTCGTCTGCCTTAAAAGGCGGGATGTACAGAGCGCTGCCTGTAGTCATGGTTTTTTTATCGCTTTCGGTCAACGTAAAGAATGAAGCCAGGTTTTCGTTCTATAAAAGAAGCGGTGCTGGATCAGACTTCGTCGGGGCTGCGCAGGTTGGTGACTGCGATACGCTGTTCGCGGCGCTGTTCCTTTTGCGACGGCATCTCGGCGCGATACACGCCTTGATCGCCGACGACCCAGGAAAGCGGGCGACGCTCCTTGCCAATTGATTCCTGCAACAGCATCAAGCCTTGCAAGAACGCTTCAGGGCGGGGCGGGCAGCCAGGCACGTAGACGTCCACGGGCAGGAACTTGTCCACCCCTTGAACCACTGAGTAGATGTCGTACATGCCACCGGAGTTGGCGCACGAACCCATGGAGATAACCCATTTTGGTTCGAGCATTTGCTCATAGAGACGCTGAATGATCGGCGCCATCTTGATAAAGCAGGTACCGGCGATAACCATGAAATCCGCCTGACGCGGCGATGCCCGGATAACTTCGGCGCCAAAGCGCGCGATATCATGGGGCGCCGTGAAGGCGGTGGTCATTTCCACGTAGCAGCAGGACAGACCGAAGTTGTACGGCCACAGGGAGTTTTTACGCCCCCAGTTGACCGCGCCACTCAGCACGTCTTCCAGCTTGCCCATGTAGATGTTTTTGTGGACTTGATCTTCTAACGGATCGGAAACGGTTTCCCGTTCGCCGATAGGGTACTGATCGTTAGGAGCATCCGGGTCGATCCTGGTGAGATTGTATTGCATCGCCAAAGCCTCATTGTTTCAGCTTCGCTTGCCGCTTACGCCGAGCTTCCGGAGCCCAATCAAGGGCGCCCACTCGGAACAAGTAGACAAGGCCTGCCAACAGAATTGCTATGAAAACGAGGGCTTCGACGAATCCGGTCCAGCCGCTTTCGCGGACGGACACAGACCAGGCAAAGAGAAAAAGGGCTTCGATATCGAAGATCACGAAGAGCATCGCGACCAGATAGAATTTGGCTGAGAGCCGCAAGCGGGCGCCACCTGTAGGCAGCATGCCGGACTCGAACGGTTCATTCTTGCTGCGGCCCCAGGCTTTTGACCCGAGGAGGCTGGAGACGCCGAGCATGAAGGCGCAAAGGCCGACAACACCGAGGAGGAAAATGGCAAAGCCCCAGTTGTGGGCCATGAGTCCTGTCGCTTCGGTCATGCTAGAAATCCTTAACAGAGAGCAAAGGTCTCTGAGCTCGAAAAAGTAACGATGCAGTGACGATATGTCGCACTGCAATCAATCGCGGTGATTTTATGGCTAAACACCGGGCAAGTAAAATTCCGATAGCGAAATTATTCGATGGAATAAGCACATAGTGCACCTTCTGGGGGCTGTAGCCCTTATGGGGCGGGCATTAGCGGGCATTTAATCAAATGTGTTTTGTTTAACCTGTAACGAAGTTTTTATGGGTCAAATGATAATGAATATTGTTTGCGCGGGGTTTAAGCGAATGTTTCTCGTGTGGCGCGGGAGTTGTTGTTACTTGGTGGATGGGCACTTAGTTGCTGACGGGGATCTTTTAACCGATTTGATCGAGGCGAATACCGCTCTGGATCAATGTTTTGCACTAAATCCTCAGGCTGGATGCATTCCCTTGTGGGAGCGAGCAAGCCCACACACATTTTGACTTTTATCGTCAGGGGGATTTTCAGTAGGCAAAAAAAACGCCCCGAACCAGTCGGGGCGTGATTGTTGTGCGGCACTGCGTTTAGCTTTTGAACGGTTACGCAGTGGCCGTGTACTCGATACTTAGTGGAACTGCTCTTCTTCGGTCGAGCCGGTCAGCGCGGTCACGGACGAGGTGCCGCCCTGGATCACGGTGGTCATGTCGTCGAAGTAGCCGGTGCCCACTTCCTGCTGGTGCGCCACAAAGGTGTAACCCTTGGCGGCGTCAGCGAATTCCTGCTCCTGCAGCTTCACGTAAGCGGTCATGTCGTTGCGGGCGTAGTCGTGCGCCAGGTTGAACATGCTGTGCCACATATTGTGAATGCCGGCCAGGGTGATGAACTGGTGCTTGTAGCCCATGGCGGACAGTTCGCGCTGGAACTTGGCAATGGTCGCGTCGTCCAGGTTTTTCTTCCAGTTGAAGGACGGCGAGCAGTTGTACGAAAGCAGTTGGTCCGGGTATTCCTTCTTGATCGCTTCGGCGAAACGCCGGGCTTCGTCCAGGTCCGGCTTGGCGGTTTCGCACCAGATCAGGTCAGCGTACGGCGCGTAGGCCAGGCCGCGGGCGATTGCCTGGTCGAGACCAGCGCGAACCTTGTAGAAACCTTCCTGGGTACGTTCGCCGGTCACGAATGGCTTGTCGTACGGGTCGCAGTCGGAGGTCAGCAAGTCAGCGGCGTTGGCATCGGTACGCGCTAGGATGATGGTCGGTGTGCCGGCAACGTCAGCGGCCAGGCGAGCAGCGGTCAGCTTCTGTACGGCTTCCTGGGTTGGCACCAGTACCTTGCCGCCCATGTGGCCGCACTTCTTCACCGAAGCCAGCTGGTCTTCGAAGTGCACGCCGGCAGCGCCTGCCTCGATCATGCTCTTCATCAGCTCGTAGGCGTTCAGTACGCCGCCGAAACCGGCTTCAGCGTCAGCCACGATGGGTGCGAAGTAGTCGATGTAGCCTTCGTCGCCCGGACCTTTACCGGCTTTCCATTGGATCTGGTCGGCACGACGGAACGAGTTGTTGATGCGCTTGACCACGGTTGGAACCGAATCCACCGGGTACAGCGATTGGTCGGGGTACATGGATTCAGCGGAGTTGTTGTCCGCCGCCACTTGCCAGCCGGACAGGTAGATTGCCTGGATGCCGGCTTTGACCTGTTGGACTGCCTGGCCGCCAGTGAGGGCGCCCATACAGTTGACGAAATCTTTGTCGGGACGGAAGGAAGGCTTGGCACCTTGGGTGACCAGGTTCCACAGCTTCTCGGCGCCGAGTTTTGCAAAGGTGTGCTCAGGTTGAACCGAGCCACGCAGGCGGACGACGTCAGCAGCGGAATAAGCGCGGGTCACGCCTTTCCAGCGTGGGTTTTCAGCCCAGTCTTTCTCGAGGGCTGCAATTTGCTGTTCGCGTGTCAGTGCCATGGGAGTAAACCTCGTCGCGTCTTCGTGTGGTGGAAAAATCCATTTGCCAGCCCTGCATTCAATGCGTGGGCAGGGCTGCTCGCTGACCAGAAGCTTAGGCGGTCATGTCGGGTCTGGCGGGGAATGCGACGGGATGAACGATTGGCGAGAGGGGGGAGCAGGTAAAGGCAGACCAGGAACAGTCTTCAGGCGTCGTGGGCCCTTAGGTGTTCAGCAGCGTGTAGCCGGGTTACCTGGTTAGCTTCCGTCCCTCGGGACAACTTCGTTCCAGTCGCAACCTCGTCAAACACACCTTGTGGGCGGTACAGACACGAATCGGCTCAGGTGGGTAGCTTAGAGCAGCGATCCGAAGGCCCTTGCCAGGGCCCCTGATTAGCGGGAGCGAGGCCATCATGCCCATGCTTTTTTGGATCGTCAAATGTTTTGTAGTGCTTTTTTTGTAGCACTACATCTTTAGTCTAATACGACTCATCAGTCAGTTTTTGGTGCTTCAGTTCAGGGTGTCGACCTTGACTCGCACTGTCAGGTCGTCGCGGCCCTGAGTAGAGTAGCTAAGGGTTGTAGAGGATTTTTCGGCCTGGGTCTGGCGATTGATGCCGGCCAGGGTAATCCACTCGCCCAACTGCCCACTGACGGTTGTGTCGGTGCTCTGTACGTTCACTACATCGGGACGTTCCTGGCTCATGCGGTCACGGTTGGTACTGATTGCCAGGTGCACGGTTTCACCGGTGACGCTGGCTGTGACGTAGAAGCCCTGGGTGACGTTGCGGTACTGGGTCTGGTTTTGCGGGCGGCCATAGCTGTCTTGCTGGGTGGTAGTGAGCGGTACGCTTTGACCCACCTGGATCAAGGCGGGTACACCTTCACTGGCCTGGATCTGCTGGATACCGCCGTCGCGGCTGGTCGTGCCGTAGCTGATGATGCGGGTCTGGCTGTCGCCGCTGTTCTGCTGATTGCTTTCGTTGGTGTCGACAGTGATCAGCAAGCGCTTGGTCGGGGTGTCCAGTTGCGAGAGCAGAGCGCGCAAGTCCTGGATCTTGGCGGGGTCAGCGTTAACGATCAGTTGGTTGCCGTAGGCACTGACGGTGCCGTCCTTGCCAATGAAGTTCTGTGCCACAGGCAGCAGGTCGGCGCTGGTGCGGTTGCTCAGGTTGACGACTTCAGTGTCGGCCACGGCCGCGAAGCTGGTGGTCAGGAGAACGGCGGTGAGCAGGGTGCGTAGGGACATGTCCGTGATCTCTGCGAGTCATTTGGGCTTGAGTTTGCCAGTTTGTCGGCCTGGCGGGTCGCAAATTGAATTCTGGACGGCAAAATGCCCTGACATGGCAGGGCATTTTTGGTGTTGCTGATATCGCTATCGCAGGCGACGCGGTTTCGGATCAGTCCCCGCGCACCATATCCACATGCGGAATCCCGACTTCAAGAAATTCATCACTGACAATCTTGAAACCCAACCGCTCATAGAACGGCGCAGCATAAACCTGCGCACTCAGAAACTGCTTGGTCTGGCCGCGTTTTTCGGCCTCGCCGATCACAGCTTCCATCAGCTTGTCGCCGACCTTCAGTCCGCGCCAGTCCTTGAGCACTGATACGCGACCAATCTCGCCGCTGGGCAGCAGGCGAGCAGTGCCGATAGGAAAATCGCCTTCAAATGCTAGAAAGTGCATGGCGCCAGCGTCGTCAGCGTCCCACTCCAGCTCAGGTGGAACCGATTGTTCAGCGATAAACACCGCTTCACGAATGCGCCGAATCTCGTCGATATCCATTCGCCAGTCCGCGACACGTACGTGAATCTTATTCATCGGCAAATCCCAGGCTGCCTTGCTTGACCAATTCGCACAGCAGGTCGCGACCGTCTTCATCCGCCAGCCATGGGCCGAGGTTTTCAGCGTGCAAGGCGTCGGCGGCGCAGATCAGCTTCAACAACTCGCGCAGTTTGCCCGGCAAATAACGGCTTTGCCCGCTGGCGAACAGCAGCACGTCGTCGTCCACTTCCGACCAGGCCATACGCGCGCTCGGGTTGCGCACGAGGATCGCGCCGTCTTGCAGGCTGCTGATGAAGTCTTCTTCGCCCACTTCTTCGCCGGCCACCAGTTCCGGGTAGCGTGGCTCGGTCATGAACTGGCCGAACCAAGTCAGCAGCATGCGCTCGTCGCTCATGTGCTCGGCCAGCAGGCTCTTGAGGCGGTCGAGGGCGTCGCTCTGGATCTGGTGCGGGTCGCTGACGGGTTGGGCGTCGGCGTCGGTGTAACGCTCTTCGTCGGTCAGGTACTGGGCCAGGAAGTCGGTGAAGTGGGTCAGTACTTCGGCAGCGCTTGGCGCGCGGAAGCCGACCGAGTAGGTCATGCAGTCATCTTCGGCGATGCCGAAGTGCGCCAGGCGCGGCGGCAGGTAGAGCATGTCGCCCGGTTCCAGGACCCATTCGGCGCTTTCTTCAAATTCGGCGAGGATGCGCAGGTCAGCGTGTTGCAGCAGCGGGCTTTCGGAGCTGCACATCTGGCCGATCTTCCAGTTGCGCTTGCCCTGGGCTTGCAGCAGGAACACATCGTAGTTGTCGAAGTGCGGACCAACGCTACCACCCGGGGCAGCAAAGCTGATCATCACATCGTCGATGCGCCAGCTCGGCAGAAAGCGGAACTGCTCCAGCAGCTCGGCCACTTCCGGTACGAACTGGTCGACGGCCTGCACCAGCAGGGTCCACTCACGTTCGGGCAGGGTGCTGAAGGCGTCTTCAGCGAACGGGCCACGACGCAGTTCCCACGGACGCTCGCCGTGTTCGATCACCAGACGCGATTCGACTTCTTCTTCCAGGGCCAGGCCGGCCAGTTCATCGGCGTCGATCGGGCTTTCGAAATCAGGGATGGCCTGACGGATCAGCAATGGTTTTTTCTGCCAGTAGTCGCGCAGGAATTCCCGTGCCGTGATGCCGCCCAGAAGTTGAAGAGGAATATCAGGATTCATTTGTAACCTATTGAAAAAATGCACTTTTCAGACTGAAATAAAAACGCCCGGCGCGGCCGGGCGTCTCAAGGGGCATGCGGTAATCAGATGCGCTTGGCTTGCCCTACAGCGTTGCCGATGTAGTTGGCCGGGGTCAGCAGTTTCAGCTCGGCCTTGGCCGCGGCTGGCATGTCCAGGCCGTCGATGAAAGTTTGCAGTGCTTCGGGGCTGATGCCCTTGCCGCGCGTCAACTCTTTCAGCTTCTCGTAAGGGTTTTCGATGTTGTAGCGGCGCATCACGGTCTGGATTGGCTCGGCCAGGACTTCCCAGCACGCGTCCAGGTCAGCGGCGATCTTCTGCGCGTTGAGCTCAAGCTTGCTGATGCCTTTGAGGCTGGCTTCGTAGGCGATCACGCTGTGAGCGAAGCCCACACCGAGGTTGCGCAGTACGGTGGAGTCCGTCAGGTCGCGCTGCCAGCGGGAGATCGGCAACTTGCTGGCCAGGTGCTGGAGCAGCGCGTTGGCGATGCCGAGGTTGCCTTCGGAGTTTTCGAAGTCGATCGGGTTGACCTTGTGCGGCATGGTCGACGAACCGATTTCACCGGCAATGGTGCGCTGCTTGAAGTAGCCCAGGGAGATGTAGCCCCAGATATCGCGATCGAAGTCGATCAGGATGGTGTTGAAGCGCGCAATGGCGTCGAACAGCTCGGCAATGTAGTCGTGCGGTTCGATCTGCGTGGTGTACGGGTTGAAGCCCAGGCCCAGTTCGTCTTCGATGAAGGCGCGGGCGTTGGCTTCCCAGTCGATCTCAGGGTAGGCAGACAAGTGGGCGTTGTAGTTGCCTACGGCGCCGTTGATCTTGCCCAGCAGGGGCACGGCTGCGACCTGAGCGATCTGGCGCTCCAGGCGGTACACCACGTTGGCCAGTTCTTTGCCCAAGGTCGTTGGCGATGCCGGCTGGCCGTGGGTGCGCGACAGCATCGGCACATCGGCGAAACGGATAGCCAGTTCGCGGATGGCTTCAGCGGTCTGGCGCATCAGCGGCAGCATGACGTCATCACGGCCTTCGCGCAGCATCAGGGCGTGGGACAGGTTGTTGATGTCCTCGCTGGTGCAGGCAAAGTGGATGAACTCGCTGACCTGGGCCAATTCCGGCAGCTTCGCCGCTTGCTCTTTCAGCAAGTATTCGATGGCTTTGACGTCGTGGTTGGTGGTGCGCTCGATCTCTTTCACACGCTCGGCGTGCTCCAGGGAGAAGTTTTCCGCCAGGGTGTTGAGCACAGCGTTGGCTTCGGCGGAAAACGCCGGCACTTCGCTGATGGCAGGGTGAGCGGCCAGGCGCTGGAGCCAGCGCACTTCAACCAATACGCGAGCACGGATCAGACCGTATTCGCTGAAAATAGGGCGCAGGGCCTGGGTTTTGCCGGCGTAGCGGCCGTCAACAGGGGAAACCGCAGTGAGCGAAGAAAGCTGCATGGGGTGTTCTCGGACAGTCGGGCAACGAAATGGGGCGCGTATCATACATGAAAAAATCCGCCGGTCCGTTGCCAACTGACCGGCGTCTTACGCGTAACGGCTTGAAAATGGCTTGCTGGTGCGACTTATTCGTTGCGCATCAACGGGTAAAGCTCTTTGAGCAATTTGCGACGACTGATCACCAACTGCCAACGATGACCGCCCAACTGACGCCACAACCGCGCCGAACGAATACCGGCCAGGAGCAGGGCGCGGATTTTCGAGGCGTTGTTCGGTTGTTGCAGGTTGCGCATGTCGCCGTGCACCTGGATCCGCTGGCGCAAGGTGCTCAAGGTGTCCTGGTACAGCGCGCCGCAGGCCGCGACCACGTTTTCGTGGGCCGGGCCGAAGTGTTCCACCTGGGACTGAATCTGTGGCAGGCGCTTGCCGATGACCTCGAGCATGTCTTCACGCTTGGCCAGTTGACGCTCAAGGCCGAGCATCGACAGGGCGTAGCGCAATGGCTCGCGCTGCAAGGTGCTGGGGTCGCGCTCCAGGGCGCCGATCAGCGCGCGGTAACCTTCACGCAGCGCGATATCGTCACCCCCGTAGACTTCCAGGGTGTCCTTGGGGTCGCGGATCAACAGGCTACCGAGCATGCAGGTCAGGCCTGCCTCGGTGACTTGGCC
Source organism: Pseudomonas sp. RA_5y_Pfl1_P24 (assembly GCF_963970945.1). Lineage (NCBI taxonomy): Bacteria > Pseudomonadati > Pseudomonadota > Gammaproteobacteria > Pseudomonadales > Pseudomonadaceae > Pseudomonas > Pseudomonas sp. RA_5y_Pfl1_P24. The sequence continues at coordinate 240,623 of NZ_CAXAOJ010000001.1, read as the reverse complement.
AGTCTTGGCGATCTTGTCCACCAGTACTGCGGCGAGGAAAACCCCCCCGAGTGCCGTCAATTGCTCCTGGGTCGGGCTCATGCCGGGCTGCTCCAGGCTTGCGCGACTTCAATCACGCCGCCGCCCAGACAGATTTCGCCGTCATAGAACACCACGGACTGGCCAGGGGTGACCGCGCGTTGCGGGTCATCAAAGGTTGCGCGGTAGCCAGTAGCGGTTTTTTCCAGGGTGCACGGTTGGTCGCTTTGGCGATAGCGCACTTTGGCGGTCAGGCGGCGCGGGGTGCTCAGGTCGATCGGGTTGACCCAATAGATTTCAGAGGCGAGCAGGGCGCCGGAGAACAGCAATGGATGTTCGTTGCCCTGGCCAACAATCAGCACGTTGTGTTCCAGGTCTTTGACCAGCACGTACCACGGCTCTTCACTGGCGTCTTTCAAACCGCCAATGCCCAGGCCCTGGCGCTGGCCGATGGTGTGGTACATCAGGCCATGGTGACGGCCGATGACGTCGCCTTCGGTGGTTTTGATTTCACCCGGTTGCGCCGGCAGGTATTGCTTGAGGAAGTCGCTGAAGCGGCGCTCGCCGATAAAGCAGATCCCGGTCGAATCCTTCTTTTTGGCGGTGGCCAGGCCGTGTTTCTCGGCGATCCTGCGCACTTCGGGCTTTTCCAGCTCGCCCACGGGGAACAGGGTCTTGGCGATCTGTTCGCCGCCGACGGCGTGCAGGAAGTAGCTCTGGTCCTTGTTCGGGTCCAGGCCCTTGAGCAGTTCGGTGCGCCCCTCGATGTCGCGGCGGCGCACGTAGTGACCCGTGGCGATCAGATCGGCGCCGAGCATCATCGCGTAGTCGAGGAACGCCTTGAACTTGATTTCACGGTTACACAGGATGTCCGGGTTCGGCGTGCGGCCCGCCTTGTATTCGGCCAGGAAGTGCTCGAACACGTTGTCCCAGTACTCGGCGGCAAAGTTGGCGGTGTGCAGCTTGATGCCGATCTTGTCACACACGGCCTGGGCATCCGCCAGGTCGTCCATGGCGGTGCAATATTCCGTTCCATCGTCTTCTTCCCAGTTCTTCATGAACAGGCCTTCCACCTCATAACCCTGCTCCATGAGCAGAACGGCGGAAACGGAAGAATCCACGCCGCCGGACATGCCGACGATGACGCGCTTCTTTTGGGTGTCAGAAGGGGCTGGATCACGCATAGGTTTCAACGGGTGTCTTGAAAAAGGACGCGATTCTATCAGGCCCGAGCCTTCAAGGCTAAAGAGAAGGGCGGATCAATTCGAGACTGTGCCGCTGGCCGGCCAGATAATCGTCGATACAGCGGATGATCAGCTCACTGCGCCAGCTGTCGCGCAGGTCCATCAATTCGTCGCGGGTCAGCCAGCGGGCGCGGATGATGCCTTCGTCGAGTTGATAGCCCGGGTGGTGTTTCAGTGCGTTGGCGGTAAAGCACACACGCTGGTAAGTCACACCATTGCTGGGGGCGGTGTACAGGTAGATGCCGACGATGCCGGTGGCTTCGACGTCCCAGCCGGTTTCTTCAAGGGTTTCGCGCACGGCGGCTTCGGTCAGGGTTTCATGCGGGTCGAGGTGGCCGGCGGGCTGGTTGAGTACGGCGCGGCCGCCCTTGAGCTCTTCGACCATCAGGAAGCGGCCGTTGTCTTCGACAAGGGTGGCGACGGTGATGTGGGGTTGCCAGGTCATTCAAAACCTCGATTCATGGCGCGGTGCGGTCTTTGGGCAGGATTGCAGTCAGTGTGGGAACGGGCTTGCTCGCGAATGCAATGGGTCGGATAGGCATCGGGCAACTGGCACTCCGCATTCGCGAGCAAGCCCACTCACACATTTTGATTCGGTTTCTTCAGCAAAACCGCAGAGTCCTGAAACAGAAACCCCGGCACAAGGCCGGGGCTTCTTTGCATCCTTACGACCTTACTTCAACTTGGCAATTGCTGCATTGAACGTGTTGCTCGGACGCATGGCCTTGCTGGTCAGCTCAGGGCTTGGCGCGTAGTAGCCGCCGATGTCCACTGGCTTGCCCTGTACGGCGTTGAGTTCGGCAACGATGGTTGCTTCGTTCGCGGTCAGGGTTTTTGCCAATTCGCCAAACTGCGCTTGCAGTGCAGTGTCTTCGGTCTGAGCGGCCAGGGCTTGAGCCCAGTACAGCGCCAGGTAGAAGTGGCTGCCGCGGTTGTCGATGTTGCCGACTTTGCGCGATGGCGACTTGTTGTTGTCGAGGAACTGGCCGGTGGCCTGGTCCAGGGTCTTGGACAGTACCAGGGCTTTCGGGTTGTTGTACGTCACACCCAAATGCTCAAGGGAAGCGGCCAGGGCCAGGAACTCGCCCAGGGAGTCCCAGCGCAGGAAGTTCTCTTCGACCAGTTGCTGCACGTGTTTCGGGGCCGAACCGCCAGCGCCGGTTTCGAACAGGCCACCGCCGTTCATCAGCGGCACGATGGACAGCATCTTGGCGCTGGTGCCCAGTTCCATGATCGGGAACAGGTCGGTCAGGTAGTCGCGCAGCACGTTACCCGTCACCGAGATGGTGTCCAGGCCCTTGCGGGTGCGCTCCAGGGTGAACTTCATCGCGTCGACGGGCGACATGATGCGGATGTCCAGGCCTTCGGTGTTGTGGTCTTTCAGGTAAGCCTGAACTTTCTCGACCACGACGCCATCGTGTGCACGCTGTGGGTCCAGCCAGAAAATGGCCGGTGTGTTGCTGGCGCGGGCACGGTTGACGGCCAGTTTGACCCAGTCCTGGATCGGCGCGTCTTGGGTCTGGCACATGCGGAAGATGTCGCCGGCCTCGACTTTCTGTTCCATCAGCAGGCTGCCCTTGCTGTCGGTGACGCGGACTACGCCGTCAGCCTTGATCTGGAAGGTCTTGTCGTGGGAACCGTACTCTTCGGCTTTCTTCGCCATCAGGCCAACGTTTGGCACGCTGCCCATAGTGGTTGGGTCGAACGCGCCATTGGCCTTGCAGTCTTCGATGACGGCTTGGTAAATGGTGGCATAGCAGCGATCCGGGATCACAGCCTTGGTGTCGTGCAACTGGCCGTCGGTGCCCCACATTTTGCCGGAGTCACGGATCATGGCAGGCATCGAGGCGTCGACGATGACGTCGCTCGGCACGTGCAGGTTGGTGATGCCTTTGTCGGAGTTGACCATCGCCAGGGCAGGGCGAGCGGCGTAGACCGCCTGGATGTCAGCTTCGATCTGCGCTTGCTGGTCAGCCGGCAAGGCCTTGATGCGTGCGTACAGGTCGCCGATGCCGTTGTTCAGGTTGAAGCCGATCTGCTCCAGCACGATCGCGTGCTTGGCCAGGGCGTCTTTGTAGAACTCGGCAACGATCTGGCCGAACATGATCGGGTCGGAGACCTTCATCATGGTGGCTTTCAGGTGGACCGACAGCAGTACGCCTTGTTTCTTGGCGTCTTCGATTTCAGCGGCGATGAAGCTGCGCAGGGCTTTCTTGCTCAGTACGGCGGTGTCGATGATTTCGCCAGCCTGTACCGAGGTTTTTTCCTTCAGGACGGTCGCAGTGCCGTCTTGAGCGATCAGCTCGATTTTGACGGCATCAGCACCTTCGATCTGTACGGCTTTTTCGCTGCCGTAGAAGTCGCCACTGTTCATGTGAGCAATGTGCGACTTGGAGTCGGCAGCCCAGGCGCCCATTTTGTGCGGGTGCTTGCGTGCGTAGTTCTTGACCGACAGCGGTGCGCGGCGGTCTGAGTTGCCTTCGCGCAGTACCGGGTTCACGGCGCTGCCCTTGACCTTGTCGTAACGTGCACGGGTTTCTTTTTCCGTGTCGGTGGTTACGGTTTCCGGGTAGTCCGGCAGGGCGTAGCCCTGGGCCTGCAGTTCCTTGATCGCGGCTTGCAGTTGCGGCGTCGAGGCGCTGATGTTAGGCAGTTTGATGATGTTGGCTTCAGGCGTAACGGCCAGGTCGCCCAGTTCGGCGAGGTGGTCCGCGATAGCCTTGGCGCCCAGTTGCTCGGGGAAGCTTGCGAGGATGCGCGCGGCGAGAGAGATGTCGCGGGTTTCCACGGCAATATCAGCGGAAGCGGTGAAGGCCTCTACGATAGGCAGCAGTGAATAGGTGGCGAGGGCCGGGGCTTCGTCGGTGAAGGTATAGATGATCTTCGAGCGGGTGGGCATATTCGGATTAACTCTCTTCTTTGCTGAAAGCGTGCGCAGAAACTCGAGATGCGCCGGGTGGAGCGCGTTCGTTCAAAGTCATCCATGAGCGAAATGTCGAGGTTTCTTCGCGGTGATGTTGGGTTGCATCAGTCGAGCGTCAAGCGGGTGGACTATTGTAATAGTCCTGCTTTGCGAGCCGAGGGCATCTGTTCTAGAGCGGTCGGCTGTCGTGACTCTTTGGTCAGCGGCGGCATTATACATAGGTCGCTATGCTTACGCCGAGCCTTCATACAAAAGGTGTGTCGTCCATTGGTCTAAAGGTCGCAGGTACCACGTTGCACCTAAAGTCGTACGTTGTGCTCAAGATTGGCGCTTTTACCTTTGCTTTCAAGCTTGTAGGCGACTAAATGTGCTGTTTTCGATGCAAATGAGCCTGGCGTGAGGTTTCAGTCGTCATTTATCTGGAGTAGGCTCGAACGCAGCCAGATGTTTAATCCATAGATGGAGTTCAGCATGGGATACCAGAAGATTCAGGTTCCGGCAGTCGGCGACAAAATCACCGTCAATGCAGACCATTCTCTCAATGTTCCTGACCAACCGATCATCCCTTATATCGAAGGTGACGGTATCGGCGTCGACATCAGCCCGGTGATGATCAAGGTGGTCGACGCAGCTGTTGAAAAGGCTTACGGCGGCAAGCGCAAGATCTCGTGGATGGAGGTTTACGCTGGCGAGAAAGCCACCCAGGTCTACGACCAGGACACCTGGCTGCCCCAGGAAACCCTGGATGCGGTCAAGGATTACGTGGTGTCCATCAAGGGCCCACTGACCACGCCGGTCGGTGGCGGCATCCGTTCGTTGAACGTGGCCCTGCGCCAGCAACTCGACCTTTACGTGTGTTTGCGTCCGGTGCGCTGGTTCGAAGGTGTGCCCAGCCCGGTCAAAAAGCCTGGCGATGTGGACATGACCATCTTTCGCGAGAACTCCGAAGATATTTACGCCGGGATCGAGTGGAAGGCCGGTTCGCCCGAGGCGATCAAGGTGATCAAGTTCCTGAAGGAAGAAATGGGGGTGACCAAGATCCGTTTCGATCAGGATTGCGGGATTGGCGTGAAGCCGGTCTCCAAGGAAGGCACTGAGCGTCTGGCGCGCAAAGCTCTCCAGTACGTAGTGGACAACGATCGCGACTCGCTGACTATCGTGCACAAAGGCAACATCATGAAGTTTACTGAAGGCGCCTTTAAGGAGTGGGCCTACGGTATTGCTGAAAAAGAATTCGGCGCAACGCTGCTCGATGGCGGCCCTTGGATGCAGTTCAAGAACCCGAAGACTGGCAAGAATATAGTCGTCAAGGATGCCATTGCGGACGCCATGCTCCAGCAGATCCTGTTGCGTCCGGCTGAGTACGACGTCATTGCGACCCTCAACCTCAACGGTGACTATCTGTCCGATGCTTTGGCGGCAGAAGTGGGCGGAATCGGTATTGCGCCGGGCGCGAACCTGTCCGACACCGTGGCGATGTTCGAGGCTACCCACGGTACTGCGCCGAAATACGCGGGCAAGGACCAGGTCAACCCGGGTTCGCTGATTCTGTCGGCGGAAATGATGTTGCGCCACATGGGCTGGACCGAGGCGGCGGACTTGATCATCAAGGGCACCAATGGTGCAATTTCGGCCAAGACCGTGACTTATGACTTCCATCGCTTGATGGAGGGCGCCAAGTTGCTGTCTTCGTCGGCCTTCGGCGATGCGTTGATTTCGCATATGTAAAGGAAGGGCACAAAAAAACCGGTCACCTCATTGGGTTGAGTTGACCGGTTTTTTCATTGCAATATTCGCACTCAGGGGCTTTTAGGTCGTTAACGTTTTTTGGCTGGGAGCGTTTGATGTGGCTGGTTTTTCAGGCGCATCAACCGTAGCGGCAGAAATTTCCACGGCGTGCAGCCCTTTTGGTCCTTGAATGATCTCGAAGCTTACCGCTTGGCCCGCTTTCAGGGTCTTGTACCCGTCCATTTCGATCGCTGAGTAGTGCGCGAAAAGGTCATCATCCTTGCCGTCTTCAATAATGAAGCCGTACCCCTTGGCATTATTGAACCACTTGACCTTGCCCTTTTTCTTTCCATTGATCTTGACGCCAGACATACCCATATCCCTCTGCACCAGACTCCATCACTGGAGTATCATCCAGTTTATCCGTCCTAACCCGAATAAATAAGGTTGACTGCGCGGACCTTTTTTACCCACTGTGGGTTCTATTGGTTGTAACACCGATTTGCCGATAGTCAAGGCGACCAGTCGGTCAGAGTTGAAATTCTGACAGGTCGCCCCCACCACTGTATTTGAACCACTGACGAACCTTTCTTTCCATGCATGCAAACAGCCAGATTCGACTAACATTCAATCAGGATCGACCGGATCATGAACATGATGACGACGGTTCTGCAGGCATTGCTGTTCAGGAGGCCAAGCCTGCTTTACAGGCGCCGCCCATGTACAAGGTGGTTTTGTTCAATGATGACTACACACCGATGGATTTCGTCGTCGAAGTGCTCGAGGTGTTTTTTAACCTGAACCGCGAGTTGGCCACCAAGGTAATGCTGGCCGTTCATACAGAAGGACGGGCAGTATGTGGAGTGTTTACCCGCGACATCGCCGAGACAAAGGCCATGCAGGTCAACCAGTACGCCAGGGAAAGCCAGCATCCGCTACTCTGTGAAATCGAGAAGGACGGTTAACGCCGACCACTTGGGTATGAGGTGAAGCTATGTTAAACCGCGAGCTCGAAGTCACCCTCAATCTTGCCTTCAAGGAGGCCCGTTCGAAGCGTCATGAATTCATGACCGTCGAACACCTGCTGCTGGCACTTTTGGATAACGAAGCTGCCGCCACCGTTCTGCGTGCGTGCGGCGCTAACCTCGACAAACTCAAGCATGACCTGCAGGAGTTTATCGACTCCACGACGCCACTTATTCCCGTCCACGATGAAGACCGTGAAACCCAGCCAACCCTGGGCTTCCAGCGGGTGCTTCAGCGTGCTGTTTTCCACGTGCAGAGCTCCGGTAAGCGTGAAGTCACAGGCGCCAACGTGCTGGTGGCGATTTTCAGCGAGCAGGAAAGCCAGGCAGTGTTCCTGCTGAAACAGCAGAGCGTTGCCCGTATTGATGTCGTCAACTACATCGCCCACGGTATCTCCAAGGTGCCTGGGCACGGCGATCATTCCGAGGGTGAGCAGGAGATGCAGGACGAAGAGGGTGGTGAGTCTTCTTCTTCGGGCAATCCACTGGATGCCTATGCCAGCAACCTCAATGAACTGGCGCGCCAGGGGCGGATCGACCCGCTGGTGGGGCGAGAGCTTGAAGTTGAGCGCGTGGCGCAGATCCTCGCGCGTCGTCGCAAGAACAACCCGTTGCTGGTGGGTGAAGCGGGCGTGGGTAAAACCGCGATCGCCGAAGGCCTGGCCAAGCGCATCGTGGATAACCAGGTGCCAGACCTGCTGGCTAACAGCGTCGTTTACTCCCTTGATCTCGGCGCTTTGCTCGCCGGGACCAAGTACCGGGGCGATTTCGAGAAGCGCTTCAAGGCGTTGCTCGGCGAGCTGAAAAAACGCCCGCAGGCGATTCTTTTCATCGACGAAATCCACACGATCATTGGTGCCGGTGCCGCCTCCGGTGGGGTGATGGATGCCTCCAACCTGCTCAAGCCGTTGTTGTCCTCGGGTGATATCCGTTGCATCGGCTCGACCACGTTCCAGGAATTTCGCGGCATCTTCGAGAAAGACCGTGCCCTGGCGCGTCGCTTCCAGAAAGTCGATGTGTCCGAGCCTTCAGTCGAAGACACCATCGGCATCCTGCGCGGGCTCAAGGGGCGCTTCGAAGCGCACCATGGCATCGAGTACACCGATGAAGCCCTGCGTGCGGCGGCTGAGCTGGCGTCGCGCTACATCAATGACCGGCACATGCCGGACAAGGCGATCGACGTGATTGACGAGGCGGGGGCTTACCAGCGCCTGCAGCCGGTCGAGAAGCGTGTGAAACGCATCGACGTGCCTCAAGTCGAGGACATCGTGGCGAAGATCGCGCGGATTCCACCTAAACACGTCAACAGTTCCGATAAGGAGCTGCTGCGCAACCTGGAGCGCGACCTCAAGCTCACCGTTTTTGGCCAGGATGCGGCCATCGATGCGCTGTCCACCGCGATCAAGCTATCGCGTGCTGGCCTCAAGTCGCCGGACAAGCCTGTCGGTTCGTTCCTGTTCGCAGGCCCGACCGGCGTCGGCAAGACCGAGGCGGCGCGGCAGTTGGCCAAGGCCATGGGCATTGAGCTGGTGCGCTTCGACATGTCCGAATACATGGAGCGGCACACCGTGTCGCGTCTGATCGGTGCGCCTCCGGGCTATGTCGGTTTCGACCAGGGCGGCCTGTTGACCGAGGCGATCACCAAGCAGCCGCATTGCGTGTTGCTGCTCGATGAAATCGAGAAGGCCCACCCGGAAGTCTTCAACCTGCTGCTGCAGGTGATGGACCACGGGACCCTGACCGACAACAACGGGCGCAAAGCGGACTTCCGCAACGTGATCGTGATCATGACCACCAACGCCGGTGCCGAAACGGCCGCGCGGGCTTCGATTGGCTTCAGTCATCAAGATCACTCTTCTGATGCCATGGAAGTGATCAAGAAAAGCTTTACGCCGGAGTTCCGCAACCGCCTGGATACCATTATCCAGTTTGGTCGCCTCAGCCATGACGTCATCAAAAGTGTGGTGGACAAGTTCCTCACCGAGCTCCAGGCGCAGTTGGAAGACAAGCGCGTGCAACTGGAAGTCTCGGAAGCGGCGCGCAGCTGGATCGCTGAAGGCGGATACGATGCGGCAATGGGCGCACGCCCGATGGCGCGTCTGATCCAGGACAAGATCAAGCGGCCGCTGGCCGAAGAGATCCTGTTTGGCGAGCTTTCCGACCATGGTGGCGTGGTGCACATCGACCTGAAGGACGGCGAGCTGACCTTCGAGTTCGAAACCACGGCTGAAATGGCCTGATAGCTGACCGTAACAAAGCAAAAGGCGCCGAAAGGCGCCTTTTTGCTGTCTTGAAAACGAAGGAGATTAAATGTGTGCGGGCTTGTTAGGTAAAGAGCACACACAAAAACGCCCGGCATAACCGGGCGTTTTGTATTGACTTGCTTAGCGAGCGCGGTAAGTTATGCGCCCTTTGCTCAAGTCATAGGGCGTCAGCTCGACGCGCACTTTGTCGCCGGTAAGAATACGAATGTAGTTCTTGCGCATCTTGCCGGAGATATGCGCGGTTACGACGTGCCCATTTTCCAACTCCACACGAAACATGGTGTTGGGCAGGGTGTCGACGACAGTGCCTTCCATTTCGAAGCTGTCTTCTTTCGACATGCAGTAAAGCCCTCGGTATCCAGTGAATGGCCCGGTGCAACTGCGCCAGGCAAAAGCGGCGTGCATTGTGCCCGAAAAAGGGTGTTTAAGCCAAGGGGTTCTAGTTATGTGTGACCCATCTTTGATTAATTAGCAGTTCAATGGGTCGATATTGGGTCTTGTAATTCATCTTTTTGCAGTTCTTGATCCAGTAGCCGAGGTACACCGCCTCCAGTTCCTGGCGCTGGGATTCGCCAATTTGCCAGAGGATCGCGAAGCGTCCCAGGCTACGGCGTTCTTCGTCAGGCTCATAAAAGGTGTAGACCGCTGAAAGCCCGTTAGGCAGCAAATCGGTCACGGCGACGGCCACCAAGCGGCCTTCCGCACGAAACTCGTAGAAGCGTGAGAAGGGCAGGTCGCGCACCAGGAACGTGGAAAACTGGTCGCGACTGGGCGGGAACATATCGCCGTCGGCGTGTCGTTGCTCGATATAACGCTGGTACAGGTCGAAGTATTCTTCGGTGAAGCGCGGCTTGGCTGGCATCACCGTCAGGTCGGCGTTGCGCTTGAGGATGCGCTTCTGGTTACGGTCCGGCAGAAACTGCGCCACAGGGATGCGCGCCGGCACGCAGGCATTACAGTTCTGGCAATGCGGCCGGTACAGATGATCGCCACTGCGCCGAAAGCCCATTTCCGAGAGATCGGCGTACACATGCACGTCCATCGGCTGGCTGGGGTCGAGGAACAGTGTGGTGGCCTGCTCGTCGGGCAGATAGCTGCAAGAGTGGGGTTGAGTGGCATAAAACTTCAAACGCGCCAACTCGGTCATGATCAACCCTCGGATAAGCTTTGAAGTAAGTGTAAGCCAGGAGTACGCAAGTCGCTCAAGAAACCCACGGCCCGGCGTTGGGCGGGTCCAGATGGTCGCGCAGGAAGCCTGCGAAGTCGCTGCGGGAAATGGCGCGGGCACCCAGGCTGTGCAGGTGGTCGTTGGGCATCTGGCAGTCGATCAGCACTAAGCCCCAGGCCTGTAGTTGGCGAGTCAGCGTGGCAAAGCCGAATTTCGAAGCGTTGTCGGCGCGGCTGAACATTGATTCGCCGAAAAACAATTGGCCCATTGCCAGGCCATACAGGCCGCCCACCAGTTCCCCGTCGTCCCAGACCTCTACCGAATGGGCGTAACCGCGCTGATGCAGTTCCAGGTAGGCGCTCTGGATGCTTTGGGTGATCCAGGTTCCATCGGTATAGGCGCGCGGTGCGGCGCAGGCCTGGATGACAGCAGCAAAGTCCTGGTCGAAGGTGACGCTGTAGCGCTGCTGGCGCAACAGTTTGCCCAGGCTGCGGGACACATGCAGCTCGTCGGGGAATATGACGGTACGGGGGTCGGGCGACCACCAGAGGATCGGCTGGCCCTCCGAGAACCATGGGAAGCAGCCGTGACGGTAGGCTTGCACCAGTCGTTCGGCCGACAGGTCGCCACCGGCCGCGAGCAGGCCATTGGGCTCACGCATGGCCTTGGCCAGCGGGGGGAAGGTCAGTGAATCGCGTTGTAACCAGGTCAGCATGGCATCCAGGCTTACGGAAGGGGAGGGGAGTGACAGGTATGACACCTGCTTGCGCAGTGCTGATTATTGTCGACATGGCGCCATCGGGCCAGCCCGAATCGGCCTTTCAGGCGTATTAGCGTGAGCAGGTGTTTCTGCAACTCTGTGTCGGGGACGCGGTCGTAATCGGGTCGGTTCGATGCAGGCCATTTGCCAAGCTGCCCTTGATTGATAAAAACAGCTCATAAGCCTTTGTCAGCAAAGACAATGCATGCTCAAATTGAACATGTTGTGAGGCTCGATTGGCTAGGCTGCCGGGTGAAGGGCCAGGGCGTGGCATCGCAGTCACAAACCCGTACAATGCGGGCATTGTGGCACTTCCCTCATTTCATCCAGCAATCGCCCAATGTTAAAAAGTAGATTCAACGACACTCGTTCATTTTTCAGCTGCTCGGATTGGGCAGTATTTGCAGTCATTCAACAGATGGACGCGCTAAAGGCGCAGGAAAAGACCCGTTTTGAAGAAATCCGCCGCAACACCTAAAGCAGCAGTCGTGCCGGCCTGGCGCCAGCACCTGCATTATCGCCTCAAGGAAGGTGCGCTGATCGCTATCGGCGCGCTGTGCCTGTTCCTGATGATGGCCTTGCTCACGTATGGCAAGGACGATCCCGGCTGGAGCCATAACAGCAAGATCGAAGACGTGCAGAACTTCGGCGGCCCCGCCGGTTCCTACAGCGCCGATATCCTGTTTATGGTGCTGGGTTACTTCGCGTATATCTTCCCGTTGCTGCTGGCGATAAAGACCTGGCAGATCTTCCGCCAGCGTCACGAGCCATGGCAGTGGAGCGGTTGGCTGTTTTCGTGGCGCCTGATCGGTCTGGTGTTCCTGGTGCTGTCCGGCGCTGCCCTGGCCCATATCCATTTTCATGCGCCGACCGGACTGCCGGCGGGTGCGGGCGGTGCGCTGGGCGAAAGCCTCGGCGACCTGGCGCGCAAGAGCCTGAATATCCAGGGCAGCACCCTGATGTTTATTGCGCTGTTCCTGTTCGGTCTCACCGTGTTCACCGATCTGTCGTGGTTCAAGGTGATGGACGTGACTGGCAAGATCACCCTCGACCTGCTGGAGCTATTCCAGGGCGCGGCCAACCGCTGGTGGTCGGCCCGTGTGGACCGCAAACGCATGGTGGCGCAACTGCGTGAGGTGGACACCCGCGTCAACGAGGTGGTGGCCCCGAGCACGCCGGACCGACGCGAACAGGCCAAGGTCAAGGAACGCCTGATCGAACGCGAGCAAGCCCTGAGCAAGCACATGTCGGACCGCGAGAAGCAGGTGCCGCCAGTGATTGCACCGGCGCCGCCCAAGGCCCCCGAGCCCAGCGCTCGCGTGCAAAAAGAGAAACAGGCGCCGTTGTTCGTCGACAGCGCCGTCGAAGGTACCTTGCCGCCGATCTCGATTCTCGACCCGGCCGAAAAGAAACAACTTAATTATTCCCCTGAATCCCTGGCGGCCGTCGGCCACCTGCTGGAAATCAAGCTCAAGGAATTCGGCGTCGAAGTGACGGTGGACTCGATCCACCCCGGCCCGGTGATTACCCGTTACGAGATCCAGCCGGCTGCGGGCGTCAAGGTCAGCCGTATTTCCAACCTGGCGAAAGACTTGGCGCGTTCCCTGGCCGTGACCAGCGTGCGCGTGGTGGAAGTGATCCCCGGCAAAACCACCGTGGGTATCGAAATCCCCAACGAAGACCGCCAGATCGTGCGCTTCTCCGAAGTCCTGTCGACGCCGGAATACGATAGCTTCAAATCGCCGGTCACCCTGGCCCTGGGTCACGACATCGGCGGCAAGCCGGTAATCACTGACCTGGCGAAAATGCCTCATCTGCTGGTCGCGGGTACCACCGGTTCCGGTAAGTCGGTGGGTGTGAACGCGATGATCCTGTCGATCCTGTTCAAGTCCGGCCCGGATGACGCCAAGCTGATCATGATCGACCCGAAGATGTTGGAATTGTCGATCTACGAGGGCATCCCGCACCTGTTGTGCCCCGTGGTCACTGACATGAAGGACGCCGCCAACGCGCTGCGGTGGAGCGTTGCCGAGATGGAGCGCCGCTACAAGCTGATGGCGAAGATGGGCGTACGTAACCTGTCGGGCTTCAACGCCAAGGTCAAGGAGGCCCAGGACGCCGGCACACCGCTGGCCGACCCGCTGTACAAGCGCGAAAGCATTCACGACGAAGCGCCGCTGCTGACCAAGCTGCCGACCATCGTGGTGGTGGTCGACGAATTTGCCGACATGATGATGATCGTCGGCAAGAAGGTCGAAGAACTCATCGCACGTATCGCCCAGAAAGCTCGGGCGGCCGGTATCCACTTGATCCTCGCCACCCAGCGTCCGTCGGTGGACGTGATCACCGGTCTGATCAAGGCCAACATCCCGACGCGCATGGCGTTCCAAGTGTCGAGCAAGATCGACTCGCGGACCATCATCGATCAGGGCGGTGCCGAGCAACTGCTGGGTCACGGTGACATGCTCTACATGCCGCCAGGCACCAGCCTGCCAATCCGGGTGCACGGCGCGTTTGTTTCCGACGATGAAGTACACCGCGTGGTGGAAGCCTGGAAACTGCGCGGCGCGCCGGAATACAACGACGACATCCTCGCGGGCGTCGAAGAAGCCGGCAGTGGCTTTGACGGCGGCAGCAGTGGTGACGATGATGCCGAGACCGACGCGCTGTACGACGAAGCCGTCGCCTTCGTGCTGGAAAGCCGTCGCGCGTCGATTTCCGCCGTGCAACGCAAGCTCAAGATTGGCTACAACCGCGCCGCCCGCATGATCGAATCCATGGAAAATGCCGGCGTCGTGACCGCAATGAACACCAACGGCTCGCGCGAAGTCATTGCCCCTGGGCAGATGCGCGACTGACCCCGTGCCGCGTGGCAGCACGTGGCACGCTAACGACTCAATGAGGACTCCCATGCGTCTTATCCGCATGCTGTTGTTGCCGGCACTGGCCCTGACCGCTGTTTCGGCTCACGCTGACCCGGCTTCCGTCGCCAGCCTGAAGAACCTGTTGGACAAATCCCAAACGCTGACTGCGCGCTTTTCCCAGATGACCCTGGATGCCGGCGGCACCCAGTTGCAGGAAACCGCAGGCGAAATGGCTGTAAAGCGCCCTGGCCTGTTCTACTGGCATACGGAAGGCAAGGCTGAGCAGACCATCGTTTCCGATGGCCAGAAGGTCACCCTGTGGGACCCGGACCTGGAACAGGCGACCATCAAGAAGCTCGACCCGCGCCTGAACCAGACCCCGGCGCTTTTGCTGTCGGGCGATGTGTCGAAAATCAACGACAGCTTCGACATCACGTCCAAGCAAACCAGCAACGTCATTGAGTTCACCCTCAAGCCGAAATCCAAGGACACCCTGTTTGACACACTGTCCCTGTCGTTTGGTAACGGCGTGATCAATAACATGCGACTGGTCGACAGCGTCGGCCAACGCACCGATATCCTGTTCTCCGGGGTCAAGGCCAACCAGCCTGTGCCGGCGTCCAAGTTCAAGTTCGACATCCCCAAGGGTGCCGACGTGATCCAGGAATAAATCCCCCAGAGGTTTCAAACGCTGCCCATGGATCTGTTTCGAAGTGACCCGATTGCTCAACCACTGGCCGCACGCTTGCGTTCGACCAATCTGGATGAGTACGTCGGTCAGGAACACCTGCTCGCGCGCGGCAAGCCCCTGCGTGAAGCCTTGGAGCAGGGCGCGCTGCATTCGATGATCTTCTGGGGGCCGCCGGGCGTGGGTAAAACCACCCTGGCGCGGCTGCTGGCAAAGGTCTCGGATGCACACTTCGAAACGGTCTCGGCGGTGCTCGCCGGGGTCAAGGAGATCCGCCAGGCGGTGGAAGTCGCTAAGCAGCAGGCCGGGCAATACGGCAAGCGCACCATCCTGTTTGTCGATGAAGTGCATCGCTTCAACAAATCGCAGCAGGATGCGTTCCTGCCCTATGTTGAAGACGGCACGCTGATCTTTATCGGTGCCACCACCGAGAACCCTTCTTTTGAATTGAACAACGCCTTGCTTTCGCGGGCGCGCGTCTATGTGCTGAAAAGCCTGGACGAAGCGGCGATGCGAAAGCTGTTGCAGCGTGCGTTAAGCGAAGACAAGGGCCTGGGCAAGCGCCAGTTGAGTCTCAGCGATGAAGGCTTCAAGATTCTGATGAGCGCCGCAGACGGTGACGGGCGCCGCTTTCTCAACTTGCTGGAAAACGCCTCGGACCTCGCCGAAGACGGCAATGAAATTGGCGTCGAGCTCCTGCAAAGCCTGCTCGGCGATACGCGTCGGCGCTTCGACAAGGGCGGCGAAGCCTTCTACGACCAGATCTCGGCGCTGCACAAATCCGTACGCGGTTCCAACCCGGACGGCGCGCTGTACTGGTTCGCGCGCATGATCGACGGCGGCTGCGACCCGCTTTACCTTGCCCGCCGCGTGGTGCGTATGGCCAGCGAAGACATCGGCAACGCTGACCCTCGTGCGCTGAGCCTGTGCCTGGCGGCGTGGGAAGTTCAGGAGCGCCTGGGCAGCCCGGAAGGCGAGTTGGCAGTGGCCCAGGCCATTACCTATTTGGCCTGCGCGCCTAAAAGCAACGCGGTGTATATGGGCTTCAAGTCCGCCCTGCGCGCAGCTGCCGAACACGGCTCCCTGGAAGTGCCGCTGCACCTGCGCAACGCGCCGACCAAGCTGATGAAACAACTGGGCTACGGTGATGAATACCGTTATGCCCACGATGAACCGGACGCCTATGCTGCCGGTGAAGATTACTTCCCCGACGACCTTGAGCCACAGCCGTTCTACCAGCCGGTGCCCCGTGGCCTGGAGCTGAAGATCGGTGAAAAGCTCAATCACCTCGCCCAACTCGATCGACTCAGTCCAAAACAGCGGAGAAAGTAGTGCTCAAGATGATTCTTGCCGTGTCCGCAGCCGCCATCGCTGGTACATTATTGCGTTTCGCCACTAGCACCTGGGTCAGCGCCAACTGGCCGAAGCATTTTTATGCGGCGACCCTGGCGGTCAACCTGGTGGGCTGCCTTATCATCGGGCTGTTGTACGGCTGGTTCCTGTTGCGCCCGGAAGTACCGATTGAAATTCGGGCTGGCTTGATTGTCGGCTTTGTAGGCGGTCTGACGACCTTTTCATCCTTTTCACTGGATACGCTGCGCCTGCTGGAAAGCGGGCAGGCCCTGGTCGCCTTCGGGTACCTGGGCATCAGCGTGTTCGGCGGGCTGCTCGCCACCTGGGCTGGCCTGTCCTTGACCAAACTTTGATAAACGAGAGACCGACATGCTCGATTCCAAACTGTTACGTAGCAACCTTCAGGACGTAGCGGACCGCCTGGCATCCCGTGGCTTTGCCTTGGATGTCGCGCGCATCGAAGCGCTGGAAGAACAGCGCAAGACCGTCCAGACCCGCACCGAAGCACTGCAGGCTGAGCGTAATGCGCGTTCCAAATCCATCGGTCAGGCCAAGCAGCGCGGCGAAGACATCGCGCCGCTGATGGCGGATGTCGAGCGCATGGGCACCGAGCTCTCTGACGGCAAAATCGAGCTGGAAGGCATTCAGACCGAGCTGGATTCCATCCTGCTGGGCATCCCCAACTTACCGCATGAGTCTGTGCCTATGGGCGAAGACGAAGACGGCAACGTCGAAGTGCGCCGGTGGGGCACGCCAAAAGCCTTTGATTTCGAGATCAAGGACCACGTTGCCCTGGGCGAATTGACCGGCGGCCTGGATTTTGAGACTGCCGCCAAGATGTCTGGCGCACGCTTTGCCTTGCTGCGCGGCCCGATCGCGCGCATGCACCGCGCCCTGGCGCAGTTCATGATCAACCTGCACACCGCCGAGCACGGTTACGAAGAAGCCTACACCCCTTATCTGGTGCAGGCGCCGGCGCTGATGGGCACCAGCCAGCTGCCGAAGTTCGAGGAAGAGCTGTTCAAGATCAGCCGCGACGGTGACGCCGATCTGTACCTGATCCCGACCGCCGAAGTGTCGCTGACCAATATCGTTGCGGGCGAGATCCTCGACGCCAAGCAACTGCCGTTGAAGTTCGTGGCTCACAGCCCGTGCTTCCGCAGCGAAGCCGGTGCATCGGGTCGTGACACTCGCGGCATGATCCGCCAGCACCAGTTCGACAAGGTCGAGATGGTGCAGGTCGTCGAGCCGTCGACGTCCATGGAAGCCCTGGAAGGCCTGACCGCCAACGCCGAACGCGTCCTGCAACTGCTGGAGCTGCCGTACCGCGTGCTGGCGCTGTGCACGGGTGACATGGGTTTCAGCGCCGTGAAGACCTACGACCTCGAAGTGTGGGTACCGAGCCAGGACAAATACCGCGAGATTTCGTCGTGCTCCAACTGCGGTGATTTCCAGGCGCGTCGTATGCAAGCGCGTTTCCGTAACCCGGAAACCGGCAAGCCGGAGCTGGTCCACACCCTCAACGGTTCCGGCCTGGCCGTAGGCCGTACGCTGGTGGCGGTGCTGGAAAACTACCAACAGGCTGACGGCTCGATCCGTGTGCCTGAAGTGCTCAAGCCTTACATGGCTGGCGTTGAGGTCATCCGCTAAATGGAATTTCTGCCGCTGTTTCATAACCTGCGCGGCAGTCGTGTGTTGGTCGTCGGTGGTGGGGAGATTGCCTTGCGCAAATCCCGGCTGCTGGCCGACGCCGGTGCGGTGCTGCGGGTGGTTGCTCCCCAGATCGAAGACCAGTTGCGTGAGCTGGTGCAGGGCAGTGGCGGGGAACTGATGTTGCGCGGTTATCAGGAGGCCGACCTCGACGGTTGCACCCTGATCATCGCGGCAACGGACGACGAGCCGCTGAACGCGCAAGTGTCCAGCGATGCCAAGCGTCGTTGTGTGCCGGTCAATGTGGTGGATGCGCCGGCCTTGTGCAGCGTGATCTTCCCGGCGATTGTCGACCGTTCGCCCCTGGTGATCGCGGTGTCCAGCGGCGGCGATGCGCCAGTGCTGGCGCGCCTGATCCGCGCCAAGCTGGAAACCTGGATTCCGTCCACCTACGGTCAGTTGGCCGGGTTGGCGGCGCGGTTTCGTGCCCAGGTCAAAGGCTTGTACCCGGATGTGCAGCAACGTCGCGCGTTTTGGGAGGAAGTATTCCAGGGCCCGATTGCCGATCGGCAACTGGCCGGGCAGGGCGCTGAAGCTGAGCGGCTATTGATTGAAAAGGTCAACGGTGCACCGCCAAATGCCCCGGGTGAGGTTTACCTGGTCGGCGCAGGCCCTGGCGATCCGGACCTGCTGACCTTTCGTGCCTTGCGCCTGATGCAGCAAGCCGATGTGGTGCTGTACGACCGCTTGGTAGCGCCGGCGATTCTCGATTTGTGCCGCCGTGATGCCGAGCGCGTGTACGTCGGCAAGCGTCGCGCCGACCATGCTGTGCCGCAAGATCAGATCAACCAGCAACTGGTTGACTTGGCCAAGCAAGGCAAACGCGTGCTGCGCCTCAAGGGTGGCGATCCATTCATCTTTGGGCGAGGTGGTGAAGAGATTGAGGAACTGGCAGCCCACGGCATCCCGTTCCAAGTGGTGCCGGGAATCACGGCGGCCAGCGGTTGCGCAGCGTATGCGGGCATTCCGCTGACCCACCGCGACTACGCGCAGTCAGTGCGATTTATCACCGGGCATTTAAAGAACGGTACGTCGGAACTGCCTTGGGATGACTTGGTGGGCCCCTCGCAGACCTTGGTGTTTTACATGGGCTTGATTGGTTTGCCGATCATCTGCGAACAGCTGATCAAGCATGGGCGGGCAGCTGATACCCCGGCGGCATTGATCCAGCAGGGCACCACGTCCAACCAGCGTGTGTTTACTGGCACGCTGGCCGACTTGCCGCGCATGGTGGCGGAGCATGAAGTGCATGCGCCGACATTGGTGATCGTTGGTGAAGTCGTGGTGTTGCGCGAGAAGCTCAAGTGGTTCGAAGGCGCTCAGTCGCAAGTCTGAACACCTGATGTAGTGAGCGGGGCAAGCTCGCTCACTACGAACCCACTACCGATTGGCCGGTCAATTTGTACCGATCATGTCCGGCATCAAACGCTTGCAACGGCCCCTTCGGTACAATCCCCGTCGGATTGATTGTCCGGTGGCTGGCGTAGTAATGCCCCTTGATGTGTTCAAAATCCACCGTCTCGGCCACACCTGGCCACTGATATATCTCCCTCAGCCAATTCGACAGATTTGGGCAGTCCGCAATCCGCCGCAAATTGCATTTGAAGTGGCTGTAATACACCGCATCGAAGCGAATCAGCGTGGTGAACAGGCGCACATCGGCTTCGGTCAGGTACTCCCCGGCCAGGTAGCGATGATCGCCCAGATGCTGTTCCAGGTGATCCAGTTCGGCAAACACATCATCAAACGCACTTTCATACGCCTGCTGCGAAGTGGCAAAGCCTGCGCGGTACACACCATTGTTCACGGCGGGATAAATGCGCTCGTTCAGCGCGTCGATGGTAGGGCGCAGCGCTTCTGGGTAAAAGTCCAGGGTGTTGCCGGTCATCCCGTTGAACGCACTGTTGAACATGCGGATGATTTCCGCCGATTCATTGCTCACGATGCGCTTCAGTTTTTTGTCCCACAGCACCGGCACAGTGACGCGCCCGGTGTAGTCGGCGGTATCGGCAGTGTAGCGCTGGTGCATGAAGGCGAAATCGTCGAGCGTGTCGCCGGTCGAGCCGTGGGCCTTGTCGAAGGTCCAGCCGTTTTCCAGCATCAGCCAACTGACCACGGACACGTCGATCAAGCTTTCAAGGCCCTTGAGCTTGCGCAGGATCAGGGTGCGATGGGCCCACGGGCAGGCGAGGGACACGTAGAGGTGGTAGCGACCGGCCTCGGCCTTGAAGCCGCCTTCGCCGCTCGGGCCTGGCGAACCGTCGGCGGTCACCCAGTTGCGGCGTTGCGCCTGTTCCCGTTGGAATGCGCCGTCTGCGCTACTTTCGTACCACTGGTCTTTCCAGCGTCCTTCAATTAGCAAACCCATGACTGGCTCCTCTGCTATTAAGCGTTGGAGGCCAGTCTAAAGGGCTGAGTTCGATTTAAAAGCGCAAAGACTGAAGGTGAGTGATCGATTAAATCGATTTGTCCCGCGCGTCCCAGTATTGCTGGGCCAACACGAACGCCTGTTCCCGTGAGTGATCCAAGCCGCGCAAGGCCAGGGCCATGGTGGCGATCAGGGCCAGTTGTGGGTAGCTGTCTTCGACATCCCCGCGCCACACGGCCTTCAAGCGCTCGGGTTCCAACGTGGCAGGTTTGACGTGGCGCTGGGCGGAGAGGGCGGGCCATTCTTCGTCCCAGCTTTCGCCACCGGTGGTGCCGTACAAGTGGCTGGCCGAGTCGGGGTTGATCTCGATTTCGCCGCCATCGCCCTTCACGACAATCACATTGTCGCCGAGAAGGCCGCTGGCATCGCGGTGCACGCCTTGGTAACCGGGGTGGAAAATGCTTTGCAGGCCCAGGCGTGCACTCATCGGGTTAAGCAAGCGCGCCAGAGAGTGAATCGGCGAGCGCAGGCCCAGGGTGTTGCGCAGGTCGATCATGCGCTGCAACTGCGGCGCCCAATCGCCCAGTGGGATAAACGCCAGGTTGCCTCGTTGATAGGCGACCTCGACCTGCTGCCAGTTACGGCACAGCGGGATCTGCAAGGCTTCCAGCAATTGCTCGGTGTACAGCCGCCCCGCCGTATGCGCGCCACCGCCGTGCATCAGGATGCGCACGCCATTTTGTGCCAGGCACTTGGCGGCAAGCAGGTACCACGGCAGGTGACGCTTCTTGCCGGCGTAGGTGGGCCAGTCGACATCCACGTTCAACGCCGGGGCGTTGAGGCGTTCGCGCACGGCTTCGGTGAAGCCGGCGAGTTCTTCCGGGCTTTCTTCCTTGTGGCGCAACAGCATCAAGAAGGCGCCGAGCTGGGTGTCTTCAACTTTTTCGTCGAGCAGCATGCCCATGGCTTCGCGGGCTTCCTCGCGGGTGAGGTTGCGCGCGCCGCGCTTGCCTTTGCCCAGGATGCGCACGAACTGCGCAAACGGGTGCTCTGCAGGGGTTTCAAAAGTCAGCGGGGCAAAGTCGGTCATAAGCAATTCGTCGGCCTGGGCAGGCCCGCCAGCTTGGCGGCGAGTTTGGCGGGAGTGCCGTTGAACAGTTTGTTCAGGTGCAGGCTGTTGCCCTTTTCCGGGCCCAGCTTCAAGGCGGTGTACTTGATCAGCGGGCGGGTGGCGGGCGACAGTTGGAATTCGGCGTAGAACTGGCGCAGCAGTTGGAGGATCTCCCAATGGTCCGGGGTCAGCTCCAGCGTCTCAGTGGCGGCCAGGGCGATTGCCACCTCATCGGACCACTCGTTCAGGTCAACCAGGTAACCGTCCTTGTCCAGTTCCAGGGTGCGTGCGCCGACGGTCAGGGTGTTCATAGCCAGGTGTTGACCTTGTCGTAGTCGATCGACAGCTGCACGAAACCTGGGTAGTCCACGCTGTCGGCCCAGTCCGGCAGAGGCAAATGGCGCGCCTGCATGTCTTCGGCCAGCACAAAGACCTTCACGGCCTTGGTGTGCAGCGCCGGGTTGTGCAGCGCGTAGGCGCCATCGCCGCAGAGCAGGATGGCGTCCTTGGCGCCACAGATGCGCAGGCAGCTGTCGAGGCGGCTATCGGTAAACGGGGAGTGGGAAACCACATGGAGAGTCGACATCAGAGGGTCATCACCTGGTCGTAACGGTCAATCAACTGGGAGATCGCTTCGCTGTCCAGCGGCTGGGCGCTGGCGGGCGGCGCGAGGCCGCGCTCGGCCAGGCTGTGGCGGCAGGCAAATACGTCATCGATGCCAAAAAGGCCCAGTGCCTGCAAGTTGGCGCTGAGGTCTTTTTGCTGCACGGCCTTGGCGTCCTGGTGCGGCGCCAGTTGGAACACGCCGTCATCGAGGAACAGCAGGCCAATCGGTAGATCGAAGGCGCCACCGGCCAGGACGATATCCAAGGCTTCCCGGGCACTCGGCCCGGACCATGGCGCCTGGCGGCTGATCACCAACAAGGATTTGGACATGTCACGGCCCTCCAAAGCAGATCAGGCGGTCAGCGGCCTGGGCGGCGTCATGCAACTGGCCCAGCCCCGACAGCGCCCACGGCGCGTCCAGGTTCACCGCGCTGCGTTGATAGCGCGTGGCTTCCTCCTGGTTGAGCACGCCACGCCGCAGGGCGGCGGCGATGCACACCACGCCGTCGAGCTGGTGCTGGCTGACAAACTCACGCCATTGGCGGGCGATGTCTTGCTCATCCTGGGGCGCAACGATGTTATTGGACGCGCTGTACACGCCGTCCTGATAGAAAAACAGCCGCACAATCTCATGCCCGCCGGCCAACGCCGCTTGGGCGAATAGCAGGGCACGGCGCGAAGAGGGCGCATGGGCGGCGGAAAACAGTGCAATTGCGAACTTCATGGAACACTCTGCAAGCAAACGTGGGGCAATGATAAAGCCGCTGCCACGAAAAAGCCCGCCGTGATCAAAACGGTCACTGTTGGTGACTGTTCCGGCGATTGCCGGTCAGCGCAAGGCTGCCTAGTCTGTGTGCATTCAAAACAAAAATGGAGTGCCCATGTCAGGTCCCTTGGCGTCCCTCAAAGTGTTGGATTTTTCCACCTTGCTGCCTGGCCCGTTTGCATCGTTGCTGCTGGCGGACATGGGCGCCGAGGTGCTGCGTATCGAATCGCCCACGCGCCTGGACCTGCTGCGGGTATTGCCGCCCCATGATCAGGGTGTTTCGGCGAGCCATGCCTACCTCAATCGCAATAAACGCAGCCTCGCGCTTGATCTCAAGCAGCCTGAAGCGCTGGAAGTCGTGCGGGCGTTGGTCAAGGCGTACGACATCGTGCTCGAACAGTTCCGGCCAGGGGTGATGGAACGCCTGGGCTTGGGGTATGAGGCGTTGAAGGCGATCAACCCAAAACTGATTTACGTGTCGATCACCGGTTACGGCCAGACCGGGCCCTATAAGGACCGCGCCGGGCACGATATCAATTACCTGGCACTGGCCGGCGTGGCCAGCTACACCGGCCGTGCCGACAGCGGGCCGCTGCCGTTGGGCGTGCAACTGGCGGACGTGGGCGGTGGTTCGCTGCATGCGGTGGTGGGTTTGTTGGCGGCTGTTATCGCCCGACAGCAGAGCGGGGTCGGCCAATACCTGGATGTGAGCATGACCGATTGCTCGTTCAGCCTGAATGCCATGGCCGGTGCGGGTTACCTAGCGTGTGGGGTGGAGCCGGAGTGGGAGAGCCATGTGCTCAACGGCGGTAGTTTCTACGACTATTACCGCTCGCGGGATGGGCGCTGGATGTCGGTGGGCAGTTTGGAGCCAGGGTTCATGCAGCAACTCTGTGAAACGCTGGGACGGCCGGAGTTGGCGGCACAAGGCTTTTTGCCCAAGCCGGAGCAGCAAAAAGACCTTAAGCAGGCGCTGAAAGTCGAGTTTGAAAAGCGTAGCTTCGAAGAGTTGTGTGAGTTGTTTGCCGGGGTCGACGCTTGTGTCGAACCGGTGCTGAGCCTGAGCGAGGCAGTGGAGCATCCGCAGTTAAAAGCGCGCGAACTGATCACTCAGGTGCCTCGGGGTGACGGTTCGACCCAGGCGCAACTGGCCTGCCCGTTGAAGTTTTCCGAGGGGGTGCCAGTGCCTCGGCATATCGGGGTTGCAGTGGGGGCGCACAGTGATGAGGTCTTGGCGGAGTTGGGGTTCAGTGCTCAGCGAATAGAGGAATTGCGCAGTGCCAAAGTCGTTGTGTAGCGCCTGAACCGGCGTCTTCGCGAGCAAGCCCGCACACATTCGACTGTATTCCAAGGTCAGAACACGGTCGAATGTGGGAGCTGGCTTGCCTGCGAAGAGGCCCTCACTCCACCCGGGTTTGCCCGGTAAACACCAACGTCTGCCGACACCGCCGACACAAATACCGCCGCCCCTGCGCCACCATGCCATGTCGCTGCGACGAAAACGGAAAGTCGCTATCGGCACACGGGCATCGGTAAATATAGCGAGTCACCTGACGACGCTTCACCTCATACGTGTGGCAACGGTCAGGCGGCAGTTCGTAAACCCCGCGCATGATCAATTGCCATTCCTCGCCATGGGGCTGAATGCGCTCGCCGAACAGTTGGTGGGCGATCAGGTGCGCCACTTCATGGGCCACGGTCTGTTTCAGGAAATGCTGGCTGTTTTCACGGTACAACTGTGGGTTGAAGCGCAGCAGGTTCTCGTGCAAATGCGCGACACCGGCCTTCTGGCCCCGCAGCTTGAGGCTGACCTGGGGGCGTTTGAAGCTTCGTTTGAAAAAGGATTCAGCTTGTTGGAAACAATCTTCGACGCGGGTATTGAGTTGCTCGGGCATGCTGTACATATCTCCAGAGACCCCCAGTATGCCGCAAAGCTGAGTGTTTCCGAATCTGTCAGGCGCCGAATGGTCATGCATAACGCACAAAGCCACCTTGCGGTGGCCTTGCCTACGGTTTAAACGGATCAGTTGGTATAGATCGGACCTACGCCGAGGCCCCAGACAATCACGGTAAACGCCATGATCGCCACCAGTACCACCAGGCCTACGGCCAGCACCGAGCTGGAAAACAGGAAACCCTCATCCGGGTCGATGTTCATGAAGGTCGGCAACCCCACGTACAGCAGGTACACCGTGTAGCAAATCGCCGCCGTGCCCACGACCATGCCCAGCCACATATGCGGGTAGAGCGCCGCCAGCCCACCGATGAACAGCGGCGTGGCGGTGTAGGTGGCAAACGCCACGCAGCGCGCCATGCTGGGGTTGGCGTCGTAGGTACGGGCCATCCAGTGGATGAACGCGCCCATCACCGCCACACCGCCGAGCATGGCGGCGTAGGACATGAGGGTCATCCACAGCGCGCTTTCCTGGGTCAGCATCACCGGCGAGCGGTTGCCGATGACCCAGCCAACCTGGGTGGTACCGATAAAGGCTGATACGGCGGGGATCGCCGCGAGAATCAGTGTGTGAGTGAGGTACATGTGGCTGATGCTTTCTTCTTTATCGCCACGAATTTCCCGCCATTCCTGGTCGGGATGGGTAAAAAGCCCCACGACGTGATGGATCATGCGAGTCACTCCTGTCGTTATTGCCATCGCCCCCCATCGGAGCGCCCACGGGCCAAATGGCCTCAAAGGTCCTGGATAGCTGTGCGACCTCTAGTCGCAGTATAGGAAGGGATGCCCTGAATAACTGTAGGGCCTTTAGAGCAAATTGCACTGTAAACATTGGGCTTAATCGCGGCTAGGTCTGTCGGTGCCACAGGGTCAACTGTGGCCGATGGCTTGCATGTGATCGCAACCTGTCAGAACTCGATAAGTTGACGGGCCCACCGCTATCGCAGGCAAGCCAGTTCCCACATTGGATCGGCGTCGCCCATTGAAGTATTTTTGCGTAAAATGCAGCGCTTTTCGTCACACACCTCCAGCGGATCCAAGCGCCATGGGCACACTTACGGTCAACCAGAACAAACTGCAAAAACGCCTGCGTCGCCTGGCCGGTGAAGCGGTCGCCGATTTCAACATGATCGAGGACGGCGACAAGGTCATGGTCTGCCTCTCCGGCGGCAAAGACAGCTACACCCTGCTTGATGTGCTGCTGCACCTGCAAAAGGTCGCGCCGATCACGTTTGAGATCGTTGCCGTCAACATGGATCAGAAACAACCGGGCTTCCCCGAGCATGTGCTGCCGGCCTACCTCAAAGCGTTGGGCGTCGATTACCACATCGTCGAAAAAGACACCTATTCGGTGGTCAAGGAACTGATCCCGGAAGGCAAGACCACCTGCTCGCTGTGTTCGCGCCTGCGCCGCGGCACGCTTTATACCTTCGCCGATGAGATCGGCGCGACCAAGATGGCCCTGGGTCATCATCGCGATGACATCGTCGAAACCTTTTTCCTCAATATGTTCTTCAATGGCTCGCTCAAAGCCATGCCGCCCAAGCTGCGCGCCGATGACGGGCGCAACGTGGTAATCCGCCCGCTGGCGTATTGCAACGAGAAGGACATCCAGGCCTACTCCGACCTCAAGCAATTTCCGATCATCCCGTGCAACCTGTGCGGCTCCCAGGAAAACCTGCAGCGCCAAGTGGTCAAGGAGATGCTGCTGGACTGGGAGCGCAAGACGCCCGGTCGCACCGAAAGTATCTTCCGCAGCCTGCAGAACGTGCAGCCGTCGCAGTTGGCCGACCGCAACCTGTTTGACTTCACCAGCCTGAAAATTGATGAGAGCGCCGCTTCGCGCTTCGTTAATGTTGTGAACCTCTGAGCCTATTCAATGCTCTGACACACGGCGCTCGCGAGCGCCGTTTTCAATTCGAATCCCAGGAGAGGGCATGCGCGATTACAAGTGGCTGCACGAATATTGTCTGAACCGCTTCGGTTCGGCGGCCGAGCTGGAAGCCCACCTGCCTGTACCCAAGACCCCGGCGCAGTTACGCAAGATCAGTGATGACCGCTACCTGTCGACATTGGCGTTGCGGGTATTTCGCGCGGGTTTGAAGCACAGTGTGGTGGACGCCAAGTGGCCAGCGTTCGAGCAAGTGTTCTTTGGCTTCGATCCGGAAAAAGTTGTGCTGATGGGCGCCGAACACCTGGAGCGGTTGATGCAGGACACGCGGATCATCCGCCACCTGGGCAAGCTCAAGAGCGTGCCGCGCAATGCGCAGATGATCCTCGACATTGAGCAGGAGAAAGGCAGCTTTGGTGCGTTTGTCGCCGATTGGCCGGTGACCGATATCGTTGGGCTGTGGAAGTACCTGAGCAAGCACGGCCACCAACTGGGCGGGCTGTCAGCGCCGCGTTTTTTGCGCATGGTGGGCAAGGACACGTTTGTGCCGAGTTATGACGTGGTCGCGGCGTTGAACGCGCAGAAGATCGTCGACAAGGCGCCGACCAGCCTGCGCGACTTGGCGTCGGTGCAGGGCGCTTTCAACCAGTGGCATGCCGAGAGTGGCCGGCCGATGTGTCAGTTGTCGATGATGTTGGCCTATACGGTGAATCACTAACCTGTAGCGAGGCGGCGATTCAGCTGGTGCCGCCACCGCACATAAAGCAACGCCGTACAAAACACCGCCAGACTTGCCAGCATCTCCAACACCCCGAACCACTGCCGGTTCGGGTCGTATGCCGCCAGCGCGCCTTTGATGAAATACAGGTTCACCACAAAACACATCCACGAATGCCCGCGCGCGCTGCCCAGCAGCATGCCGGGTGCCAGCACCAGCAGCGGCACCAGTTCGATCAGCAGGATCACCCACGGCCGGGCACCGTGCAGGTCGGCGACGAACAGGTAGTAAACGCAGAGCAACCCCACCAAGCCCAAAAACGCCAGCAGGCTCAGCGTGCGCGCCACCTTGACCCGTGGCTCCAGCCACGCCTGGGGGGGCAGGACCTTAGGCTTCCTGGCCACGGCCGTTCTCCAGCAACGTAGCGGTTTTAGCCAGGCGCAGGCCCAAGGCGCGGCACAGGGTGATTTCGTGTTGATCGAGCATGCGCTTGCCGTCAGGCCCGGCATGGTGGCTGGCGCCATAAGGCGTACCGCCGCCCTGGGTGTCGAGCAATGCCTGTTCGCTGTAGGGCAGGCCGGTGATCAACATGCCGTGGTGCAACAGCGGCAACAGCATCGACATCAGCGTGGTTTCCTGGCCGCCGTGCAGGCTGGCGGTAGAGGTAAACACCCCGGCTGGCTTGCCGACGAGGGCGCCGGTGAGCCACAGGTTGCTGGTGCCGTCGATAAAGTACTTGAGCGGCGCAGCCATGTTGCCGAAGCGGGTTGGGCTACCCAAGGCCAGGCCCGAGCAATTTTTCAGGTCATCGAGGCTGGCATACAGCGCGCCTTCGTCCGGAATGCTCGGCGCGACTGCTTCGCACTCGGTGGAGATCGCCGGCACGGTGCGCAGTCGGGCCTCCATTCCGGCTTGTTCGATGCCCCGGGCAATGTGTCGGGCCATTTCGCTGACCGAACCGTTACGGCTGTAGTACAAGATCAGCACATACGGCGCGCTCACGGCAGGATCTCCAGCACGTTCTCTGGCGGACGGCCAATGATGGCTTTATCGGTGGTTTCGAGGATCGGGCGTTCCATCAGCTTCGGGTGCTCGGCGATGGCGGCGATCAACTGTGCTTCGCTGAGGCTGGCATCCGCCAGGTTGAGGGTCTTGTATTCCTCTTCACCGGTGCGCAGCAGTTGGCGCGCGCTGATGCCCAGCTTGCCGAGCAGCGCCTTTAATTGCGCGGCGTTCAGCGGGATCTCCAGGTAGCGCACCACGGTCGGGGTGAGGCCGCGGGCTTCCAGCAATTGCAGCGCACCGCGGGATTTCGAGCAGCGCGGGTTGTGATAAAGCGTCAGATCGGTCATGTGCGGGTCGCATCTTGCGTAAGGTGGCGGGTATTCTACCCGCGCTACGGCCCGTCCTTAAACCGTAAGAGGCGATAGGTCGCAGTCAACGTTCATTTTTGCGAAGGATTACCCCATGACTAAGCGACTGATCGGTGCATTGGCGATCATCACAACCCTGCTGCTCAGCGGCTGCGGTAATGACTACGGCGTTGACCAGTATGGCCAGAAAGTGGCGGCCGAACGCTTGGACAAGCAGTGGCTGGTGGTCAATTACTGGGCCGAATGGTGTGGCCCGTGCCGCACGGAAATTCCTGAACTCAATGCCTTGGCCGAACAGCTGAAGGCGCAGAACGTAGGGGTGTTCGGGGTCAATTTTGACAACGTGCAGGGTGAAGAGCTGAAAGCCGCCAGTGACAAGCTGGGCATCAAGTTCACCGTGCTGGCGCAGAACCCGGAGGGAATTTTTGATATCCCGCGCAGCGAAGCGTTGCCGGTGACCTACATCATTGATGACAAGGGCAAGGTGCGCGAGCAACTGATGGGTGAGCAGACGGCGGAAGGGGTGTTGGCTAAGCTGAAGGCTCTACGTGGCTGATTCTGTGGGAGCTGGCTTGCCTGCGATCGCATCGACTCGGTACCACAGACACACCGAGTCGCCTGCATCGCAGGCAAGCTCCCACAGGAAAGCCAGTGCGCAGTGAAATTAGCCTTCTTCCAGCCACAGGCGAATCGGCTTGCCCTCGGCCGGCCAGAAACGCGTTTGCTCGACCGGCGAGACATCCCAGCGCTGCACCCCTTGCAGGGCCTGGAAGAAGCGCTGTTCCTGCTCCATTAACGCCTCGGCGCACAACTTGCGGGTGCTGCCGATCTTGCCAAAGCTGAGCTTGTTGCCCTCGACCGTGTACGGCGCAAACCAGTGGTTGCAACCGCCATTGCCGTAGGCGCGGCCATCGGTGCCGA
The DNA here is from genome assembly GCF_963970945.1 of Pseudomonas sp. RA_5y_Pfl1_P24. Lineage (NCBI taxonomy): Bacteria > Pseudomonadati > Pseudomonadota > Gammaproteobacteria > Pseudomonadales > Pseudomonadaceae > Pseudomonas > Pseudomonas sp. RA_5y_Pfl1_P24. Next base: position 211,170 of record NZ_CAXAOJ010000001.1, on the reverse strand, counting down.
GGGTGACGGTCAGGTGCGCGTAATCCATCAACGGCCGCTCACCAATCCATTCCACCACGTAGCTATGATCCCGCTTGAGCTTGACCGCGTCCCCGGCGCAACCCGTCAGGGCCGCCCCGAGGGCGGCGAGCAAGAGCAGGCCTCTCATTGCGCGGCCTTCTGGCATTTCGGGCAGCGGTGCTTGTCGCCTTCGCTGGCCCAGCCCAATTCGGCAATGCGCGCGTTGGCCGCCGTTTGCAGGGGTTCTTTGGTCAGCTTGGTTTCCACCGCGAATTCGAACGCCAACACCGCATCGCAGCTGTCGCAGTTGACCTTCCAGGTGTGAATCTCCAACTCGCCGAATTTCGGCCCCTGGGCCATGGCGACCCATTGGCCGGCCGGGCGGATGGAGTAGCGTGCGTCACCTTCGACTGTAAGGCGCATCGACAGGGTTTTACTGCCACGCAGGGTGACGATCAGCACGTCGCCATGCTTGATCGAACCACCGTTGCCAGTCACCTGATAACGGCCCGGCACCAGGGCGCGGCATTCGATCAGGGTGTGTTGCGGGCTCAGCAAACTGAAGCGGAAATCGTGTTCGGCCATGGATCCTCCAAATAGGCGCGGCATCCTATCACGGGTGCCTGCCTATCATGAGCCTGGTATGTGACCGCTGATCATCCTTCGACAAGGTTCTGTGCTCGGCCATCGGCCCATGCGGCAATGTTGGCCAAGGTGGTGCCGGCGATGGCCGCCAGGGCTTCGCGAGTGAGAAACGCCTGGTGGGCGGTGATGATCACATTGGGAAAGGTCAGCAGGCGCGCGAGTACGTCGTCCTGCAGCGGCAGGTCGGAGCGGTCCTCGAAAAACAGCTGCGCTTCTTCCTCATACACATCCAGCCCGAGGTAGCCGAGTTGGCCGTCCTTGAGTGCCTCGATCAGCGCCGGGGTGTCGACCAACCCGCCGCGACCGGTGTTGATCAGCATCGCACCCGGCTGCATCTGTGCCAGGGAGCGGGCGTTGATCAAGTGTTTACTGTCGGCGGTCAGCGGGCAGTGCAGGCTGATGATCTGCGCCTGGGCCAGCAACTCAGGCAGGCTCACGTAGCGCGCCCCCAATGCCAGGACCTGCGGGTTGGGGAAGGGGTCGTAGGCGAGCAGTTGGCAACCGAAGCCGGCCATTATCCTGGCGAACGTCGCGCCGATCTGCCCGGTGCCGACCACGCCGACGGTCTTGCCCACCAGGTCGAAACCGGTAAGGCCATGCAGGCTGAAATCGCCATCGCGGGTGCGATTGTAGGCGCGATGCAGGCGGCGGTTGAGGGCGAGGATCAGTGCGACCGCATGTTCGGCCACCGCGTGGGGCGAATAGGCCGGCACGCGCACGATGGCCAGGCCCAGGCGCTTGGCGGCGGCCAGGTCCACATGGTTGTAGCCCGCCGAGCGCAGGGCGATCAGCCGCGTGCCGCCCTTGGCCAAGTGCTCCAGCACCGCGGCGCTGAGGTCGTCATTGATGAAGGCGCACACCACTTCGTGCTGTTCGGCCAGGGCCACGGTGTCGAGGTTGAGCCGTGCAGGCTGGAATTGCAGCTCCAGGCCTGGTGGCAGCGGTTCACCGAGAAAACTGTCGCGGTCGTAGGTCTGGCTGCTGTAAAGAATGACGCGCATTGGAATGCTCCCTGCACTAACTGACTGACTGAATAAATACATAAACCCTGTGGGAGCTGGCTTGCCTGCGATTGCGGCCTGTCAGGCGACAGGGGGTATGGGGTGTAAACCCGCTTAAAATGTGGGAGCGGGCTTGCTCGCGAAGGTGGTCTGGCTGGCGGCTAGGATCGGGTGTATATCCGTTATTTAGGTAACGGCGACTTAGGTTCCGCCTTTACGGCGGCTCACTTTGGAAAAGCCGGAATGCCGGCCCAGCCCAAAGTAAGCAAAGGGCTCTTGCCCCACCACTTGGCACCTCGCTTCGGCCAGCGTGGTTGACGGGGCGCCTGAGATCAAGATCAAAAGCGGCGCATCAGGCATTGACCCTTGCTTCACTCGCAAGCCGTGCAATCGCCATGTCCAGTTCGTCCAGCGCGTGCAAGGCCTTGGCGTCGTCCTGTTTGAGCAGGGTCTCGGCGCGGTGGCAGGCGGCACGCAGTTGCGGTACGCCGCAATAACGGGTCGCGCCATGCAGACGGTGCACGCGTTCGATCAGGGCGTTGTTGTCATTGGCATCGCGGGCGATGGTGATGGCCAGGCGGTCGGCTTCCAGGGAGGCCAGTAACATGGCGAGCATGTCCGCCGCCAGGTCAGCCTTGCCGGCGGCCAGGCGCAGGCCCTCTTCATGGTCGAGCACCGGCAATTGCACGCCAGGGCCGAGGCCGTCCGTTGGGCGTTCCGGGCTTTGGTTACGCAGGGCCAGGCCGGTCCATTTCAACACCACTTGGGCCAGTTGCCGTTCGCTGATGGGTTTGGTCAGGTAGTCGTCCATGCCGCTTTGCAGCAAGGCGCGTTTTTCGTTGGCCATGGCGTGGGCGGTGAGGGCGACCACCGGCAACGGCGTGCCGCTGCGCTCGCTTTCCCACTGGCGGATCGCCTCGGTGCTCTGGCGGCCGTCCATGCCAGGCATTTGCACGTCCATCAGCACCAGGTCGAAAGTGTCCTGTTTCACGGCGTCGACAGCCGCATACCCGCTTTCCACTGCACGCACCCGGGCGCCCATGTCTTCCAGCAGGGTTTGGACCAGCAGCAGGTTCGCCGGGTTGTCATCCACGCACAATACGCGCGGCGCCCGGCTGGACAGCGGCTCGCCCGGTTCGCTGCGCGATGGACGCGGGCTGATCAGATCGGACAGCGCGCGGCGCAGCTTACGCGTACACGCCGGCTTCGCCTGCAACTGGCTGTTGGGGTTGGGTACGGACTGGTTGAACAGCATCTGTTCAGTGGTGGGGCACAGCACCAGCACCTTGCAGCCCAGGTGTTCAAGGTCCCATAGATGCTGGTTGAGACGCTCGGGCGGGATGTCATTGGCCGTCACGCCAAGTACCGCCAGGTCAATCGCCTGGTCGGTCTGATGGGCACTGGTGATGCCGTTGGTCAAGCTTTCCAGGCTGTTGAACGGGGTGACTTCCAGGCCGCAGTCTTCCAACTGGTGTTGCAGCGCCTGGCGCGCCAGTTCGTGATTTTCCAGCACGGCCACGCGATGGCCCAGCAGTGGCGCGCAAGGCAGGTCTTCGACATCGTCACGGGTCTTGGGCAGGTTCAGGCTGATCCAGAACTCCGAACCTTCGCCCGGCGTACTGTCGACGCCGATTTCACCGCCCATCTGCTCGATCAGGCGCTTGGAGATCACCAGGCCCAACCCTGTACCGCCGGGCTGGCGCGACAGTGAGTTATCGGCCTGGCTGAACGCCTGGAACAGCGCGCGCACGTCCTGGCTGGAAAGGCCGATGCCGGTGTCCTGCACGCTGATGCGCAGTTGCACGCTGTCTTCTTGCTCGTCCTCGATCATCGCCCTGGCCACGATGGTGCCTTCGCGGGTGAACTTGATCGCGTTGCTGATCAGGTTGGTCAGGATCTGCTTGAGGCGCAGCGGGTCGCCGACCAGCGCCAGCGGCGTGTCGCGGTAGACCAGGCTGACCAGTTCCAGTTGCTTGGCATGGGCGGCAGGGGCGAGGATGGTCAGGGTGTCTTGCAGCAAGTCGCGCAGGTTGAACGGGATGCTGTCGAGCACCAGCTTACCGGCTTCGATTTTCGAAAAATCGAGGATCTCGTTGATGATGCCCAGCAGGTTGTCGGCAGACTTTTCGATGGTGCCCAGGTAATCGAGCTGGCGTGGGGTCAGTTCGCTTTTTTGCAGCAGGTGAGTAAAGCCGAGGATACCGTTGAGCGGCGTGCGGATCTCATGGCTCATGTTGGCCAGGAACTCCGACTTGATGCGGCTGGCCTCCAGGGCCTCCTTGCGCGCCAGGTCCAGCTCGATGTTCTGGATCTCGATGGTTTCCAGGTTCTGGCGCACGTCTTCGGTGGCCTGGTCGATGCTGTGTTGCAGTTCTTCCTGGGCGTTCTGCAGGGTCTCGGCCATGCGGTTGATGCCCGAGGCGAGCTGGTCCAGCTCCTGGCTGCCCAACGCAGGCAAGCGGGTGTGCAAGTTGCCGTCCTTGAGTTGGGCGACCGCCTGCTTGATCTGGCCGATTGGTGAGTTGATCGTGCGGCTGATGCGCAGGGCCAATGCCGCGGTGCAGATCAAACCGATGGCAATCAGCAGCAGGCTGGCGAACAGGCTGCGGTAGCCGCGCAGCAACATGCCATTGTGGGACAGTTCCACCTCGACCCAGCCCAGCAGTCGGTCGGCTTCATCCGGGATCAGGTCGCCCGCGAGGTTGCGATGACGACCAAACACCGGCAGCAGGTAGCGGGTGGCGTCATTACCGGTGCGCTGCAACAAATGGGAACTGTTGCCGATGGGCGCCTGGTTGAGCATGGTTGGGCCCGCATGGGCCAGGGAGATGCGGTCCGGACTGAGGAACGCCACGGTGCGCACGTCCGGCTGTTCCAGGGATTGAGTGGCGATGCGCTCCAGCAGCTCGGTGTTGCGGGCGCTCAGGGCCGGCGCCACCAGCGGAGCCAATTGCTCGGCGATCATTTCGCCGCGTTGCAGCAATTGGGTCTGCAGTTCCGAGAGTTGCATCCAGGTGAAGTAGCCCCCCAACAACGAGGCCATCAGGCTGGTCGGTAATAAGGTCAGCAACAGTACGCGGCCTTTTATCCCCATTCTTGTCAGCACGCTACTCTCCTGCCACCACATTGATATCTATGATTCGCACGGGCATCCGGCCCGCGCCACCTGCGCAGTGTAGCCATTTGCGCGGCGTGGAATCTTGCAAATTAATGACATACGGCAATCTTGAGGTCATTTGGCGCCCGGTGGCGATTGCCTGCGGCAAGGTAATCTTGAATAATCGGCCATTGAGAATGACTTGCAGATACTAATGAATCCCGCATCAATCGGCCTGCCCAGTATCCTGACCATCGAAGATGACCCCGTGCTGGGCGCCTATGTCCATGAGCACCTGGGGCGCTGTGGTTTCCATGTGACCTGGTGCCAGAACGGCCAGCAGGGCCTGCAGATGGCGCGCGACCGGGCCTTCGACCTGGTGTTGATGGATATCCTTCTGCCGGGGCTTGATGGGCTGTCGATCCTGACCCATTTGCGCCAGAGCCATTCGACCCCGGTGATCCTGATGTCTGCACTGGGCGCCGAAGCCGATCGCGTCAGTGGGTTTCGCCTTGGCGCCGATGATTACCTGCCCAAGCCGTTCAGCATGATCGAGTTGCGTGTGCGCATTGAAGCCATCCTGCGTCGTGTGGCACTGGACCGTGGTCCGCTGCCAGCGCCTGCACCCGTGCGCGAGGATGCGCGAACCCTGCGCTTCGACGACGAACTGTGTGATGTCTTCCACTTGGCGCACCGCGCCGGCCTGACCCGCAGCGAATACCGCTTGCTTGAAACCCTGCATCGAAACAGCGAAGAGGTCCTCAGCAAAGCCTTCCTTTATCAGCATGTGTTGCAACGTGGTTACGCCCCTCATGACCGCAGCCTCGACATGCATATCAGCCAGATCCGTCGCAAGCTCAAGGCCATCGGCTACTCCGAGCGCGAAGTGCGCACGGTGTGGGGCAAGGGCTATGTGCTGAGCGGTCACGATGACGGCCTCTGAACGGTCCTTGAAACGACTGCCGGGCAAGCACTCATTATTCTGGAAACTGGCCTGCCTGCTGATCGCTTTCTGCTTGCTGATGATCTGGCTCAGTTGGTCATGGGGCCGGTACATGGAACAGAAGAACGCCTACCTGTCCGACGAGGCGCGGAGCACCTTGAGTGGTTACGCGGTGGAGGCTGAGCAGGCGTGGAGTCGTGGAGGGAGTGCGGGCGTCGACGCTTGGCTGCACGCGATGGGCAAGCGTGAAACCATCTGGATGGGAGTGATCGGGAATGACCTGCAATCGCTGAGCAGCTACCCGCTGACCGACAAGGAAAGCCAGCGCCTGACGTTTCTGCGTGGCCTGGATTGGCCGGTGAGCCGGCATGTCATCGGCCTGCCATGGCTGAAAATCCCGTTTCCCGCCGACGCCGGCGCGGGTTCGCTGGTGATCGAGTTGCCGCAACGCTTCTTGCCGGGGCGCTACCAACTGTTCTGGCGCGTGGTGACCAACGGGGTGATCCCTGGCCTGTTTACCCTGTTGCTGTGCATTGGTTTGTATCGGCTGCTGATCATGCCCCTTAACCAACTGCGCGAGCAGGCCAATGCCTGGCGCGCCGATCAATTGAATACGCGGCTTTCCCACGATGCCACCAGCCGGCAGGATGAACTGGGTGAACTGGGCCGCGCGTTCGACCACATGTCCGAGCGTTTGCAGGGCACTGTGGTGTTGCAGCAGCAGTTGTTGCGTGACATGTCCCATGAACTGCGTACGCCGCTGAGCCGCTTGCGGGTGGCCTGTGACAGTGAGCAAGACCTGGCGCAACTGCGCGAGCGGCTGGGGCGTGAGATCGACGCCATGCAGCGCCTGGTCGAAGACAGCCTGCAACTGGCCTGGCTGGACACCGAGCGCGCGCCGCTGCCCCAGGAAGATATCCAGCTTCAGGCGTTGTGGGACATGTTGCGCGAAAACTCGTGCTTTGAGAGCGATTGGCCGGCGTCGCGCCTGCCTTGCCTGCTAGGCGCGGATTGCTGGGTACGGGGCAACCTGAATGCGTTGGCCCAGGCCCTGGAAAACATTCTGCGCAACGCCATCCGCCATTCGCCTGTGGGCGGCGTGGCCAGCCTGGATGGCCGGCGTGAGGGGGATTATTGGCATGTGTGGCTGGAGGATCAGGGCGGCGGGATCGATGACGCAGACCTGGAACGGATCTTCGCGCCCTTTACCCGCCTGGACGGTTCACGCCCCGGCGACGGTGGCTTCGGCCTGGGCTTGAGCATTGCCCGCAACGCCGTGCAACGCCAGGACGGCAGCCTGTGGGCGGAAAACACCGGGCAGGGCCTGCGGGTGCACCTGCGCCTGCGCGCTTGCTGAGCACGACAGACTAGGCGCGACGCTGTTTGCGCTGTTTCCATTGGTGCGCCACCCACCAGCGCCAATAGCCCATCGTCAGGCAATAGGCGAGTGCGCCCAGCACCAACCCCAAAACGACTGAGCCCAGCAGGAACGGCTGCCACAACGTACTCAGTTGCCCGCTGATCCATTCCCAGGTCAGGTCGTCGGGCAGGCTGCGGGGGGGCACGTTCATCAGCCAGGCGCCGGTCATGTAGGTGCAGATAAATACCACCGGCATGGTGATCGGGTTGGTCAGCCACACCAGGCTGACCGCGATGGGCATGTTGCCGCGCACGGTAATCGCCAGGACGGCCGCCAGCAGCATCTGCAAGGGAATCGGGATAAAGGCCGCGAACAAACCTACGGCCATCGCGCGCGCGACCGAGTGCCGGTTGAGGTGCCAGAGGTTCGGGTCATGCAGCAATGTGCCGAGAAACTGTAATGACTTGTGTTCCCTGATACTGCTGGGGTCAGGCATGTACCGTTTGAATAAGCGCCGTGGCATAAGGGGTCCAGGTCAGTTCGAGGGGCAAGTATGCTCGCATTCTATAAACAGAAAATTCAGACTTTGTGACAAAACATCATAGGCAATGTCGGACGCCCGGCTAAGACTGAGTGGATCACTTTAAAGGGATGATCCATGAGGACAGGGATGTTCGCGTTGGCGCTGGGGTTGCTGGCCCTGCGTTTTTTACCTGCATTGCCGCCCACGGGATGGCTGATCGCCTTGCTGGTGCTGGTGCTGGCGTTGATGCTGTTGCCGTTTCGCACTTACCCACTGGCGTTTTTCCTGGTGGGGCTGAGCTGGGCATGCATCAGTGCGCAGTGGGCGCTGGATGATCGCCTGAAGCCGACTCTGGACGGCCAGACACGTTGGGTGGAGGGGCGAGTCATTGGGCTGCCGCAGCAGACGGGCGAGGGGGTGCGTTTCGAATTGGCCGACAGCCGGTCGCGAAAGGCCAGCTTGCCCAAACGCATCCGAGTGTCCTGGCGTGGCGGGCCGCCTGTGCGCAGTGGTGAGCGCTGGCGCCTGGCAATCAACCTGAAGCGGCCGGCCGGTTTGCTGAATTTTCACGGATTTGACCGGGAAGCCTGGCTGCTCGCCCAGCGTATTGGTGCTACGGGCACGGTGAAGGACGGCGAACGTCTGGCTGCGGCGCACAGCGCCTGGCGGGACGGCGTGCGCCAGCGCTTGATGGCGGTGGATGGCTTTGGTCGGGAAGCAGGCCTGATCGCCCTGGTGCTGGGAGACGGCTCTGGATTGGCCGCCGCTGATTGGCAGGTGTTAAAGGACACCGGCACTGTGCATCTGCTGGTTATATCCGGCCAGCACATCGGCATGCTGGCGGGCTTGATCTACGGGTTGATCGCCGGGTTGGCACGTTATGGGCTCTGGCCCCGAACCTGGCCGTGGCTGCCGTGGGCGTGTGGCCTGGCGTTCACGGCTGCGCTGAGTTACGGCTTGCTGGCCGGGTTTGGCGTGCCGGTGCAGCGCGCCTGTGTGATGGTGGGGCTGGTGTTGTTATGGCGGCTGCGCTTCCGGCACCTGGGGCTGTGGTGGCCGTTACTGTTGGCGCTCAATGGGGTGTTGGTGCTGGAGCCGTTGGCCAGTTTGCAGCCGGGGTTCTGGTTGTCGTTTGCGGCGGTGGCAGTGCTGATCCTGGCGTTTGGTGGGCGGTTGGGACCGTGGAGCGTGTGGCAGGCGTGGACCCGCCCCCAGTGGTTGATTGCCGTTGGATTGTTTCCTGTTTTGCTGGTGCTGGGGTTGCCCATCAGCCTGAGTGCGCCCCTGGCCAATCTGGTCGCGGTGCCCTGGATCAGCCTGGTGGTGTTGCCGCTGGCGTTGCTGGGGACAGCGTTGCTGGCGTTGCCGTTTATGGGGGAGGGATTGCTGTGGCTGGCGGGCGGGGCGTTGGATGGGTTGTTCAAGGGCTTGGCGTGGCTTGCCGGACAACTGCCTGCCTGGATTCCGGCCGACGTACCGCAGGGGTATTGGCTGCTGAGCCTGCTCGGTGCGCTGCTGTTACTGTTGCCCAAGGGCGTGCCATTTCGGGTGCTGGGCTTGCCGATGCTGTTGCTGGCGGTGTTTCCCCCGCGTGAACTGGTGCCCCATGGGCAAGTGGAGGTGGTGCAGTTGGACGTTGGCCAGGGGCAGTCGCTGATCTTGCGCACTCGCCATCACACCTTGCTCTACGACGCCGGCCCGCGCTCCGGAACCTTTGACCTGGGTGCGCGCGTGGTGTTGCCGTCGCTGCAAAAACTTGGGGTAAAGACGTTAGACATGATGTTGATCAGCCATGCCGACGCGGATCATGCCGGCGGCGCGGGGGCGATTGCCAAGGGGATGCCAATCAAACGCGTGGTGGGCGGGGAAACCGAGGGCCTGCCTGCGTTTCTCCGTACGCAGCCGTGCAACAGTGGCGAACGGTGGACCTGGGACGATGTGACGTTCGAGCTGTGGCAGTGGCCGGACGCTATCAGCGGCAACCCGAAGTCCTGCGTGTTGCAGGTGCAGGCCAATGGCGAGCGCTTACTGTTGACCGGCGATATCGACCGCGCGGCTGAACAGGCAATGCTCGCCTCACCTCTGGCAGTGCCCACCCATTGGTTGCAAGCGCCACACCATGGCAGTCGCAGCTCTTCGTCCTGGGCGTTTGTGGAACGCCTTGCCCCTCGTTCTGTGCTCATTTCACGAGGGCGCAGCAATGCGTTCGGCCATCCGCATCCGCAGGTGATGGCGCGCTACCAGCGGTTGGGCAGCGAGGTCTATGACAGCGCCGAGCAGGGCGCCGTGCGCCTGCAACTGGGGGCATTTGCACCACCGGTTGTTGCGCGCAGTCAACGCAGGTTCTGGCGTGAACGGTTACCTTAGGCGCTTGTGGCCGCAGCCGATGGGGTCTGTGGCCGACGAACCTATATGGTAAAGTGGCGCACTTTTTCGAGGGGGCATTCACTGTGTGGGAATTGGTCAAATCCGGCGGCTGGATGATGTTGCCGATCATCATAAGTTCTATCGCCGCACTCGGCATCGTCGCCGAACGCCTGTGGACCCTGCGCGCCAGTCGCGTCACCCCCGAGCATCTATTGGGGCAGGTCTGGGCTTGGATCAAGAACAAGCAACTGGACAAGGAAAAACTCAAGGAACTGCGCGCCAACTCCCCGTTGGGTGAAATCCTTGCCGCCGGCCTGGCCAACTCCAAGCATGGTCGCGAGATCATGAAAGAGTGCATCGAGGAGGCTGCCGCCCGCGTCATCCATGAACTGGAGCGCTACATCAATGCCCTCGGCACCATCGCTGCCATGGCGCCATTGCTCGGTTTGCTGGGGACGGTGCTGGGTATGATCGATATTTTCAGCTCGTTCATGGGCTCCGGCATGACCACCAACGCGGCCGTATTGGCAGGCGGTATCTCCAAGGCGCTGATCACCACGGCAGCGGGCCTGATGGTCGGTATTCCTTCGGTGTTCTTCCACCGTTTCCTGCAACGGCGCATCGATGAGCTGGTGGTCGGCATGGAGCAGGAAGCCATCAAACTGGTGGAAGTCGTGCAGGGCGACCGTGACGTTGACCTGGTTGGGGGCAAAGCGTGAAATTTCGCCGCAAGCACCGGGAAAATGTCGATATCAACCTCGCGTCGCTCATTGACGTGGTGTTTATCCTGCTGCTGTTTTTTGTCGTCACCACCTCCTTTACCCGGCAAACCGAGCTGCGCGTCGACCTGCCGGAAGCCGTGAGCGGTTCGCCGGCCGAAGACCAGGAGGTCAAGCAACTGGACATCGCCATCAGCGCCGACGGGGTGTTTTCAGTGAATAACCAGTTGCTCGAAAAGAACGATCTCAACAGCCTGATGGATGCCTTGCAGAAAGAGTCCGGCGGCGATACCAAGCTGCCGCTGTCGATCAGTGCCGATGGCAAGACCCAGCACCAGGCTGTGATCACTGCGATGGATGCCGCCGGCAAGCTCGGTTTCAGCCATCTGCGCATGACCACCGTCGAGGCAGCGAGCCAACCCTGATGGCCATGTCCGATCGTTTGCTCAAGGCCTGGTACGAGGGCCATCCGATGCTCACGTTGCTGCGGCCGCTTGAATCCTTGTACCGCCGAGTGGTGCAGCGCAAGCGCGCACGTTTCCTTGCGGGTGAGGGCGAGATCTATCAGTCGCCGGTGCCGGTGGTGGTGGTCGGTAATATCACGGTGGGTGGCACCGGCAAGACGCCGTTGATCCTGTGGTTGATTGAGCACTGCCGACGTAGCGGCTTGCGCGTGGGGGTGGTCAGCCGGGGGTATGGGGCCAAGCCGCCGCAGTTGCCGTGGCGGGTCGAAGCCAACCACAGTGCTGAAGTGGCGGGTGACGAACCCTTATTGATCGTGCAGCGCTGCGGCGTACCGTTAGTGATCGACCCCGATCGCAGCCGTGCGGTCAAGGCGCTGCTGGCCAGTGAAACCCTGGACCTGATCCTCTCCGACGATGGCCTGCAGCATTACCGCCTGGCCCGCGACCTTGAATTGGTGCTGATCGACGCCGCCCGTGGCCTGGGCAACCGCCGTTGCCTGCCGGCGGGGCCGTTGCGCGAACCGGTGGAGCGGCTGCAGAGTGTCGATGCGCTGTTGTATAACGGCGCCGCAAGCGACCGAGACGATGGTTTTGCCTTTCGCTTGCAGCCTTGCGCACTGGTCAATCTGAAGACCGGCGAGCGTCAGCCGGTCGATCACTTTGCGGCGGGCCAGCAGGTGCATGCGGTCGCCGGCATCGGCAACCCGCAGCGTTTCTTCAACACCCTTGAAACGCTACACTGGCAGCCGATACCCCATGCGTTTGCCGACCACGCGCCGTACAGCGCCGAAGTCCTGAATTTTACACCGTCATTGCCGCTGGTCATGACCGAAAAGGACGCGGTGAAGTGCCGCGCCTTTGCCCAGCCCGACTGGTGGTACCTTGCGGTGGATGCGCTGCCGTCGCCGGCGTTTGTCGCCTGGTTCGACACGCAGCTGATGCGCCTGTTGCCTGCCCGTCTCTTGCCTTAAACCGCTTCTATCCAGGAAACACTCATGGACACCAAACTGCTCGATATCCTCGCTTGCCCGATCTGCAAAGGCCCGCTCAAGCTCAGCGCCGACAAAACCGAGCTGATCAGCAAAGGCGCCGGCCTGGCTTACCCGATCCGTGATGGCATCCCGGTAATGCTGGAAAGCGAAGCCCGCACCCTGACTACCGATGAGCGCCTGGATAAATGACCACAGCCTTTACCGTTGTCATTCCTTCCCGCTACGCGTCGACCCGTTTGCCGGGCAAGCCGCTGCAACTGATCGGCGATAAGCCGATGATCCAGTTGGTGTGGGAACAGGCCTGCAAAAGCAGCGCCGAGCGCGTGGTGGTGGCCACCGATGATCCGCGCATCATCGAAGCCTGCAAAGGCTTCGGCGCTGAGGCCGTGCTGACTCGCGAAGACCATAACTCCGGCACCGATCGCCTGGCCGAAGTGGCCACAAAACTCGGCCTGGCACCTGATGCCATCGTGGTCAACGTGCAAGGTGACGAGCCGTTGATTCCGCCGAGCGTGATCGACCAAGTGGCGGCCAACCTGGCCGCCCATGGCGAAGCGCGCATGGCGACCCTGGCCGAACCGATCGAAGACATCGACACCCTGTTCAACCCGAACGTGGTGAAAGTGGTCAGCGACATCAATGGCCTGGCGCTGACGTTCAGCCGTTCGACCTTGCCGTGGGCGCGCGACGCCTTCGCCAAAAAACCCGACGTATTGCCGGGAGGCGTGCCGTATCGCCGTCATATCGGCATCTATGCCTACCGTGCCGGTTTCCTGCATGACTTCGTCAGTTGGGGCCCGTGCTGGCTTGAAAACACCGAATCGCTGGAGCAACTGCGTGCCTTGTGGCACGGCGTGCGCATTCATGTGGGCGATGCGCTGGAAGCGCCGCCGGCTGGTGTCGACACGCCGGAAGACCTTGAGCGCGTCCGTCGCCTGCTGGGGGCCTGATGGAGGTCTTGTTTGTCTGCCTGGGCAATATCTGTCGCTCGCCCACCGCAGAAGGCGTGCTGCGCCATAAATTGCGCGAAGCGGGTTTGGCAGGGCAGGTCGAGGTAGCGTCCGCCGGTACGGGTGAATGGCATATTGGCAACCCACCGGATAAGCGCAGCCAGCGTGCGGCGCTGGTGCGCGGCTATGACTTGTCGGCCCAGCGAGCCCAGCAGGTCTCCCGTGCCGACTTTGCGCGCTATGACCTGATCCTGGCCATGGACCACAGCAACCTGCGCAACCTCAAGGCCATGCAGCCGGGCCAAGGCACAGCGGAGCTGGACCTGTTCCTGCGCCGCTACGATGGCGAAGTGGACGAAGTGCCAGATCCGTATTACGAAGGTGAACAAGGCTTCGAGCGGGTCCTGGACCTGATTGAACGCGCCTGTGATTTATTGGTGATCGAATTGAAGGGGCGGTTATGACCTTGCAGGTGCTCTCGCAGGTATCGCTCAAGCCCTTCAATAGCTTTGGCATCGACGTACGCGCCCAGTTGTTCGCCGAGGCGCACAGCGACGATGACGTCCGCGAGGCCCTGGCTTATTCAGCCGCACATGCGGTGCCACTGTTGGTGATCGGCGGTGGCAGCAACTTGCTGCTGACCCAGGACATTCCTGCGCTGGTCTTGCGCATGGCGACCCACGGCGTCCGCGTGGTCAACGATGACGGCACGCAGGTGGTGGTCGAGGCGCAAGCGGGCGAAGCCTGGCACCCCTTCGTGTTGTGGACCCTGGAACAGGGGTTCTGTGGCCTGGAAAACCTCAGCCTCATCCCCGGTACCGTTGGCGCAGCACCGATGCAGAACATCGGCGCCTACGGCGTGGAGATCAAGGACGTATTCGCTGGCCTGACCGCCCTGGATCGCCACACCGGCGAACTGCGCGAATTCAGTCTGGAAGAATGCAACTTTGCCTACCGTGACAGCGTGTTCAAGCACGAAACCGGCCGCTGGCTGATCCTGCGGGTGCGCTTTGCCCTGAGCCGCACCGGCCACCTGAAACTCGACTATGGCCCGGTGCAGCAACGCCTGGCGGGGCAGGGCATCACTGAGGCGACGCCGAGCGACGTCAGCCGTGCGATCTGCAGCATCCGCCGGGAAAAACTGCCGGACCCGGCAGAGCTTGGCAATGCCGGGAGCTTCTTCAAGAACCCCTTGGTGTCCCAGGTGTTGGCTGCTGAGCTGCAGGCACTGTACCCGGACCTGGTGGCTTATCCGCAGCCCGATGGGCAGATGAAGCTCGCGGCCGGTTGGCTGATCGACAAGGCTGGCTGGAAAGGCTTTCGTGAGGGGGATGCAGGTGTGCACAAACTGCAGGCGCTGGTGTTGGTCAACTATGGCGGGGCCTCGGGGCACGATATTGCCAACCTGGCTCAGCGGATCCAGCAGGATATTGCGCAGCGCTTCAAGGTTGATCTGGAGATGGAACCCAACAAATACTGAAACCTGCTCTTAACGGCGTAAAAACAAAAATGCCCCGTATCTTTCGATACGGGGCATTTTTTATTGCGTTAACTAATCAGTCATCGCTGCTCATGATGCCGAAGATCTGCAACAGGCTGATAAACAGGTTGTAGATCGACACATACAGGCTCACGGTCGCCATGATGTAGTTACGCTCACCGCCGTGGATGATGGCGCTGGTCTGGAACAGGATGCACACCGAGGAGAACAGCACAAACCCCGCGCTGATCGCCAGTTGCAGGCCGCTGATCTGGAAGAACATACCTGCGACCACAGCCGCCAGCAGCACAAAGAAGCCTGCGGTGATGAAGCCACCCAGGAAGCTCATGTCCTTACGGGTGATCAGCACGTAGGCCGACAGGCCACCAAACACCAGGGCCGTCATGGCAAACGCCGAGCTGACCACTTCCGCACCGCCGGCCATGCCGAGGTAACGGTTGAGGATTGGGCCGAGGATGAAGCCCATGAAACCGGTCAAGGCAAACGCCGACACCAGACCCCAGGCCGAGTCCCGCAGCTTGTTGGTCAGGAAGAACAGCCCATAGAAGCCGATCAGTACGACAAAGATGTTCGGGTAGCCGACGCGCATCTGCTGAGCCACAAACGCCATTACGCCGCTGAATGCGAGGGTAAGGGCGAGCAAGCCATAGGTGTTGCGCAACACGCGGCTGACTTCAAGCTGCTCAGCCTGCGCGTTACCATTCACTGCGTAATTCTGTTCGCGCATGGCGACACTCCTTCGGTTTTGAAACGTTCAGTCGCAAAGATCATAACAGACGCTCTGTAACAAGCGATGCCGAGAGTTTGACAGTGTGTTTCATTCGGGTATTATGGCGCCCGCTGAGACAGGATAGGCTACTATAATCCTGTGATGCGCAAGGGAAATTGGCAGAGTGGTTGAATGCACCGGTCTTGAAAACCGGCGGACGTTAATAGCGTCTCCAGGGTTCGAATCCCTGGTTTCCCGCCAAGATTCAAACGAAAGCCCCGCGAATGCGGGGCTTTCGTGTTTCTGGCCTTCGGGTAGGGAGCAACGGTTTTTCTAGGCGTTCCGAAACTTTGCCTATTTTGAGGGCTTGGCGGTCGCTCCAATCCTTCTGTACACCCTTTTGGTGATTTCCGGTTTACTGTGCCCCAGCAAAGTACGGTCAGTAGCAAGCGGGGCGCGCAGGTGGCAGTGTGGAAGCCCACAGGACGAAGACTAGGCGACGGCGATGCTTTAGGCGCACAGAGGCACCGGCCACATCATTGCTGCGTAAATCGTCAATCGCCATTTTGAACGGGGTGAAAAGCTTGGCTTATCTAGATTGGGTTCAATGGCCTGCGATGTTGGTGACGGTGCTTGCGGCTTGGCTTATCGGGTCTCAACTACCAGCAAGGCGCATGACAGGATTTGTATGCTTTAGCCTCAGCAATATATTGTGGGTGACTTGGGGGGTGTACGTAGAAGCCTATGCTCTCATCGTCCTGCAGGTTTGCCTCTTCATCATGAACCTTCGCGGATTCAAAAAGAACCTCGACGTACACTAGGTTTAACCGTAAACATCAGGTGCTTTCAGGTACTAATCCTTAACGCTGGAGTTCGGAAGGTGTGTTCGCCGACCCCTTACTCAGCGCGTTTTTGATGCTGGTCAAAACGGTTCATCGTCCTCGATGTCCTCCCGTCCCTGTGCTTTCTTTCACGTGATCTGATCTTTATCTGGACGACCAGCGTGCCGTATTGCATGCGGTAGGACACGTTGATCGTTTCAACGATGTGGCAGTGATGTGTCAGTTGATCCAGTTGCTGCGGTCACCTTAATGTCGCTGAACGCGCTCTACCATCCCGAGAGACTGAGGTTGGTCGTGATCACGATACTGGTGTGAGACAAGGCAGGATCGTCAAACACGTCGCTTGTAAGCGATCTTGCATTTTCCTGTCGCTGAACCCACGCAACAACCCCAACACTTTGGTGGCGGGATCCGTGCCACTCGCGTCCCGTCTTGGCCTGAGGACTTTAATCCAAGGGGGTCACAGATTAGCGGATGCTTAAATCAGCGTTGTACAAAACTTGTACATAAGTTACCGTTTGTACAGGTTTGAGACGATCCTGGCATTAAGAGTGATTGCGTCCGCTTAAACTTACGCGGACACAATCGCCCTTAATGCTGGAGTTCGGAAGATGTATTCGCCATCCGCTTACAGTCAAACCAGGTCATGATCCGTATGCTCACTTTAAGGGCGTGCTTACTTACCTGCCAACGCAGCGGGCAAATGAAATCGATCATTTATCGCCGCAAGTGCGGAGGAGCTTTCACGAAACAGGCAATTAAAGTCCTGCGGCCGGTCTACCAGCAAATGAACGAAACTTGGTTTTCCCCCAAACCAAACCGAGTATCGCAGCCAAGGACGAAGCGGCAAGCACACCCAGTTTAGCCGCCGCTAATAGGCCAGGGTCGTCAAACGCAAGGCCGGAAATGAAAATTGACATAGTGAAGCCTATACCCGCCAACAGCCCCACCAAGACGATACCCTCCCAACTGACTCCCTCGGGCAATTCGCAGACCTTTAGCTTGATCAGCAAGAAACTGGCGATCATCACCCCCAAAGGTTTACCAAGTACCAAGGCCGTAATTACCCCAATAAGCACGCCTTGGGCCATAATATCGTCCAAGTTGATACCCTTCAGACTGACACCGGCATTGGCCAGCGCAAATAGCGGCATGACTCCGTAGGCGACCCATGGGTGCAACCCTATTTGCACTCGCTGCACAGGAGATAACATTTCTCGCTCGGCATGACGTAACTGTTTCAGTGGTTTGGCTACTGCCTTTGGACTCTGCTCAGCCTGCGAGAAGCGTTCCATGAGCTCCTGAAACGTACGCCCAATCGTATCCAGAGGTCGCTCACGCAATGGCTTGGAATTGACGGGGGTCATTAGCCCTAGAACTACACCGGCAAGCGTTGGGTGAACGCCGGTCTTCAAAAGACCAAACCATACAATCGCGCCAGGTAAGACATAAGCGTAGGCTTTGCCAATACCCATGCGTTGAAATATCAGAACGAGTAGCAACCCTACCGCTGCAATGACCAAACCCAGGTAATTCAGGCTGGCTGTGTAGAAAATCGCGATAATCAGTATGGCAACGATGTCATCAATGATGGCCAGTGCAAGGAGGAGAACTCTCACCGAGCCGGGAATCGATTTACCTAATAGTGCAAGCACCCCTACGGCAAAGGCAATGTCGGTCGCGGTCGGCACAGCCCAACCGCTGTAGGCGGGGGTGCCGAAATTAAGCAGCGTATAGATAAGCGCAGGCACCATGACACCACCCATCGCAGCCCCAAGAGGTAACGTAGCGAGCTTGAAGCTGGACAGTGCACCGTCGCTGATCTCTTGACGGATTTCCGCCCCTACGACAAGAAAGAACACGGTCATCAATCCATCGTTGACCAGAAAATGCAATGAGCGCGAAACAGTGAAATGCCCTAGACCGATGGTCAATTCGGCGCTCCAGAAATGCTCATAAGACTCAGCTATCGCACTGTTGGCCCAAAGGAGCGCGACGATAGCAGCCACCAAAAGTGCGATGCCGCTCACTGCCTCGATATGGGAGAACCGTTCCAGCGCTGAAAGCGCGCGTTCGGTTAAAACTTGAGGACGGGGAATAGATGGAGATGATGGTTTTTTGCTAGCCACAGTCGGACTCCGCTGGCGGCCCGACCAGTGCTTGCTTTTAACCTGCGCATCGCGTCATGCAATGGCGCACCCGTCGCGATCATAGAAAGCTCAGGGCACAGATGCAATGCTCGGGCTTTATGTACTGAACCTTTCGTTTGTGAGTAAATTCCATAAATTTGGATCATCGGGGCTGACTCCGTTTATTCCCATTGCAGTTGTTCAAAAAGTTAAGACTATGATCGCGCGATGGCATTGGATACTGGCGCGACTGAAAAAGAAGCATTGCTCAGTGCTATCTTGTCTGTACTGCTCTGGGTATCAACCGCCTTGATATCCATCCTCTCAAGGATTCGATTCCTTTTTCTTTGTCGGCCCGTATACCCCAGAGGCCGGCACTCGCTTGAGACCAAAATCAAATAGTGGCTGCCTCATGGGAGCTTGCAGAGACACGCCAAGCCCAGTTTTATGTGGGCCGCGTTCTCGTCGATTGCCCCCAGGGCTGCCTCCAGTGCGAGCTGGTTTTGGTAAATCCTCTCTAGGACTGTTGGCGCTTAGTTATAGGTTTCGACCTGGAAGCATCCTCGTAAAAAACCTCTCCAAATCTACCGTCAGGCAGTATAAGTGGAGTCGGGCTTGCACTCCGGTAACTGGAAGGTTGTCAGGGTCGGAGTGATGTCAAAATGACACTATCGGTTGGCGGGTGTTATGCTCGATTCCCTAACCAACCATGCTCATGGGTAGCTTATGTTTTTACGTCATCCTATCTCGTCGATCCTCTTTTTGGCCTTGTTGTTTACAGGTTGCGCGAGCCAACCTGTGTCCCTGAAACCAACGGAGCCGATCCACGTGGAGCCCCTGGGCCAGAGTCTGCCTAAGACAAGTTTACGTACTGTGTTGATGAACCAGATTATCAGCAACGATCCCGTTATCATCTCGTCGCTCAAGCCGGTACTCAGCGCCAATACCGACAACGATGGGCGTATTGCCGCGCTACGAAAGAAAGACGGTGGCGTGCTGCCTGACGGTTACTGGACTCTCTACAAGCAAAACTTGGAAGCGCTCCAGTACGACCTAAATCACCAGCACGACGCCGCACGAACCCAGTACATCGAAACCTACCGCGACGAGTTGAGCCGAGTAGACGACGGTACACTTCAAGCCATGGCCACGTCACCAAAAGCCTTGGATGAAAAGATTCGGCGCCAATGGAGTGCACGCATGAGCGATAGAGCCGCGCGCTACATGGTCACCAGTGAGCAATCACTGAGCGCCGCCACTGATGCCCACCTCAACCGCATGGCGTTGATGGATCGGCAATACAACGTATGCTCGCTTAATCCCGAATGCTGGGATACACCGGTTAAAAAGTGATTTGATTCGATCGGGCCTTTTTCGTAGAAAACTACCGATCATCACGGGCAGCTTTTGGCCGAGGCTGTGTAAAAACGTTTTCGAGCACGTCAGGTACTCACCACGGGACTGGAAATCGCGCTTCTACGCGAAACCCACATCTGCTGACGTGTCGATACGTTTCAGATTTAACGTAGACCATGAAGTCTCCTCATTTTTCCCTGCGATCCGAACGCCGCACAATGAGGGTGCATGCTTAGCTTGGACCCACCGCAATTGTCCCATTAATCTGTGGCTTTTCTGACGAGCTTTTACTCGTCATCTCTTTGTTTTTTTACTATTATCACTCACCTGCGCACTCAAGGAAGAGAGGCTGAGCGCCTTGAGTCTGGTAGAAAATTTACACTTGATCATTGAGTGAGTTTTACTTTTACCCAGAACCTAACGACTCAGCCAACCATAATTACTTCTTGGTGAAACCGATGTATAAACTGTGTGGCATCGCTGTAGTGGTAGGACTTGCCCTCTCTGGATGCGCTACGAAAACGCCAGAAAAATCCATAGTGACTCCACCTCCTGCCGTCGTCCAGGAAGCGCCCCATGAAGCCCCCCCTGAAGTCGCACCTTCGACACCACCCAATTGGACTGTGCGATATGAGGCTGCACCTGCGGGCGCCAGTGCTGACTCCCACGTCCCTGCCTCTACGGAAGCTGATCAGTCGGAATCAGAAACAAACTTAAACCAAAACCGCGCAGAGCAATGCCGTAAAGAGCTGGACGTTTTGAAGGTTTACAACAAAGCGTCTTACGTCAAGTACGAGGCGGAGTACCAAACCATCGCTGCCAAGACCGCTAAATATATGGAAATCAAAGACTCATTAGGTCCTGACTTAAACTACATGGTTATGCCCGCTTATCAATTTCAAATTCGTGAGTTCTGCTTCCGCGTTAAGACCCGTCTATCGGAGCTTGTGCTTCGCCAAGCCAAATAGCCTCGTGCATGATGGTCAGCAAGTGGTTCTTCACCCGTAAGGCTGAAAAGCCCTTTTGATTTATCCAGGACCATAAAAGCCAATGCCCCGACTCGTCGGGGCATTGGCTTTTTAACGACGCGGGTTGCCAGACCCTAGGCTACGGTCTACTTCATATCTTCACTCACCCGCAACCTCTTCACCCGATACATCTCCCCATCCGCATGACTCAACAGCGTATCCGCATCCTCTCCATCCTTCGGATAAAACGCCACGCCGACACTGCAAGACGGCATTTTCACTCCGCCAAACTCGGCCCCCAGTGGATCAGCAATGACCGCAAGTATCTGCGCCACCTTCCCGGCAACCGCATCCGGCGACTGGATATCCGTGATCAGTACCGTGAATTCATCACCGCCCATCCGGGCCACTAGATCGCCTTCGCGCACACAGCGCTCTAGCCGTCGTGCAATCACACAGAGCACGCGATCGCCCATGGCATGACCATGCACATCGTTGATGCACTTGAAGTCGTTGATGTCCAGAAACAGCAATGCCAAGCTCCGGTTATGGCGCTGTGCGCTTTGCAGCGCACTGTCGAGCCGATCGTTGAACAACGATCGGTTGGTGAGGGCCGTCAGCGGGTCATGATGGGCGAGGAAGCGTAACTCCTCCTCGGCCTGGGTGAGCGCCGTTATGTCCCGCGCGACTCCGATCCGCGCACCGACTTCTTTGGACCAGAAGGCCGCCCACAAAATGTGTACGACGCTGCCATCCTTGCGCAGATAACGGTTGCGGAAGTCGACGTGGGGTTGGCCACTCATGACCCGAGCTATGGAAGCGCGGGTACGCGCCAGGTCTTCAGGGTGCATGTAGTGGATGATCAGGGTGCCGATCAGCTCTTCGGCGTGGTAGCCCAGCAGGGACTCACAGGCGTCGCTCACGAAGACAATCCGGTTGTCGCTGTCGACGACGAATACCGTATCCAGCATCAAGTGGATCAGTTTTGGATAGAGCGCTTGTAGGTCAACGGGCATGGGGCATTGTGCGTCCGGTTAAGATGGCCTGATCATAGCCCGATCATGACGGGCGGCGGGGAGTTCTGCGAGTTTTTAATATCGCTCACACCCGTCGAGCCCGGTTATTCAGAACAGGTGCTCACACATATGATAAGGCCCAGCCCCTCACTTGTTCGCTAAGCTGACCCGCCACAAGGCGTCTGCATTTTTTGCACCTACTGCAAACACGAGCCATGGCTCATCAGTGGCGCTTGTTCTTATGCTTGTGCTTATTGTTGCCTTTGTGCTTTTTCCCGTCAGATCGATGATTGCTCTCATCATCCGCCAGGTTGTTGCCGAGCGCGCCACCTGCAGCGCCACCGAGACCCGCTCCGATAGTCGAACCCGTTGTGCCGCCCAGACGATTGCCTATAAGTGACCCACCAGCAGAGCCAACGCCGCCGCCTATCGCAGCTTCTGTCCTCTTACCCTTCTGGGCCCCGACTGCTCCACCGGCGGCACCACCTAAGCCTGCGCCTACTGCCGCGCCAGTTGACCCCCCCAGCTGTTGGCCGACGATATTGCCAAGTGCACCCCCAACGCCACCTCCAAGAGCGGCTGTACCATCACCGGCGGCTATCGCTCCTTGCGATATCAGAACACCCAAAGCCAGGGCGGGTAGTGTCATTTTCATTTTGTGAACCTCTATGGGCTGTCAGCAGGTGTTAATGTTTAAAGCACGCTTGGGATTAAACCCAAAGCTCATTTGTATGCTGGTAGACCTGACCCCACATGAATCCCGATTTATCAGGCGTACTCAGCTCCGAGTAAGTGTCTGCGCCAACACAGGTGCTGGAGAAAATCAGCGAGATTGCAGCCATGCAAATGTGCTGCTGGTTAATTAGCAAGCGCTTTGCATTGTCGTCACTCATTTACCCCTCCTGATCTCGAAAAAACGAACGGCAAGCTTATACAAGCACGAAGAAATAAACAGTCCGTTTCGGCGGTTCCACGGCCAAGGTTGTTCCTAATACTCGCCGAAACGTATGATCAGGCCGAGCGCCTCATCTGGCCGCTAAGCCTCACCTTCTATAAAGGACATGAGCATGGCAAAGCACTTCGGTAATTCAGGCCTGTTCAAGGCTGCTTCGTATCACTGCAACGAAACTCTGGGCAGCGGCATTGCCCGCTGGGAGTTGAAAAATATTGCGTTGAATACGAAGGAGTTTTTGATATGTCCAAAGAACTACTCGGAGTTTCTGCTCTAGGGTTGATGATCATCGGTGAGTTTTGTGCAATCCACAGTGAGGTGGTGACCGCCAAGCTGGCTCAAGCGGGCGACGGCTCATGGCACGCTTTCATCATGCCTGTTGTGTTGATGTGCTTTGCCGGGCTTTGTCTGCTGGGGGCTTATTGGCTGGGGTATCTTGCGGTCGGTGACATCTGGGTAGTGACGGTTGTATCCGTTACCTCTTTATTACTGCTGGAGCCCATCGTGATCTGGGCGCTGTTTCAGGAGCTCCCCGGGCGAGGCGCACTGATCGGGTTTTGCCTGGGCGCCTTAGGCATGCTATCCACGATCTTGCTATAGCTGCACGCTCTGGCCCGGCAATCGAATGTCGGGCCAGATTATGGCTTATAGCTGGCAATACCTCTCGCTGCCGCAACTGCAACTGAATGTGAAGGCAGTCACACGCCGCTCAACAAAAAAGCTGAGCCACCGAAAGCAGGCAAATCAACTGAACAACCATTTGAGCTCGAATTGGATGTTTCATTGCCGTCTCCCTCAGGTACAGCTGCTGGGGAGTATGCCGGGGCGATATAGATAAACGCGCCAAGCCGTTCAAAGGTTGACATGCCACCCTGGGTCGCCAACAACACACGCAGCTGTTGCAAACAGTATAGAGCCTAAAAAAAATTCTTCACGTTTGAGCCCGTTCACCGGCCGGCCGGTAGCGGCCTACAACTATCTAGCGACGGCCATTGCACTTTTTTTGATTTCTCCGCTCTATCCTTGTCCCAGCCCCGCCGATTCCCGCGTGGGCAGATGAACCAGATCGGGTGCTGATGGATCGCACGTTTCCTCGTTTCAATAGTCGACCGCTACGCCAGCCCTTGCTGCTGGCTGCCGTGTTGATGCTCTTCGCCAGCGGTTGCAGCCAGCAACAGGGTCGGGATATCGCCAAGCAGTTCAGCAATGGCAAGCCTGATGAATTCTTCCAGACCAGTGTCGATCGCATGGCAACACTGGGCATGCGCGACAATTTGCAAAGCCTGTATTTGCTCATGAACAAGCTCTATCTGCGTAATCCCAGCCAGTGGCGTCAGTCGGGTTACCCGGATGCGGTGACTGCTGCGCGGGAGATTCGCCAGGCCATCGAGAAACGCCAATCCCTTCCTGCGCTGGGGGAACGCAGTGACTTGGCGGCCCTTAGCTACTCCTTGAGCCCGGAATTCAAAGGCGACCGCGTCGGCGCTTTTATCTATGCTATTGGCAGTATGATCGTGACTGCTCACGGTGGGCGCACGGAGTTTTACATCACCGATGCGATCAACCCTGAATTCGTCAGCAATGCTGCGCGCAATATCGAGAAGGCCACTTGGCTGCTGGGCAAGCGCCAGGATGTGAATGGGGTGTTGCTGCTGTTTTCCAACGAGATATCGGAGGAGGGCAGCAACCTCAGTTTCGCGGTGGAGTTCGGCAAGATTGTCGCGCGCCTCGATCTGCTGACCCAGATACTCGATGAGCGCTACCGGCGCATAGGTGTCAACTACGCGCAGAGCT
Organism: Pseudomonas sp. RA_5y_Pfl1_P24; assembly: GCF_963970945.1. NCBI lineage: Bacteria > Pseudomonadati > Pseudomonadota > Gammaproteobacteria > Pseudomonadales > Pseudomonadaceae > Pseudomonas > Pseudomonas sp. RA_5y_Pfl1_P24. The sequence goes on along the minus strand of NZ_CAXAOJ010000001.1, from coordinate 186,842 downwards.
TGTTGCTGATGAATTTTCTGCCGGTGCAGTAATCGTGCGGTAGCCGCCTGCCTGAAACCACTGGGCGAGGGCGTCTGCCCCCATTGGTTTGGAGATCAAGAAACCCTGCGCCTCCGAGCATCCCCATTGAGTGATCAGTTCAAGGATATCCGCAGTTTCCACGCCCTCTGCTACCACCTTGTAGCTCAGCCCCCTTGCCAACTCGATCAAGGTCTTGACCAGACGCGCATCTTTTTCATGGGTTTTTATGTTGCTGATCAATGACTGGTCCAGCTTGACCGAATCAATGGGCAATTGGCGCAGGTACGTCCAATTGCTATAGCCCGTGCCGAAGTCGTCAATAGCAACGCCTATGCCGTATCCGCGGGCTCGTTCAAGTTGACGGCTGACCGTGTCTGCATCAGTCATCAACGCGCTTTCGGTAAACTCCAACTCGAACGTGGCAGGGTCGAGTTGGAGCCTGTGGATGTCATGGATCATCTTGTCGATAAATCGCGGTGTTTCCAGGTCGCCCGCGGTGACGTTCATGGCGATGCGAATCACCAGCCCTTGCTGTTTCCAGGACAGTGCCTGCTGGAGGACTGCGTCGAGTACCCAAAAACTGATCGACTGCATCAGCGCGGTTTTTTCCGCCAAGGGAATAAATTCCGACGGGGGGATCGCGCCGAATAGCGGATGCTCCCAGCGCAGCAATGCCTCGACACTGCTGCATTCACCCTGCGGCAGTTGGATCTTCGGCTGGAATACCAGGCTTAATTGATGACGGGCACGCATAGCGTCCGGCAACGAACTCAAAAGCATAAAAGCACGCTGCTGCGCCGCATCGGTGTGTGGTTGATAAAGCGACCACCCCAGGTTTCTGTCCCTGGCGTCGTCCGCTGCGGCAACGACGAGCCTGATCCAATCCTGCGGCTCGCTACTGGTGACTGCCAGGACACCAATACCGGCATGCATGAGAATTGGGATCCCGTGGCACTCGACTGGGGTATGAAAATCTTCAAGAATCCTGGCGCACACGTGCTCCAGAGGCGCGCTGCCTTTTGACAAAAAGCCGAAGCGCGTCGGGCTGATTTTATACAACAGGCATTGGCTGGGCAGGAGCGCGTGCAAACGTGCTTTGATCGCCAGGATCAGGTCCTGGACGAAGTTGTAGCCGAGCGCTTTGACCACGTTGTTCAAGAAGGCCGGGGAGACAATATCAACGGCAAAAACGTGAAAGTTCTCGGAGGTCGCCGCTGCCTGGCGGATGTCTTCCTCAAACCGCAGGCGGTTGAACAGCCCGGTAGGCTGGTCGATGTAAATGCGAGCGCGCGCGTCAGTAATGTGCATCATCACCAGCTCGGCGAAATACACCAGCATGGCAAAATCACGCTCGCTCATCGGCTCGCGGGGCACGGTATCGATGATACACAGACTGCCCAGCGAGAAGCCGTCAGCCGTCATCAGTGGCGCACTGGCGTAATACCGAATGTAGGGCGTGCCGGTGACCAGCGGGTTGTTTATAAAGCGCTCGTCGTTGTGCGAGTCGAGAATCTCAAGCGGTACCCGGTCGAACAGCGAATAGGCGCAAAATGAAATTTCGCGCGCGGTTTGCTCTTCTTCAATGCCAACGCGGGCTTTGAACCATTGCTGATGCTCATCGATGATTGAAATCAGCGCGATGGGCGCCCCGAAATAATTTGAGGTCATCGCGACCAGTTTTTCGAAGACGACGTCGGGTTCGGCATCGCGAGCGCACAAGGCTGCGACGCGCTGCAAGCGTTGTACTTCATAGTCTGAAGTCGGAGTTGCTTCGCCCATGTTGACCCCTGCGTATACGTAAACTCACCTGAAATCTATCAGCTACGGTGTCCTACCGGATTACCTACTTAGCTATCAGGACAATAGCAAATCATTGCGCAGGGTTGCAGCCTTGTGCCGGCGGTGGAAGCGGGCGCTTGCCTCGTCGACACCGCTCGGAGCAATAGCGCACCTCGTCCCAGCAACGTGCCCATTTCTTGCGCCAGTTGAACGCCAGTCCACACACAGGGCAGGTCTTGGACGGGAGTTGGCCTTTTTTCATCGTATACGTCTCGACTTGGCGAGGCTGCTTCAGGCCACTGAACACAACCAAAGGTGATTGTGGCGGTAGGGCGCGCGCGTGAGGTGAACGTTGCAGACCAGATACAGCCCTCGCTCCTGCAACGCTTCGGTCAGTTGTACGAGTGTTTCTGCTTGAAGAGTCATGAGCTTTCACCTCGCCAGAATGTCTGCGTTCACAATCCCTGACCAAAAGTACAATCTACACATTCAATCTTTTACGGGGCATCGTTGTTTGCATTTCGTCGGTAAACGCTTATGCCTCGCAGCCAGCCGCCGATGCAGTGGTAAGCCCGGTTGAAACCGGATGCTGTGATTCAAGGAGGGTGTTATCAAATACCTAACTGTTGAGGAATTGGATGCCATCGCCGAGATCGAGACGACATCCAGCATCTAGCAGCCCATGACGCGCTTGACCGGAATGCGGTTTTCGGCGATTTCCAAAATGACCGATCGCCATTGGGTCGCCTGCGCGGCTCATCAGCATTACGCTGGAGCTGCAACGCAACAAAACTGTGAAAGCGGCGCCTTGACGACGCCATCCCGTCAATCGTCCAGGCTGAAGGTCAACCATGCGGCGTGTTCAGTCTGACGGTTGATTTCCACGATCACACCCTTCACAACGCTACCATCAGGCAGCCTGACTTCCACGTGGTTAGCGTGTCCTGGCCACTGTACGGGCTGATCGACTTCCAGGCGTGCGATGGTCGGCGTGCCGCTTTCCGAAAGGCGCACGGTCACCTTTTCATTCAAGCACTCGTCTGGCTCAACGCCCAAGTGGCGAGAAGCCAACAACACACTGGCAGTGCCTTGATAAGTTTGAGACATGAGATTGCTTCCTTTAAACAGCGGGCGGATTCAGGCGGTAGACCTCCTGCCTGAGCCAGAGGTTTCCACGGATTGATGGCCGGTTATGCAAGGCCTTAGAGAAAACTGGATGGCCGGCCCTATCCGCCAGTAGGGGGTTCCCGTTTTGCATGTAGGAGGCGGCCTATCCTGCACCCCGTGGCTTGAAACACCAGTCTTCCGGCAATAGCCTCGGATTTTTCTGAAAGTGAAGCCTTCACGATGGGTAAGCGAAAAACGGTTTGGCCGACTGAACGCGAAATACGCCTGCGCTTTATCCTCTTCGCGGTGATCGACGCGGCAAGCGTTCAAGGTGTTTCCTCCGAGTTGTTACTGCCAGCGCACAAGTTGCTGCGTGAATCGCCCACTGAGGCGCAGGTAATGAAGACGTTGGGCGAAATTCTCGGCACTGATGAAATGGTTGGGTTCAGGTTTGCTCCAGGATCGGAAGCAGAAGAATTGATGCAGATGTTAGGAGAACCTGGCGGCTGAGTTCTTTGCGCCCGAAGTAACAGGATCTGCGAACCATCTGCAGTTGAACTGAGTGTGCTGCAGTTTGGCTTTCACAGTATTTCGATCAATGGACGCAGACGTTTCCAATAATAGGGAGTGACCTGGCGGGCGTCCCAGTCTTCCCACCTCGTGCCCCCGAATTACAAGGACTTGCCCGATGCTGTTGCGCCACCCTCCGTTCCTGTTTGCCGCCCTGACGTTAAGCTCACTGGTGCACGCCGAAGACCTGCAATTGGCCCCGGTCGAAGTCACCGGCAGTGAAGCCAGCGCCGGTGAAATGGCGCAGGCGCAGCTCAGAAGCGTGCCCGGCGGCACTAACTACATCGACATGAACAGCGTGCAGCAGGGGCGGGTGAGCACCAACGAAGACGTGTTCAAGTACCAGGCCGGGGTGTACGCCAAGGCAGCGAACAATGAAGGGGTGAAACTTTCGATTCGCGGTTCGGGCCTGAACCGCAGCCCCGGTTCCCACGCCTCCGGCTTGTATGAAATGTTCGACGGTCTGCCTCTGACCGGGCCTGGTGGCACCCCCTATGAGTTGAAAGACCCCTTGTGGCACAGCCGCGTTGAAGTGCTGCGCGGCGCCAATGGTTTTGACCAGGGCGCCCTGGCCCTCGGTGGCGCGGTCAACTACGTGACCCACACGGGCTACGATGCGCCTAAGTTGCAGGTGCGATACGAGGCGGGCAGCAAGGGTTACGCCCAGCGCGAGATCAGTTCCGGCCAGGTCTTGGGAGATGCCGACTATTACATCAGCCTCACCGACGCCGAGTCTGACGGCTATCAGCGCCAGAGCGCCGCCACCGGCAAGGGCGTGGCCGCTAACTTCGGCTACCGTTTCAACCCGGACCTGGAGACGCGCTTCTATTTCCGCTACCGCGAAACCACCAACGACAGCCCCGGCAAGCTCACTCGCGCGCAAATCAGCCATGACCCGCGCGCGGCCAACAGCCTCAACGCCGCCCGCGACTCCAAGCGCCTGCAACCGGGCTCCACCTGGATCGCCAACAAGACCACCTTGCAGTTGGACGACAATTCCCGGGTCGAACTCGGGCTGGCTTACCACGACTACCCGATGGACCTACGCGAAGGCACCAACCGTCTTAAAGTTGCCTACACCGATGTCAGCGGCACCCTCAACTACATCCGCCAGGACACGCTGTTCGGCCACGACAGCAAAACTACGTTGGGCCTGCGCACCACCCAAGCGATGCCCAACAACGGCGCGTCGGAATATGTGCGCACACCGGCCGGCAATACCGCTGGCTACGGCCCCGGCACCAAGACCCGCGACTACAGTTATCTGGGGGCCGACACCGTGCTGCATATCGGCAACGATCTGGAGCTGGTCCCTGACCTGTGGCTGACGACCGGCCTGGCCGCGATCTACACCCGGCGCGAAACCCAGGTCACCTACCCCGAAGGCCAGGCGCCGCTGAGCCAGCACGACTGGGACTACGCGCCGCGCATCGGCCTGCGGTATGACTTCACACCGCAATTGCAGGTGTACGGCAACCTGAGCCGCTCGGTCGAGCCGCCGCACGCGTGGTCGATGATCTGGGGCTCCAACAAATACTTCACGAGTGGGCCGGCCAAAGGTTTGGCGCGCGAAGGCGTGAGCCTGGAAAACCAGACCGCCACCACCCTGGAAATCGGCGGGCGTGGCGAAGCGTGGCTCGGCCAATGGGACCTGGCGCTGTACCGCTCTGAAGTGCGCCACGAACTGCTCAGCGTGGAAACCCAGGCCCAAACGGCCACCCGCAATGCCATTGTCGCCGAAGCCAATGCCAGCCCCACTGTGCACCAAGGCCTGGAAGTGAGCCTGCTCAGCCCTTTGTGGGACGGCGGCCGCAACGGCCAGCTCTCCCTGCGCCAGGCCTATACCTTCAGCGACTTCCACTACCGCGACGACGACCGTTTCGGCGACAACACCTTGCCTGGCATCCCCAAGCACTACTACCAGGCGCAAGTGCGCTACAGCCACCCGACGGGTTTCTTTACCAGCCTCAATAGCGAATATTCCTCGCGCGTGGCGGTCGACTACGCCAACTCCTATTACGCTGCGTCCTACACCATCCTCGGCGCCACCTTCGGCTACAACGCGCCAAAGCAAGACTGGCAAGCCTGGGTCGACCTGCGCAACCTCACCAACCGCCGGTACGCCAATACGGTCACGCCGGGCTATGACGACAAGGGCCTGGATGTGGCGCGTTCGACGCCAGCGGATGGCCGCGGCCTCTACACCGGCGTCTCCTGGAGCTGGCGCTGACAGGCGCGCGACCTTCCAAACAATGCAATCAACGATGCTCTCAGAGGGGGGTGGCCCTTGCTCCTGCACCGATTTACTGGCATTGTTTGTGCAATTGGTAACACTTCCCATTTGAGATATTTTTGCGCATGCATGACATTCCCGCCGCGCTGGATGACTCCGTACGGCAGCAGACCCTCACGGCGATGTACAGCGAGCACCACGGCTGGTTGCACGGCTGGCTGCGCAAGAAACTCGGTTGCTCCCAGCATGCCGCCGACCTGGCGCATGACGCGTTCATCCGCGTATTGATGCTGGCCGAGCCGCAAAATATCAAGGAACCCCGTGCCTTCCTGGCCACCACGGCAGGGCGGTTGTTGATCGACGGCGCCCGTCGTCGCCGTATCGAAAAAGCCTACATGGAAGCGTTGGTGATCCAGTGCGAAGATGCCGGCATGCCGGACCCGGCCGCGATTCATGTGGCGCTGCAAGCCCTGGAACGTATCGCCGAGATGCTCGCGGGCTTGCCTGCCAACGTCCGCGAAGCGTTCCTGTTGAGTCGCCTCGATGGGCTGACCTACAGCGAAATCGCCACGCGCCTGGACGTCTCTTCCAGCACCGTCAAAAACTACATCTCCAGCGCCCTGGTGCATTGCTACCACAGCCTGCACCCGACAGACCCGCTGGAATGAGCGCCGAGCAGATCATCCAGCAAGCGGCGCAGTGGCTGACCCGCCTGCACGACGAGGACGTCAGCGACGCCGACCGTCACGCGTTTAATGCCTGGTGCCAGGCCGACCCGCGTCACGCCGTGGCCATTGAACGCATGCGCGCCTTGTGGGGCAGCCTCGACGCCTTGCCCGCCAAGCCCGCCCGTGTTGCCCTTAACCGCGCGTTTACCCCGCAACGTCCGCGTGGTGCGCAGGTGGCGGGCTTGCTTGGCGTGGTCTTGTGCGGCTGGCTGGGCTTGCAACACGTGCCGGTCTGGATGGCCGACCAGCGCACCGCCGTCGGCGAGCGCCGGCAGATTGCCCTCGAAGACGGCAGCCAGTTGCAGCTCAACAGCAACTCGGCAGTCGACGTGAAATTCGACGGGCATCAACGCGTGATCGAGCTGTTGCAAGGTGAACTCTGGGTCGAAGTGGCCAAGGATGCGCAACGGCCTTTTGTGGTCCGCACCGACCAAGGCACGGCCACCGCATTGGGTACACGCTATCTGGTCAAGCGGGCGGCAGACGGCACCACGGTCGTCACGGTGATCGAGTCCAGCGTGGCGGTCAAAGGTGAAGCCAGCGATGGGGTCAAGGTCACGGCCGGCCAGCGTTCGGTCCTTGACCACGGCCGCGCCCAGCCGCCGCAAGCCGTCGTCGATGCCGACCCGGATGCTTGGACCCGCGGCCTGCTCAAAGTCAACGACCAACCCCTGAGCGAGGTGCTGCAAACCCTCGCCAGCTATCGCCACGGCATGCTGCGCTTCGACCCTCAGGCCCTGCAGAACCTGCGGGTATCGGGCGTCTTCAAGCTGGATGACACGGCGGCGGCGCTGTCGTCACTGGCGGATAACCTGCCGATCCAGGTGGAGTACTTCACCGACCTGCTGGTGGTGGTCAAGCCGCGCTAGCCTTCGTTCTGGCGCAGGCGCTTGTACAAGGTATTGCGGCTCACCCCCAGCTCGCGTGCCAGGTGGGAAATATTCCCGCCGGCAGCCTTCAAGCGCTGGTTCAGGTCGAGGCTGTCATCCAGCTCGTCATTGGCGGGCCGTGGCGCCGCTACGTCCAAATCCACAAAAAAGTCATCCGGTAGATGCTCCGGGCGGATCGGCTGTTCCTCCGCCATGGCCAGTGCCACCCGCAGCACACTGCTGACCTGGCGCAAGTTCCCCGGCCATGGATGCTGATCGAACAGCGCCAGCACTTCGGCGCTCAGGCCCGCCCATTGGGTCGGCTCGCGGTGTTGCTGCCACAGTTGCTGGAACAGCGCCTGCTTGTCCGTACGCTCGCGCAACGGCGGCAGCTCCAGCGTCAGGCCGCCGATACGGTAGTACAAATCCTCACGAAACCGCCCGGCCTTCACGCGTTCGCGTAACGCGTGGTTGGTGGCCGAGATGATGCGTAAATCCACCGGGAACAACTCGCTGCTGCCCACCGGCTGTACGCAACGCTCCTGCAATACCCGCAGCAGGCGGGCCTGTGTCGGCAGCGGCATATCACCGATTTCATCCAGAAACAGCGTGCCCTTGTCGGCCTTGCGGATCAGCCCGATGCTGCCTTTTTGATTGGCGCCGGTGAACGCGCCTTTTTCGTAGCCGAACAGTTCCGATTCCACCAGTTCAGCGGGAATCGCCGCGCAGTTCACCGCAATGAACGCCTTCTGGCTGCGCGAGCTGGCCTGGTGCAGGGCTTTGACGAACACTTCCTTGCCCACGCCGGTTTCACCGTGGATCAGCAGGGGGATGTCCTTCTCCAGTAAGCGCTCGGCCTGACGCACGGCTTTCTCCACGCGCACATCACCAAAATGCAGGGTATTGAGGCCAATCGACGTGGGTTTCGCCGGCACCGGTTCAGTGAATATGCGGGCCTGCACGGGCCTCTGCTGAGGCCGCTTCAACAGGCACTGGAACCGGTTGCGTCCCGCCGCTTGCAGCGAGAAGGGCAACCCCTCCGGCTGGTTCAACAATTCCAGCAACGACACCTTGAACAAACTGTCGATCATCACCCGCGACAAACTGATGCCCAACAGGTTGTCGGCACGACGGTTGGCCGACAGCACTTGGCCGCTCTCATCAAAAATCAGCAGACCGGCCCACTGGCTATCCAGATTGCTCAAGCCAGTGTTAAAGGTCAGTTGGAAATGTTCACCGCGAAACAGGTTGAGGATGAGCCGGTTTTCCACGGTCTGGCTCATCATCTTAACCATGCCCAAGGTGTGGGAGGGCGGCAGGTAGCTGTCGCTGGACACATCCAGCACCGCGATGATCTCGCGCTGGGCATCAAAGATCGGCGCCGCTGAGCCCGTCATGAAGCGGTTGGCCTTGAGAAAGTGCTCGTCGTGTTCGATACGCACCGCCTGGGCACAGGCCAGTGCGGTGCCGATAGCGTTGGTGCCGCTGGAACGTTCCACCCAACTGGCGCCGGGGTTGAAGCCCCGAGCCAGCTTGGGCTCGATAAAACGCTGGGTGCCCCAGCGGGTCAGCACCTGGCCCTGGTTGTCAGCCAACATGATCAGGCAATTGGAGTTGCTGAGGATGTTCTCGTAGTAGGGCAGCACTTCTTGATGGGTGGTTTGCACCAGCGAGTGCTGGCTTTCGAGCAATTGGCTGATGCACTCGGCGGGCAGTTGGTCGAAGCTGGGCGTGCTCTGGTGGTCCAGGCCGAAGGCGCGGCAACGGCGCCAGGATTCCTGGATAACGGTGTCGTGAGCCAAGGGTTCGGCCATGGGGTCGACCTTCGTTTTTATTATTATTGGGCTTGCACAATTTATCTGAAGAAACCGGCCACGTATGCCCTGTGTTGTTGATGAGAGTGTTGTTCATAACTGTTCATTGTCAAGGCGCTGATTGTTCAGTTGTTCAGCCTGCGTTGTTCATTTCTGTTCACACCTGAATATCCCATTCAGCCCATTTCCTTGCGCATCAAACACTTGCGGTTTTGGCACGAAACTCGCTCTGACATCTCGCCAGATTCATTCCAATAATAAAAAAGGTCGTGTCATGTCATTGACCCTGGAAAATGTCTCCCACGTTGTCGAAGGCCAAACCTGGATTGACGACGCCAACCTGCGTTTCGAAGCCGGCTCCTTCAACGTCCTGCTCGGTCGCACCCTGTCCGGCAAGACCAGTCTGATGCGCCTGATGGCCGGTTTGGACAAACCCAGCAGTGGCCGCATCCTGATGAACGGTGTGGATGTCACGCAAAAGCCGGTGCGCCTGCGCAACGTGTCGATGGTGTATCAGCAGTTCATCAACTACCCGACCATGACCGTGTTTGAGAACATCGCCTCGCCGTTGCGCCAGGCTGGTGTGTCCGACGAGGTGATCCAGGGCAAGGTGCTGGAAACCGCGAAGATGCTACGCATCGAGAAATTCCTCCAGCGCCACCCGCTGGAACTCTCCGGTGGCCAGCAGCAACGCACGGCCATGGCCCGCGCGTTGGTCAAGGACGCCGAATTGATCCTGTTCGATGAGCCGTTGGTGAACCTGGACTACAAACTGCGCGAAGAGCTGCGTCAGGAAATGCGCGAACTCTTCGCAGCACGTCACACCATTGCCATCTACGCCACCACCGAGCCCAATGAAGCGTTGGCCCTCGGTGGCACCACCACCATTCTTCACGAAGGCCGGGTGATCCAGAGCGGTAAAGCCGCCGAGGTGTATCACCAGCCGCAGACCGTGCTGGCCGCTGAGCTGTTTTCCGAACCGCCGATCAACCTGATGCCAGGGCGTATCAGTGGCAACGAAGTGAGCTTCGCCAATTTCGTGCACTTCCCGCTGAACGTCGACCTGCGCCCCATCGGCGAAGGCGATTTCCGTTTTGGCGCACGCCCTAGCCATATCAGCCTGGTACCGAGCAACGACGACGACCTGGAACTGGCGGTGACCGTGGAAGTCGCGGAGATCAGCGGCTCGGAAACCTTCCTGCACGTACGCAGCGAACACTTCCTGCTGGTGCTGCACCTGTCGGGGGTGCACGAATACGACGTCGACGCGCCGATTCGCGTGTATATCCCCACTCATAAACTGTTTGTGTTCGATGGCCAAGGCCGTTTGGTCCAGGCTCCCGGGCGCCGTGTCGCGAGGGTTGCCTGATGGCCGAGATCCATTTGCAGAACCTGGCGCATAGCTACAGCCCTACGCCGATTGGTCCTGAGGACTACGCGATTCGGGAAATGAACCACGTGTGGGAGCAGGGGGGAGCCTACGCCTTGCTCGGGCCGTCCGGCTGCGGCAAGTCGACCTTGCTCAATATCATCTCCGGCCTGCTCAGCCCGTCTGAAGGCCAGGTGCTCTTCGACGGCAAGGTGGTCAACGAACTCACTCCGGAAAAACGCAACATTGCCCAGGTGTTCCAGTTCCCGGTGGTGTACGACACCATGACGGTGTTCGACAACCTGGCATTTCCCCTGCGCAACCAGGGCATGGCTGAGGCGAAAATTCACAGCAAGGTGCAGGAAATTGCCGAAGTCCTCGACCTGCACAGCCTGTTGAGCAAAAAAGCACGCAACCTCACCGCCGACGAAAAGCAGAAAGTCTCCATGGGCCGTGGCCTGGTGCGCGACGACGTGTCGGCGATCCTGTTCGACGAACCGCTGACGGTGATCGACCCGCACCTCAAGTGGAAGCTGCGGCGCAAGCTCAAGCAGATCCACGAGCAATTCAACATCACCATGGTCTACGTGACCCACGACCAGTTGGAGGCCTCGACCTTCGCCGACAAGATCGCGGTGATGTACGGCGGCCAGATCGTGCAGTTCGGCACGCCCCGTGACTTGTTCGAACGTCCGAGCCACACCTTTGTCGGCTATTTCATCGGCAGCCCTGGGATGAATCTGATCGAGGTGCAGGCCGAGGCAGGTGGGGTACGGTTTGCCGGCACTCACCTGCCATTGTCCGAGGCTTTGCAGCAACGTATTGCCAGCATCGATTACAAGAAATTGCAGGTGGGTATTCGTCCGGAATTTATCCACGTGTGGGACGAGCACAACCCTGACGCCCTGCAGGCTGATGTCACACACCTTGAAGACCTCGGCACCTACAAGATCCTCACCCTCAACCTTGACGGCGCCACGCTCAAAGTGCGTCTGTCCGAAGATAAAGCGGTGCCCGAAGGCAAGGCTTCCATCAGTTTCCCGTCGCAATGGCTGATGGTGTATGCCGACGATTACCTGCAGGAGGTGCTGCCATGAACAAGGTGCAGAACAACAAGGCCTGGTGGCTGGTGTTGCCGGTGTTCCTGCTGGTGGCGTTCAGTGCGGTCATCCCGATGATGACCGTGGTCAACTACTCGGTGCAGGACATCTTTGACCAATCCAGCCGCTACTTCGTCGGTGTGGAGTGGTACAAGCAAGTGCTGCTCGACCCGCGTCTGCATGACTCGCTGCTGCGTCAGTTCATCTACTCGGCCTGCGTGCTGCTGATCGAAATCCCGCTGGGCATCGCCATCGCCCTGACCATGCCGACCAAGGGCCGCTGGTCGTCGCTGGTGTTGATCATCCTCGCCATTCCGCTGCTGATTCCATGGAACGTGGTGGGCACTATCTGGCAGATTTTCGGGCGCGCCGACATCGGTTTGTTGGGTTACAGCCTCAACGCCCTGGGCATCAGCTACAACTACGCGGCCAACACGGCGGACGCCTGGGTCACCGTGCTGGTAATGGACGTGTGGCACTGGACCTCGCTGGTAGCGCTGCTCTGTTATTCGGGACTGCGCGCCATTCCGGATGTGTACTACCAGGCTGCGCGGATTGATCGGGCATCCGCCTGGGCAGTTTTCCGACATATCCAGTTGCCGAAGATGAAAAGCGTGCTGCTGATCGCGGTAATGCTGCGTTTCATGGACAGCTTCATGATCTATACCGAGCCCTTCGTCCTCACGGGCGGTGGACCGGGTAACGCCACCACCTTCCTGAGTCAGACACTGACCCAGATGGCCGTAGGCCAATTCGACCTGGGCCCCGCGGCGGCATTCTCGCTGGTGTATTTCCTGATCATTCTGTTGGTGTCCTGGCTGTTCTACACCGCCATGACCCACTCCGACGCCAATCGCTGAGGCCGCCAACATGAGCAAGCGCAAGCTTATACCGCTGCTGATCTACATCCTGTTCCTGCTGGTGCCGATCTATTGGCTGCTGAACATGTCCTTCAAGAGCAACACCGAAATCCTCGGCGGGCTGACGCTGTTTCCGCAGGATTTCACCCTGGCCAACTACAAGGTGATCTTCACCGATCCAAGCTGGTACACCGGCTACCTCAACTCGCTGTACTACGTGAGCCTGAACACGGTGATCTCCTTGAGCGTGGCGCTGCCGGCGGCCTATGCGTTTTCGCGCTACCGTTTCCTCGGCGACAAGCATCTGTTTTTCTGGCTGCTGACCAACCGTATGGCGCCGCCGGCGGTGTTTTTGCTGCCGTTCTTCCAGCTGTATTCGTCGATCGGTCTGTTTGACACGCACATCGCCGTCGCCCTGGCGCACTGCCTGTTCAACGTGCCGTTGGCGGTGTGGATCCTCGAAGGCTTCATGTCCGGCGTACCTAAGGAAATCGACGAGACCGCCTACATCGATGGCTACTCGTTTCCTAAGTTTTTCGTGAAGATTTTTATCCCGTTGATTGGCTCCGGTATCGGTGTGACCGCGTTTTTCTGCTTCATGTTTTCCTGGGTCGAACTGCTGCTGGCGCGCACCCTGACCTCGGTCAACGCCAAGCCTATTGCGGCGGTGATGACGCGCACGGTCTCGGCGTCGGGTATCGATTGGGGCGTACTGGCGGCGGCGGGGGTGTTGACTATCCTTCCCGGCATGCTGGTGATCTGGTTTGTTCGCAACCACGTGGCCAAGGGCTTTGCCCTGGGCCGGGTCTGAGGAGTCGATGATGGAATGGATGGCCTGGACCACCCCCACGGCGCTGTTCTTTGGCGGCATAGCCCTGATCCTGGCGGGCATGACCACTTGGGAACTGCGCTCGCCGAGTATCCCCCGGCGGGGTTTTCTGCCGATCAGCTCCACCCGTGGTGATCGTTTGTTTATCGGTCTTCTCGGTAGCGCTTACCTGCATTTGCTGGTCATCGGCGTTACCGACTGGAGCATCTGGGTGGCGTCCGCGCTCTCCCTGGTATGGCTGTTGAGTGTGATGCGTTGGGGCTGAAGCCCTTGTGAATAAACCACCTGGAGGTCTCTATGTTGAATAAAAACAATAAGCTGCGACATAGCATTTCATTGGCCGCCGTACTGGCCCTCAGCGGTTTGAGCGCCTCGGCCTGGGCCGATGCGTATGAAGATGCCGCAAAAAAATGGATCGGCAGCGAGTTCAAGCCGTCGACGCTCACCGAAGCCCAACAGCTCGAAGAGTTGAAGTGGTTCATCAAAGCCGCCGAACCCTTCCGTGGGATGAAGATCAACGTGGTGTCGGAAACCCTCACCACCCACGAGTACGAGTCCAAGGTGCTGGCCAAGGCCTTCACTGAAATCACCGGGATCAATCTGACCCACGACCTGCTGCAGGAAGGCGACGTGGTGGAGAAGCTGCAAACCCAGATGCAGTCCGACAAGAACATCTATGACGGCTGGGTCAATGACTCGGACCTGATCGGTACGCACTTTCGCTACGGTAAGACCGAATCTATCACCGACCTGATGGCCAATGAAGGCAAGAACTTCACCTCACCGACCCTTGACCTCAAGGACTTCATCGGCATCTCATTCACCACTGCGCCGGACGGCAAGATCTACCAATTGCCCGACCAACAGTTCGCCAACCTCTACTGGTTCCGCGCCGACTGGTTCGAGCGTCCGGAGCTGAAAGCCAAGTTCAAGGAAAAATACGGCTACGACCTCGGTGTGCCGGTGAACTGGTCGGCCTATGAAGACATCGCCAAGTTCTTCAGCGAAGACGTCAAGGAAATCGACGGCAAGCGCATTTATGGGCACATGGACTACGGCAAGAAGGACCCGTCCCTGGGCTGGCGCTTCACCGATGCCTGGTTCTCCATGGCCGGTGGCGGCGACAAGGGCCTGCCCAACGGCTTGCCGGTGGACGAGTGGGGCATTCGCGTGGAGGACTGCCACCCGGTGGGCTCCAGCGTCACCCGTGGCGGCGACACCAACGGCCCGGCCGCGGTATTTGCCACACAGAAATACGTGGACTGGATGAAAGCCTACGCGCCACCGGAAGCGGCGGGCATGACCTTCTCCGAATCCGGCCCGGTGCCGTCCCAAGGCAACATCGCCCAGCAGATCTTTTGGTACACCGCGTTTACCGCCGATATGGTCAAACCGGGCCTGCCGGTGGTGAATGCCGACGGCACGCCGAAATGGCGCATGGCGCCGTCACCTGTCGGACCGTATTGGGAAAAGGGCATGAAGAAGGGCTATCAGGACGTAGGTTCCTGGACCTTCCTCAAGTCGACGCCGGAGAAACAGAAACTCGCGGCCTGGCTTTACGCGCAGTTCGTGACCTCGAAGACCGTGTCACTGAAGAAAACCATCGTTGGCCTGACGCCGATTCGTGAGTCCGACATCAACTCCCAGGCCATGACCGACATGGCGCCGAAACTGGGGGGGTTGGTGGAGTTCTACCGCAGCCCGGCCCGTACCGAATGGTCGCCAACCGGCACCAACGTGCCCGACTACCCACGCCTTGCGCAACTGTGGTGGAGCAACATTGCCGCTGCTGCCAGCGGCGAGAAAACCCCGCAGCAAGCGCTGGACAACCTGGCCAAGGAGCAAGACGCGATCATGGCGCGCCTGGAACGCTCCAAGGTGCAGCCGGTGTGCGGTCCGAAAATGAACCCCGAGCGTGACGCGCAATACTGGTTCGACCAGCCGGGCGCGCCAAAACCGAAACTGGCGAATGAGAAGCCCAAAGGCGAGACCGTGAGCTACAGCGACCTGCTCAAGTCGTGGGAGGCGGCGCGTAAGTAAGCGCTTTGAGTGGAGCAAAACGGCACTCAGGTGCCGTTTTGTTTTTCCGACACTCACAGCATGCAAATTTCAGAACGATATAAATCAAAGGTGGGGCTGGCTTGCCAGCTCCCACCTGTTGTCCTGCGGTGACTTGACGATCACGCCGCCTGTGGCTGAACCAGCAACTCCCCCTCGACATCCTTGACCAACTCACTGGCCAAAAACAGCGGTGCCAGGCGTTTATGCAGTTGTGGCTCGACAAACTCCTTCACCGTCTCCAGCGCCAGTACGCCGCTCAACGGCAACTCGGCCTTGGTGTACGACAACCAGGCTTTCTTCAGTGCCTGCAACACATCACTGCCGGCGGTGGTGGCGAAGCGGCGGTGGGTAGGTTTACCGTCAAAAGTGAAGGTGTGCTGGAACGCGTAGCCGGTTTCATCACCCTGGCTGGCGGTGCAGCGGATGCAGGTGCACGGGCCTTCGCCGAAAGCGCTGCGCAGGTAGGCGTTGAAGTCCACCACGGGTTTGAGTGACAGGCGCTTATCCACCTCGAACAGGTCCCCGGTCATTTTTTCGTCAGTGTTCAACGTCCATTTCCTCGCAGATTCGGCGGTTTTTCAAAGCGCGGCACAATAGCAGCCGAGCGCCTGTTTGTGGGTGATTTGCATAACAATAGACCTCGATATTCTTTTCTCGTCTTAAAAATCGTGGCTACCCTCGTTCACCTTCTCAAAAGTGCGGCAGAACCCCCATCACCCTCAAGCGCTTCTCTTGGACCCTTCTGGTTGCCTCGCTGGCGTGCTGAAAAACAAGGCCGACAGCTGGAAGGACTACTTCTTTGAAGAAGCCCACAGTGGTAACGGTAGCTGACCCCCCCAAAAGTGAATTTGCAGTGTTTGAGGGGTCAGCGGAAAAACTCTCCGGGCGTCGCATCAAACTGCTGCCTGAACGCATTGATAAACGCCGACGTCGACTCATACCCACACCCCAACGCGACATCTGTTACCCGCTCGCCTTGCTCCAGGGCGGGCAGGGCGGTGAGCAACCGCAAGCGCTGGCGCCATGCGCGAAACGTCAGCCCGGTATCCCTCAAAAACAACCGGCTCAACGTCTTCTCACTCACGTCCAGCTTTTGGCTCCACTGGCCCAACGTTGTCTGCTGCTCCGGGTGCAGGTTTAAACTGCGGTAGATCTGGCGCAAGCGCGGGTCCAGTGGCAGCGGCAGCATCAAATCAACCTGCGGCGCCGCCGCCAGTTGGTCCAGTACCACCTGCGCCAAACGCCCATCCGGCCCATCCTCGGCATATTCCACCGGCAGTTCGCTGAAGCTGCGGATCAACTCGCGCAGTAAACTGCTCACTTCCAACACATGACAGCGCTCAGCCGCCCAGGCCGTGACGCTGCAATCGAGGTACAGGCTGCGCATTTCCGTGTGGGGCGAGCTGAACACGCGGTGTGGCATTCCTGCCGGTATCCACACCGCGCGCTGTGGCGGCGCTACGAAACGGCCGACGCTGGTCTGGATCTCCAGCACCCCGGAAATCGCGTAGGACAATTGCACCCAAGGGTGGCTGTGCCGACGGGTCAGCGCACGGTTGGGCAGCGATTCAGTGCGCCCATACACCGGCCGTGGCAGGCTGGAGAGCCCGGGCACACTGCGGCGGACGGTCTTGTCATGTCCTTTAGGCGGCATTTACTGGCTCATTGGCGTTAGTCGGTAATAAACCGTTACGTTAGAGTCGCGGTGACGCTCTTGGCAACCCCTGGAAGATCCTGCTTATGACCCGCCCGCGTTTCCTGCCCGACAACTTCACCCTGACGCTGATCGCCACGGTGATCCTCGCCTCCCTGTTGCCCGCCAGCGGCCAGACCGCCGTGGCCTTCGGCTGGGTCACCAACCTGGCTATTGCGCTGCTGTTTTTCCTGCACGGCGCCAAGCTGTCGCGCCAGGCCATTGTTGCTGGCGCCGGTCACTGGCGCCTGCACCTGCTGGTGTTCAGCCTGACCTTCGTGCTGTTCCCGCTGTTGGGCCTGGCGCTCAAGCCGCTGCTGTCACCGTTGATCGGCAACGACCTGTACATGGGCATGCTCTACCTCTGCGCTTTACCGGCTACCGTGCAGTCGGCGATTGCCTTCACGTCCCTGGCACGCGGCAATATCCCGGCGGCGATTTGCAGTGCGGCGGCCTCCAGCCTGTTTGGCATCTTCCTCACGCCGCTGTTGGTGACGTTGCTGCTCGACGTGCACGGTGACGGCGGCTCGACCGTCGACGCAATCCTGAAAATCAGCGTGCAATTGCTGCTGCCGTTCATCGCCGGGCAGATCGCGCGTCGCTGGATGGGTGAGTGGGTGGGGCGCAATAAATCCTGGCTGAAATTCGTCGACCAAGGCTCGATCCTGCTGGTGGTGTACGGCGCGTTCAGCGAAGCGGTCAATGAAGGCATCTGGCACCAGATCCCTCTGTGGGAACTGGGCGGCCTGGTGGTGGCCTGCTGCGTGTTGCTGGCCTTGGTGTTGGTGGCGTCGGCGGTGCTGGGCAAGGCCTTCGGCTTTAACCAGGAAGACCGCATCACCATTCTGTTCTGCGGCTCGAAGAAGAGCCTCGCGACCGGCGTGCCGATGGCGCAGGTGCTGTTTGCCGGCGCGACCATGGGCGTACTGATCCTGCCGTTGATGCTGTTTCACCAGATCCAGCTGATGGTGTGCGCGGCACTGGCCCAGCGTTACGCCAATCGGCCAGAATCGATTCAGGCGTTGACGGCGCAAGTCGATCCTTGAGGCGTCGTGTTACTATTTTTCCGCGCTGCTCAAGGGCCGGCACTGGGCCGGCTTGATCAACGCGGAAACTGAGTAGACCGACCCGTCAATGAGCATTTCAGCCGCAACCCCCCAAACCAATTGGCAACCGGTCATCGCCCTCGCGTTGGCCGCCTTTGTGTTCAATACCACCGAATTCGTGCCCGTTGGGCTGCTCAGTGCCATCGGTGCCAGCTTCGACATGCCGGTGTCCAGCGTCGGCCTGATGCTCACGATCTACGCCTGGATCGTGTCCCTGACCTCCCTGCCGGTGATGCTGCTCACCCGCAACATCGAACGGCGCAAGCTGCTGATCGTGCTGTTTTGCATGTTTATCGTCAGCCACATTCTCTCCAGTGTCGCCAACAGTTTCGGCCTTCTGATGCTCAGCCGCATCGGCATTGCCTTGTCCCATGCGCTGTTCTGGTCGATCACCGCGTCGCTGGCGGTACGTCTGGCGCCGGAAGGCAAGCAGGTGCAAGCCCTCGGCCTTCTGGCCACCGGTACTTCCCTGGCGATGGTCCTGGGCATTCCGCTGGGTCGCCTGCTCGGCGAAGCCATGGGCTGGCGCACCACGTTCCTGGTGATCGGCGCCTTCGCTGCCGCGCTGGTGTTCTGGCTGGCGCGCACCTTGCCGCTATTGCCGAGCCAGAACTCCGGCTCCCTGCGCAGCCTGCCGCTGCTGTTCAAGCGCCCGGCGCTGGTAGCGCTTTATGTGCTTACCGCGATGACCGTCACCGCGCAATTCACCGCCTACAGCTACATCGAACCCTTCGTCGAAGGCGTGGCCGGTATGAGCGGCAGCGCGGTGACCCTGATCCTGCTGGTATTCGGCGGCGCGGGCATCATCGGCTCGCTGCTGTTCAGCCTGGTGCACCGCTTCAACCCGCATGTATTCGTCGTCAGCGCGGTATTTATCCTGGCCGCGTGCCTGGCGCTGTTGCTGCCGTTGAGCGGTGCGCAATCCTACCTGGTGGTGCTGAGTATTTTCTGGGGCATGGCGATCATGGGCTTTGGCCTTGCCATGCAGTCCAAAGTGCTGGTGCTGGCACCGGATGCCACCGACGTGGCCATGGCGATGTTCTCCGGCATCTACAACATCGGCATCGGCGGCGGCGCCCTGATGGGCAGCTGGGTCGGCAGCCAGTTCGGCTTCGCCTGGGTCGGCGCGGCGGGCGGGTTGCTGGCGGCGGTGGCGTTGATTGGTTACTGCTTGGCGATCAGGCAGTTTGGGCCGGGTGTGCCCAGGTAGGAGCAAACAAGCTCGCTCCTACGACCAGACAAGTCTTACACAGTATTTTGATACCCATTGCTACCGTCGCCCAGGACCGCCCACCGCCTGTGGTGACGGCACTTGAACAGCAATGGAGTTGATTGTGCACAAGCGTTTGACCGCAGAGTTCATGGGTACTTTCTGGCTGACATTCGGCGGCTGTGGCAGCGCCATTCTGGCGGCGGCATTCCCGGACTTGGGCATTGGTTTTGTGGGTGTTTCGCTGGCGTTTGGTCTCACGGTATTGACCATGGCCTACGCGGTAGGGGGAATATCCGGCGGGCATTTCAACCCTGCAGTGACCATTGGCCTATGGGCGGGGCGCCGCATTCCTGCGGGGGATGTGCTGCCGTACATCGCGGCGCAGGTCAGCGCAGCGATTGTCGCTGCTGCGGCGTTGTACCTGATTGCCAGCGGGCAGCCGGATTTCGCTGTGGGTGGTTTTGCCGCCAACGGTTACGGCCCATTGAGCCCAGGCCTCTTCGACATGAAGGCGGCGTTGCTGGCCGAACTGATTGCCACGTTTTTCTTCGTATTCATCATCATGCGCGTGACAGCACCTGGTGCTGTGCCTGGCTTTGCGCCGATTGCCATCGGCCTGGCGCTGACCTTGATTCACTTGGTTCTGATCCCGGTGACCAATACGTCGGTGAACCCCGCCCGCAGCACCGGGCCGGCGTTGTTTGCCGGGGGCGAGTATAGGGCGCAGCTGTGGTTGTTCTGGGTGTCGCCGGTTGTTGGCGGGGTGTTGGGAGCGTTGGCAGCTCGCACTTTGGGCGAGCAAAAGCCGGCTTGAAACCTTATACATTTGAGAAAATCGGTACAGCCTTAACGCTCGACAGTGTTGGCTCCGGCTCTTTTCCAAAGTGCCCCGCGGTAAGGGCGGAAGCCCTATCAGCCGTTACTCAAATAACGGATATGTACCCCACCAAGAATTGCCCCCCACCCAATCCAAAATGAAGCTTTCATGACAAAAGTTCGGTAGCTCCCAGCCCCCCCTGTCTCTCCTATGTAACGCGCTGGAGGCCGCCACAAGCTGCCTCCCCAGCCGTCAGCAAGACGCCAGGAGTGGGGCAAGTGGGAACTATGGAACGTTACTCGAAAGTAGGCATGCAGGAGCTCGACCAGCGCCTGTCGAAGATCGTTGAAGCCGCGCGCAAGAAGCCGGTTTCGGTTTACCGCTACGGTGCGCCGTGGGTGTGGATTGTCTCTCAGGACGACTGGCAGGGCGCGTTGAAGGAAGTGTCCAGCTACATCCCGGCGGGCCATTCCCTGGTGTTGCTGCGCCCGCAGATCGACGAAGTGCTCGACCAGCACCGTGAGTGGCTGGTGGCCGAATCCGCGATGTCGATCGCCCCGCACACCGTGCTGCAAGTCCTCTTGCTGCAACTGCTGTATTCGGTACCCAGCGAGCAGCAACTGCATGAACAGCTGAACTACAACCTGCTGTTTCGCTGGTTCGTCGGCCTGGACCTGAACCAAAAGGTCTGGAGCATTCATGTGCTCACCCGCGACATCGCCACGCTGCTGAATAACCCGCGTGCGGTGCAACTCATCCAGAAAATCATCGATGACGTGTTTTGTGGCGCCTTGCTGCACATGCCGGAGTTCTCGCTGAACTTCGCGCTGTTGCACACCTGGCTGGCACGCCACGGTAACACCTCGATCACCAGCAATTGAGCAGGCCGCATGCCGGGCAATCGGTGGCGGCGCAAAAAATCATAATGTCAGGGGGCGGTGTGGAGCATCTGTTCAAATTAACGCTGGCGCTGTGTTGCGTGACGCTGGGGAGCGTGACGCAAATCGCGTTGGCCGAGGAAGAGCAAGCGGCACGCAAGGTCGACGTCAACGAGTACTTCGTGCGCGGCAACACGGTGCTCGATGCGGCGACGATCGAGGAGGCGGTGTACCCGTTCCTCGGTCCGCAAAAAACCTTGGGCGATATCGAAGGCGCACGCGATGCGCTGCAGAAGATCTACCAGTCACGCGGCTATCAGTCGGTGTTTGTCGAGCTGCCGGAGCAGAAGGTCGATGACGGCATCGTTTACCTGCAAGTCAGCGAAACCAAGGTGGGACGCGTGCGTGTGGTCGGCGCCAAGCACTATTCGCCGGTGGAAATCCGCGAGCAGGTGCCAGCGCTGGAAGAGGGCGCGGTGCCAGACTTTGCCACGGTGCAAACCCAGTTGGCCGGCCTCAACCGCAGTGCCGGGCGCCAGGTCACGCCGCTGGTGCGCGAAGGCCAGCGCCCCGGCACCATGGATGTGGATTTGCAGGTGGAAGACCAGAACCCTTGGCACGCCAGCATTGGCCTTAACAACGACTACAGCGCCGACACCGAAAAGCTGCGCTCGGTGGCGACCCTCGGCTACGACAATCTGTGGCAACTGGGCCACAGCATCTCGCTGACCTATTTCACCGCGCCCCAGGACAGCGCCAATGCCAAGGTCTGGTCGGGCGCCTACAGCGCGCCGCTGGATGAGCGCTGGACCTTGCAGTTCTCGGGTTACCAGTCAGACAGCAACATCGCCACCCTCGGCGGTAGCAACGTATTGGGCAAGGGCCACTCCTACGGCGTGTCGGCCATTTACAACCTGCCGGCGGCGGGCAACTGGGCCAACTCGTTTTCGTTCGGCGTGGACTTCAAGGACTTCGACGAACAGCTGAAATTCGGCGCCAGCAGCGACCAGGTGCCGCTCAAATACGCACCACTCACCTTTGACTACAACGGCTTTCGCTACACCGAGCAATCACAGTTGGGCTTGGGCCTGAACCTGGTGGTGGGCACCCGCGCGTTCTTCGGCTACGGCAGCGACGCCGAAGAATTCGAGTACAAGCGCTACAAGGCCAGCGCCAGTTTTGCCGTGCTCAAGGGTGATCTGAATTACACCTACACCTTCGCCAACGATTGGCAGTCAGCCACCAAAAGTGGCTTCCAACTCGCCTCGGGGCCGCTGGTCTCCAACGAGCAGTATTCCGCCGGCGGCGCCACCTCGGTGCGCGGCTACCTGGCGGCCGAACGTACCGGGGACGAGGGTTACTTGCTCTCCCAGGAACTGCGCACGCCGTCCCTGGCCAAGTTTCTCGGCAGTTATGTGCAGGAGTGGCGCTTTTACGCGTTCGCCGAAGGCGCGCGCATGCGCCTGCACGACCCGCTGCCTGAGCAAGAAGACGAATACAGCCTGGCCAGTGTCGGCCTGGGCACCCGCGCCAGTTTGAGCAAATGGTTGTCCGGCAGCCTGGATTGGGGCTACCCGCTGCTCGATGGACCGAACACCCAGAAACAGGACTCGCGACTGCACTTCAGTGTGCAGGCGACTTTCTGACTTTTTCTTCCGGAGATTTCACCCATGCAACGCCTATTCCTGAGCCTGTTGATCTGCCTGGGCTTCGCGCTCCCGGCCACCGCCCATGCCTGGTGGCAGGACGATTGGCACTACCGCAAACAGATCTCGGTAGACACCACCGCCCAAGGCGCCGCGATCAACCAGGCCCTGGGCCGAACCGCGCTGCTGGTGCGCCTGCACACGGGCAATTTCACCTTTGACGGGGTCAAGGAAGACGGTGCCGACCTGCGCTTTGTGAGTGCCGATGACAAGACCGTGTTCAACCACCAGATCGAAAGCTTCGACCCGTTGATGGGCATGGCGCTGATCTGGGTCGATGTGCCCAAGGTCGAAGGCGGCCAGCGCCAGGACCTGTGGATGTACTACGGCAATCAGAAAGCCGCGGCCTCCGCCAACGGCCAACTGACGTTTGACCCGAACTACACCGCGCTTTACCACTTTGATGGGGCCACAGCCACACCGCCCCGGGACACCACGGCCTACGCCAACACCGCACTGAACGCCACGGGCGTGAGCATCGACGGCGTGATCGGCCGCGCCTTACAGTTCGGCGGCCAGCCCTTGATGTTGCCGGCCAGCCCATCCTTGCAACATGCAGCCGGCGGCGCATTCACCTTCAGTGCCTGGCTGCGCCTGGACCAGGCGAGCGGTGAGCAAGTGGTGCTGTCCCGGCGCGACGGCTCCCACAACCTGCTGCTGGGCGTGAATCAAGGCATGCCGTTTGTGGAAATCGACGGCCAGCGCGCCGTGTCGACCCAACCGCTGAACCCTGGCCAATGGCAGCACTTGGCGTTCACCGCCGAAGGTGAAAAGGTCTCGCTGTATGTGAATGGCCGCGAAACCGCGACCCTCGCTGTGGCCTTGCCAGCGTTCAATTCCCAACTGGCCATCGGTGCCGACCTGCCGGAAGCGGGCAGTACGCACCAGCCCTTCGCCGGCGCCATCGATGAGCTGCGCCTGTCCAAAGTGGCGCGCCCGGCCGCGCTGTTGCTGGCCGACGCCAGCGCCCAGGGCGCCGAGTCGAAGCTGGTGGCCTATGGCGTGGATGAAGAACAGTCCGGCTTTGGTTTCGGCAGCCTGGGCTTCCTGCTCAACGCGGTTCCCGTCGACGCCTGGGTAATCATCCTGGTGCTGGTGGGGATGATGTTCCAGTCGTGGGTCATCATGCTGCGCAAGAACCGTCAGGTCAGCCGCCTCAGCAGTGCCAACGAGGTCTTCCGCGAGCATTTCGCGCAGATCGGCACCCGCCTGGAGATGTATGCCGACGACGCGCAATTGGCTGAGCGCCTGACCCATTCTTCGCTGTGGCGTCTGTACCTGGTGGCGGTCAAGGAAATCCGCACCCGCCGCGCCCAGGGTGCTGACACTTCTTCGGTCTCGGCCGCGACTATTGAAGCGATCCGCTGCTCCATGGACGGCGTGCGCACCCGCGAAAACCAGGCCCTCAGTTCCAAGCTCTCGACCCTGTCCAACGCCATCGCCGGCGGCCCGTACATCGGCCTGCTCGGGACGGTGCTGGGGATCATGGTGGTGTTCCTCGGCACCGCCATGGCCGGTGACGTGAACATCAATGCCATCGCGCCGGGTATGGCGGCGGCCTTGCTGGCCACGGCCATGGGCCTGTTTGTCGCGATCCCGGCGCTGTTTGGCTACAACCGCCTGATCACGCGTAACAAGGAAGTGAGTGCGGATATGCGCGTGTTTGTCGACGAGTTCATCACCCGCCTGGCGGAGATGCACGGCGAGAGCCAGCACAGTGAAGCCGCGCACCGCGCACCGCATCACGCACCGGTTCCGGCCTGAGGAGAGTTGCCATGGCTTCTGTAAATGCCTCCCACGACGATGACGATGATGCCGCCGTCGACAGCATCAATATCACGCCCCTGGTGGACGTGCTGATGGTGGTGCTGGTGATGTTTATCCTCACCGCCACCGCCCAGGTCTCGGGTATCCAGATTCACCTGCCCAAGGCCAGCGCCTCGGTGTCGTTGTCGGAGGCCAAGACCAAGGCGATCTCCGTGAACGACGGCGGCCAGGTGTTCCTTGACGCTTACCCGGTAACCCTCGGCGAGCTCGAAGAACGCCTGCGTATCGAGAAAGCGCTGAACCCCGATTTCCCAGTGATCGTGCGCGGCGATGCGATGGTGCAGTACCAGAAGGTGATCGAAGTGCTCGACTTGCTGCGCCGGCTGGAGCTGTCCCAGGTCGGGCTGGTCACCGGCAAACCGAGCCAGGGCTGAGCCATGACCGCACAGATCCCAATCGCGCCACTGCCCGTGAAAAAGAAGCCGCCATTGCACCCATGGAAGTGGGGCGCGGGCCTGTTGCTGGGCGCCGTGGCGGCCTGGTTTTTGTGGCAGTGGGCCAATGACATGAGTGGCGTGCGCCGCGAAGCGCCCAAGGTGCCGACGATTATCCCGTTGCCGCCGCAACCGCCACCGCCTCCAGAGAAACCCAAGGAGCCCGAGCCCCAGGTCGAAGAAAAAGTCCCGGAGCCGGTGCCAAGCCCCGAACCCGAAGACGTCAAGCCGGCAGAGGAAGCGCCGCCTTCGCCCAACGAAGACCTGGCCAACCCGATGCAGATCGATGGCGATGCACAGTCCGGCAATGACGGTTTCAACATTGGCGCCGGCAAAGGCGGCGGCATGGCCGGCAGCGGTGGTGGGTTGGGTACCGGCACGTACAAGCAGTACCTGGCCGGCACCTATCAACGGCTGATGCGCGAAGACCCGGAATTACGCAAGAAGGCTTTCTCGATACAGATAGACCTGTGGTTGGGCACCGATGGCCAGGTCACTAAAGCACTGGTGGCCAAGTCCAGCGGGGACGCCGAGACCGATGCCCAGATGCTTGCGCTGATACGTGCACCGCGTGCCACGCAGAAGCCGCCGGCGTCGCTGACGCTGCCCATGCGCCTGTCCCTCAAAGGCCGGCGCCCGGATTAATTGAATGCTTTTTTCAACGGTTTTTTACAGGAGTTGCGTACACATGATTTCCCCCGTGAATCGACTGACCCTGGCGGTCGGCATGGTCATAGCGACCCTGGTCGGCCAGGCGACTGCCGCCCCGGTCGCGCCCTCGGAAAACGTCACGATCAACCTGATCCGCCTGTTGGTGCAGCAAGGCGTGCTCAAGCAGGAAACCGCCAACGGCCTGATCGCCCAGGCGGAAAAAGAAGCCCAGCAGGCACGACAGGCCAATGCCGCGCCGGTGGTTGCCGCAGGCCCGGCCGCAGCGCCCGGCGATGTGCGTGTGCAATATGTGCCGCAGGCGGTCAAGGATCAGATTCGTGACCAGGTCAAGGCCGAGGTCATGGCCACCGCCAAGCAGGAAAACTGGGCCCAGCCCAATACCTTCCCGGACTGGATCTCGCGTATCACCTTTGACGGCGATATCCGCCTGCGGGATGAGTCGCGCTACTTCTCAGGCAACAACAGCAACGAAATCGTCGACTACGCCAAGCTCAATGACAGCGGCCCGTACGACACCAACAAAGACACCAACACCAAGCTGCCACCGCTGCTCAACACCACCAAGGACCGCGAAAACCTTTTCCGCCTGCGCGCGCGCCTGGGCATGAAAGCGGTGCTGTCGCCGGAATGGACCGCCGGCATCCGCATTGGCACCGGCTCCGACAACAACCCGGTGTCCACCACCCAGACCTTGGGCGGCGGCTTTGGCAAGAAGGACATCTGGCTCGACCAGGGCTATCTCAGCTGGAAAGCCACCCAGGACGTGACCCTCACCGCAGGCCGGTTCGCCAACCCGTTCTATTCCACCGACATGATGTATTCGGGTGACCTGAACTTCGACGGTATTGCCGCCAATTTCAACCATGCCCTGAACAACGGGTGGGGCCTGTTCGGCACCCTTGGCGCGTTTCCGGTGGAGTACACCTCCGACTCGGCCAGCAGCAACGGCTTCGACAAAGAAGACAGCGAGACCAAGTGGCTGTTTGGCGGACAGATCGGCGCCAACTGGAAGATCAACCGCGAAAACAGCATCAAAGGCGCGATGGCGTACTACCACTTTGACGATATCGAAGGCCAACGCTCCGGCGCGTGTGAGCCGTGGGCCGGGCAGCCCGCCTGCGACAGCGACGGCTCGCGCCTGGCCTTTATGCAAAAGGGCAACAGCGTGTTCCTGCTGCGTGATATCACCCCGAACCCGGCCACGCCTGGCTTGACCCCGCAACCGCAGTTTGTCGGCCTGGCGTCCAAGTTCGACGTGCTTGACCTGAACCTGGCGTGGGATGCCGAACTGCCGAGCGACTTCAAACTGCGTACCCAGGGCAACTTCATCCACAACCTGGCCTACGACAAGGGCGAGATGCTCAAGCGCAGCGAAGGCGAGATCGTCAACAACATCAACAGCAAGGGCCAGTTCGAGAGTGGCGGCAACGCCTTGATGGTGCAGATGACCCTCGGCAGCGCGCTGGAGATGCGCAAACGCGGCGACTGGAACGTGCTGGCTGGCTACAAATACATCCAGCCCGACGCCTTGCCCGACGGCTTCAACGATTCCTCGTTCCACCTGGGCGGGACCAACGCCAAGGGGTACTTCATCGGCGCCAACTACGGCATCGAAAAGAACCTCTACGCCAGTGCGCGTTGGTTGAGCGCATCAGAAGTGTATGGCGCGCCGTTTGAAGTCGATGTGATGCAACTGGAACTCAACACGCGCTTTTGATGCGCAGGGAGATGCCACATGAACACGCGAATCTGCGGGTTGCTCTTGGTGTTTGTTGCCACGGCGGCCTCGGCTGAAGGCATGGAGGAGCGCTTGCGTACGCAATTGCGCAGCACCACCCAGCAATTGCAGGCGCTGCAAAGCGAACAGGCCCAGGCCAGTGCGGCGCGCATCGCCGCTGAAACCCAGGCCAAGCAGGCCCAGGTGCAAATCAAACAACTGACCGCTGAGCTGGAGAAGACCCGTGGCGTGGCCGAGCAAATGGCCGGCCAGCAACAGAGCCTGCACAGTCAGGCGCAAGCCCAGGTCGCGGCGAGCAATGAGCAGATCGGCAAGTTCAAGAAGGCTTATGACGAACTGCTGGTGCTCGCCAAGGGTAAAGAAGCCGAGCGCGCTCGCTTGCAGGCACAGCTGAGCGAACGTGACACACAAGTGCAGCAATGTTCAGTCAAGAATCAACAGATGTACGGCGTGGCCCAGCAACTGCTCGCGGCCTACGAAAAAATCGACGTGGCCGAGGTGATGAGTATTCGCCAGCCGTTCGCCAGCAGTGCGCGGGTCAAGTTCGAGGAACTGGCCCAGGGCTTTGGCGACGATTTGTACAAGAGCCGTTTCGACGCGCCCCAGGCAACTGCCAATCATTGATAGACAGATCAGAGATCACCATGAGCGAATTGATCACCAGCGTCACCACCCAGAGCCTCACCGAGCTGCTGCAGGAAGCGGGCTACCGGGTCAATCAGACCGAACAGAACGGTATCGTGCAATTGCTCAGCGCCAGCCAGGGCATCGGTTTTGCCGTGCGCTTTGGCAACCCGGCGGCAGAGCAGGGCAACTATGTGGATTTCACCTACAGCTGCGCGCTGCGTATCCAGGGCGAGTTGCCTGAAGGCCTGGCCCAGGTATGGAACGCATCGCGGCGCTTTGCGCGGTTGTCGGTGCAGGGCGAATTCCTGCTGATGGAAATGGACGTGGTGGTGGCCGGCGTGGGCGCCACGCACCTGCGCAGCCAGCTGGAACTGTGGGATCGCCTGTTGCAGGAGTTTATCGTCTACCTGCGTGAATACAGCCAGCAGGCGGCGCAGTTGCAGGCCCAGGCCGACGTCGAGGCGCCCGTATTGTGAAAAAGCCAACCTTGATGGTCGGCGCGGGTGCGCTGGCCTTGCTGGTGGTGGCGGTGGGTTTGAGCGTGCGACCGGGCAGCGACCCGGTGGCGGCTCAGCAACCGGCACCGGTGCTCAACCTTGCGCCGAGTGGGCCAGCGGTGGCACGCCTGGGTAATCAGCAGATCGACCTCACGGAACTGAAAAGCGTGCTTGCCAGCCTGCCGGCCGAGTCACGCGAGCAATTGCGCGGTAACCGAGGTGCATTGGAGACCTGGATCCGTTCACGTCTGGCACAAAAGGCGGTGCTCGAACAGGCCGACGCGCAAGGCTGGCGCCAGCGCCCGGAAGTGGAACAGCAAACGCGAGCCGCCACTGAGCAAATCGTGTTTCGCGACTACATGCTCTCGGTCAGCCAGGTGCCGGCCGACTACCCCAGCGCGGCTGAATTGCAACAGGCCTACGACAGCGGCAAGTCGCAATGGATGACGCCGCCGTTGTATCGGGTGAGCCAGATTTTTCTCGCGGCGAATGACCCGCAAAGCCTCGACACAGTACGCCGCCAGGCCCAGGAACTGAGCCGCCGCGTCCAGGCGTCACCGGGTGATTTCGCCGCCCTGGCCACGCAGTTTTCCCAGGACACCGACTCCGCCACGCGAGGTGGAGACTCGGGGATGCAGCCTTTGCAGCAACTGTTGCCCGAAGTGCGCAATGCGGTGTCGCGCCTCAAGGTCGGCGCCGTGTCGGATGTGGTGCAGAGCGCCGCAGGGTTTCATGTGCTCAAGCTCACCGGCCAGCAACCGGCGCGCATGGCGACCCTGGACGAACTGCGCGAACGCCTGACCCAGGCCTTGCGCGCCCAGCGTCAGGAGCAGATCGCCAAGGCTTACCTCGAGGGCATGCTCAACACCGCCACCCTGAGTATCGACGGTGCAGAGCTGAACAAGGTGCTGGAGTAACGCGTTTCAACCCGCATTGGATGCACAGACAGACAAGACAGGGAGTCTCCCATGGCATTTCTAGAACCATCTGGCCTTCAGGGGCCGTCCGCTTATCGCGCACCGGGCGAGGGGCGCAGCACCTGGCTGGCCCTGGCCGGAGAGATTGACCCGGAGGTGGCGCGCTACTTTCTGGTGAGTGCGCGCTGCGGCTGTTTCATGCAGGCGGCGCGCAGTTTGAATATCAAGGCGACGCTGTTGCGCAAGCGCTTGGCGCAGTTGGAAGAACATCTGCGCCATTCGCTGTTCACCTATCAGGGCAATGGCTTGGTACTTAGCCGCGATGGTCAGCAGTTGAAGGCTCAGTTAATCGCCCTGGCCCATGAGCGGCGTCTGCCGGTCACGGAGCAACCGCTGATTCGGCTGGCGGTCGCTGAGCCGATCCTGCACGACATCCTTGGGCGCGACCTGATTGCCTTGCTGCGACGCAATGCCAGCGTGCGCCTGGAGATCATCTCCATCGACAGCCAGTTGTCGCTGCAAGCGGTGGAGGTGGACGTGGTGCTGTGGTTGTCGGACGCCGATGCCCCGGTGCCCGGCCCGAGCTTTGTCACCGAGCCGCCGCGAGCCCTGGCGCGGCTGCAATATTTGCCGCATATCGCCAAGCGTTATTCACGGCTCACGACACGGCCGGACAGTGTGGAAGACCTGGATGACTACATGCTGGTGCAGTGGCAGCCTGATGCGCAGGTTGGCGCGTTGCAGCCGTGGAACCGGGTGGTGGAGCAGCGTTTGGCGGCGGTGGTGCAAGTGCATGCTTATTCGCTGATGCTGGAGATGATTCGTTGTGGCGCCTGTATTGGGTTGCTGCCGCACTACATGAGCAGTGTTGACCGTGGGCTCGTGGCGTTGCCGGGGTTGTTGGCCGAGAGCATGCAGCGCCACGTGTGGCTGGCGGTGAATGCGCGGGTGGGGGATGCGCAGGCGGTGCGGATGATTGTAGAGTTGATCGTCAGCACCTTCGAAGGCCGCCGTGAGTGGTTTGATTGACTGCACGTGTTCAATCAGATGGCCCTACGCAGATGACTGGCGGCGGCTGGTTTCAACGTTGCAGCACACCTCGAAAGGTCGCGCTCAGGGCGCGCAACGTTTCCCTGGAGCGTGCGTCACTGATCCGGCTATAAAGCACCACTTCACTCACGGGCAACGCCGGCAACCCATATTGCTCGCTCACCTCCACCGCGCCAGCGGGTGCCACGCGGTGGGCGAGGGCGGCTACGCCGAGGCCGGCGCTGACTGCCGCCCCCACGGCCATCACACCGCCGCCGACGAATACTTCGGTCCAGTCGATGCGCGCCGCGTCCAGTGCGCGTGTGGCCAAGTGGCGAACGCCGCAGGGCGCGGCCATGGTCGCCATGCGCAGAGGCTTGCCGGGGCTATGTTGCCAGGTGGGCGCAGCGAACCAGCCAAAGCGTTCCACCACCAACACTTCGCCGTCCTGGCGGTCGCCCTCGTTGCGTACGATCACCGCGTCCAGTTCGTTGCGATCGAAGGCGGCGACCAGGTCGCGGGAGGAGGCGATGCGGACTTCGAGGATCACCAAAGGGTCATAGGCGGCCAGGCGGCTGAGCCAGGTCGGCAAGTCCGGGCCGGCGACGTGGTCGCTGATGCCGATCACCAAGCGACGCGGTGCGTGGGAGCCCATGTCGCCCAGCGCGCGTTCATGGGCATTGAGCAGCGCACGCGCGGCCACGATGAACTGCTCGCCCTGGGGCGACAGCCGCACGTGCCGTGGCGTGCGCTCAAGCAGGCGATAGCCGAGGCGCTCTTCAAGGCGCTTGAGCTTAAGGCTGATCGCGGCCTGGGAGGTGTCGAGGGCCTCGGCGGCACGGGTGAAACTGGCGAAATCCGCCACCAGTACGAAGGCGTGCACAGTGTCGATATCCAGAGGTTTGAGCACGTCAGTCATATCGGATCCTTATTGCACCTATATCGGCTCATATCTTGTTGAAATCATCACGGGTGCGCAAGCTGGAACCTCATCTTGCCAGGGAGCTTTTTTATGTTCGCCAAACAATATTCACACCGCTTGCCCGCCGACTATGACATGAACGTGATTCGCCGACGCGCCGCGCAGTTGGGGCCGTTGTGGGATCACGCCGAAGGGTTGCTGTTCAAGGCGTTTATCGCCCAGGAGACTGGCGGCAATGTGTATTCCTCGGTGTACCTGTGGGCCGACCCGTTGCAGGCCGCTGACTTCTTGCTGGGGGAGCGTTTCCAGAAAGTGCTCGACAGCTTCGGTCGTCCGCATATCGAGAGTTGGCTGCCGCTGGATGTACAACGCGGCCCGGCGCGGAACGCGCTGAGTTTGTATCGGGAGGAATGGCCGCTGGCGCCTGGCGCGGACCGCGCGGGCATATTGGCCGATGAGAAACGACGGAATCAGCAATTGGCTGAGAGCAACGACACGTTCGCGGTGCTCCTCGCGCTGGACGTGCAAGCGTGGCGGTGGGTACGGTTTACGCTGTCGGCCAAGACGCTGGATGCCGAGCATCCAGGCACGGGCTATCAGGTGCTCTATCTGGCACAAGGCGTTGCGCCCTAGCGATAACTGCGCCAGTCTTGGTGGCCTTATCCTTGTCGTTGAAACAATCTGTGATCCAGGCCACCCGTTTGACACTCATCTGCCATGCCGCCACGCCTCTGCAAAAGCGCGGGCGTTTTCCGGACGACGAGGCGGTGGCGATGGATTGGCAGGGGGCGGCACTTTCCCTCGCCGGGCGTTATAAGGAACCCCGGCGTTTGTTGTGCGGGCCGGAAATACGCGCACGGCAGACAGCCGGCTTGTTCGGCGGTGACGCAGGAGTCGAAGACGCCCTGCGTGACGCTGATTTCGGCCAGTGGAAAGGCCAGGCCATCAGCCAACTGAATGGCGATCAGTTAAACACCTGGCTCACTGACAGCGCGTGCGCACCCCATGGCGGCGAGTCAGTGGAGGATGTTTGCACGCGTGTCGCGCAGTGGATGAAATCCCTCGAAACCCAACCCGGCCATATCGTCGCCATCACCCACCCCTTTGTGATCCGCGCCGCAATGCTGTACGTCATGCAGTTTCGGCTCTCGATGTTCTACCGTATCGACGTCGAGCCGCTGTCCACCACGGAGCTGCGCTTCAATACGGTCTGGCGCCTGCGCCTGGAAACTCACGCCTAGACGCCTGAACATGGCAAAATCCACGCCCCGCACTGAGAGCTACCCATGAAACGCATCCTGATCATCGGCATTGGCGCCGGCAACCCTGACTACATCACGATGCAGGCCGTGAAGGCGCTCAACCGCACCGACGTGTTTTTCCTGATGGACAAGGGCCAGAGCAAAGACAAGTTGATCGACCTGCGTCGCGAGATCTGCGAGACCTACATCACCGAGCCTGGCTACCGCTTCGTCGAGGCCGATTGCCCCGAGCGTGTGCGCGGCGATATCGACTACACCACCGCCGTGCAGGACCTCAACCGCGACAAGCAGCAGACTTTCGAGCGCATGATCAATGAGGAAATGGCCGACGGTGAAGTGGGCGCTTTCCTGGCTTGGGGCGATCCTGCGCTGTACGACAGCACCATCCGCATTCTGCAGGCGATTTTGGCCAGTGGTCGCTGCACCTTCGCGTTCGAAGTCATCCCCGGTATCACCAGCGTGCAGGCCCTGGCCGCCCAGCACAAGGTGCCGTTGAACCGCATCGGCAAGTCCGTTGAGATCACCACCGGGCGCCGTCTGGCAGCGGGGCAGGCGAGTGATGCCGACACCCTGGTGGTCATGCTTGACGCCGAAGATTCCTACCGCAGCGTTGCCGATCAGGATCTGGACATCTATTGGGGCGCCTACCTCGGCACGCCGGACGAGATCCTGATCAGCGGCAAGGTGAATGAGGTGGCCGAAGAAATCCAACGGGTGCGCAAGGCCGCGCGCCTTGAAAATGGCTGGATCATGGACACTTATTTGCTACGCAAACCCTGAGGTAACGTCCCATGCTTAAACTGTTTGCCCTGGCGCTGACCCTGCTAGCCGGTGCCGCTCATGCCGACGATACGCTGCACACCGACTTGCCGTTGTCGTACCTGGAACAGACCCAGGGTGATGCGCGCAACCAGCCGCTGGTGATTTTCCTGCACGGCTTTGGCAGTAACGAGGAAGACCTGTTTGGCATCAAGGACGCGCTGCCGTCCACGTGGACTTACTTGTCGGTTCGGGCGCCCATGCCGGTCGATCCGAATGGATTCCGCTGGTTTACCAAGACGCCCGGTGACGGCGATTACGATGGTGTAACGGCCGATCTTCAGCGCAGTGCGGGGCTGATCAAGGACTTCGTCGGCAAAGCCACTGCCAAGTACCACACCCAGAGTGATCGCGTGTTCCTGATTGGTTTCAGCCAGGGCGCGATCATGTCGTATGAGGTGGCGTTGCGTGACCCGCAGCTGGTGCGAGGGATTGCGGCGTTGAGTGGCAGTGTGTTGCCGGTGCTCAAAGCTGAGCTGAAACCGGATGAGTCATTGGGCAAGCTGGCGATCTTTATTGGCCACGGCACCTTGGACCAGGCGCTGCCGTATGCCTCGGCGACCCGGGCGAATGAGGTGTTGACGGGGCTCGGGTTGAAGCCGGAGTTTCATGGGTATCCGGGGATGAACCACACTGTCAGTGAGTCGGAAGTGCAGGACTTGAAGGTTTGGCTGGAAAAAAGCCTGAGGTAAACGCGGTTAAAAAATGTGGGAGGCTTGCCTGCTCCCACATTGGTTTTGTGTTGATTGGGCAATCGGGTTACTTACCGCCTGTAATCTGCTTCACCAGCGCCGCATGCCCCTTGGCATCATCCGCCCGCGAAATCGCCTGGATCACCAGCAAATGATTTCCCGAGCCACCGAGGAATGTGGATTGCAGCGTCTTGCCACCACCCTGGGTCGCGGTGCTGTCCACTTGGCGCAGGCCCAGGCCCTTGACGTTCAGCTTCTTCTCGCTCTGCTTCTTGAAGTCAGGCAGTGCTGCGCTCTGGTCCTTGACGAATCCGGCCACGGCGCCATCGAGGAACTGCGCGTCGTTATCCCTAATGGTTACCCCGTCTGCACGCACCGTTTC
The DNA here is from genome assembly GCF_963970945.1 of Pseudomonas sp. RA_5y_Pfl1_P24. NCBI lineage: Bacteria > Pseudomonadati > Pseudomonadota > Gammaproteobacteria > Pseudomonadales > Pseudomonadaceae > Pseudomonas > Pseudomonas sp. RA_5y_Pfl1_P24. Next base: position 152,271 of record NZ_CAXAOJ010000001.1, on the reverse strand, counting down.
GGCGACGATCACCACACTTTTCGTGGTCTGGTTGGCGTACATCGTGCCTTGGGTGTCGGCGGTTCCATCATCCGCCTTGCCAGCCGGCAAGGTGTCGGCGGTATAGGCCCTGGGCAGCTTGAAGGTGAACTTCCCGCCCAGTGTGGAGATGGTCTGTGTGGTCGGCTTGGCGGCGGCGAAGACACTGCCGGCAGAAAGCGCGAGGACCAGCAGGGCGACGGTCTTGGTGAAAGTGGCCATGAAGCGCTCCAGGGATGAACGAAATTGCGGCATATTCTGTCAGAATTTTCGCAAGATCGTTCACCGATAGCCTCACGCCTTGTCGGACTCTTCCTCAAGTCGATCCATCTCAAACAGGCGCGCCAATTCCGCCCGCGCTTCCTGGGCCGTTTGCATCACCTTGGCAGCGTCGTCGTACACCGCGTGTTGCGCGGCCAGCACTTGCAGGTCGTGGTTCTTGAAGCGTGTGATGCGCGCATCGGCCTGAGCCTGGCTCAAGCCCAGGCCGACCAGGGTGCGACGGCTCATTTCCAGGCTGGAGTAGAACGTCTCACGAATCGGTGAGGCGTCCAGGTCCACCAGGCGGTGTACGTGCTGGCGGTTACGCGCACGGGCGATGATCTTCATGTGCGGGTAGAGGTTGCGCACCTGTTCGGCAGTCTTGATGTTTATCTCCGGGTCATCCATGGCGATCACAAAGAATTCCGCCTGGTCGACCTTGGCCGCATGCAGGATCTCCGGGCGTTGCGGGTCACCGTAGAACACCGGCATGCCACCGAAGCTGCGGGTCAGTTCGATGGTCTCTACCGAGGTGTCCAGGGCGATAAACGAGATATTCTGCGCGCGCAGGATCCGCGCGACGATCTGGCCCATGCGGCCCATGCCGGCAATGACCACGCGCGGTGCGTCGCTTTCAATGGCGCTGTATTCCTCGGGCACTTCCACCGGCTTGACCTTGGGCTTGAACAGCTTCGGGCACACCAGCAACAGCAGCGGCGTTACGGCCATGGAGAGGGTGATGGTCAGCACCAGCACATCATAGAGATGAGGTTCGAATAGGCCTTGGTCGCGACCGATCTTGAACACGACAAAAGCAAATTCACCCCCGGCCGCCAGCACCACGCCCAGGCGCAGGGCGCTTTCGCGGTTGAGGTCGCCCACCAGCCGGCCGACGGCGTACAGCAGCGGCAGTTTCAAGCCGATCAGCAGCAACGTCAGCCCGATCACCACCCATGGCGAGCTCAGTAGCAGACTGAGGTTTGCGCCCATGCCCACGCTGATGAAGAACAGGCCCAGCAGCAGGCCCTTGAACGGTTCGATCTGGGATTCCAGTTCGTGGCGGTACTCCGAATCCGCCAGCAGCAAACCAGCGAGAAAGGCGCCCAGGGCCATGGACACGCCCACCAGTTCCATCAACCAGGCTGTACCGATCACCACCAGCAACGCCGTCGCGGTGGACACTTCGCGCAGGCCGGTCTTGGCGACGATGCGAAACACTGGCCGCAGCAGGTAGCGACCGCCGATGATTACCACGGCGATGCTGCCGAGGATCTGTAATACATGCTGCAGGCCCTGGGCTTCCGTGGTGGGGTGATCGCTGCCGGCCAACAGCGGCACCATGGCGATCAGCGGGATCGCAGCGATGTCCTGGAACAACAGAATGGCAAACGCCAGGCGACCGTGTGGTTGGTTCAGCTCCTTGCGCTCGGCAAGGCTTTGCAGGCCGAACGCGGTGGACGAGAGCGCCAGGCCCAGGCCGAGCACGATGGCGCTGTTCCACGACTGGCCAAACAGCCACAAGGCCACCACGCCCATCACCAGACCGGTGAACATCACCTGGGCCAGGCCAACGCCAAACACCGCCTTGCGCATCACCCATAAACGCTTGGGTGACAGTTCCAGCCCGATAATGAACAGCAGCAACACCACGCCCAGTTCAGAGAATTGTGCGACGCTTTGCGGGTTGCCGATCAGGCCGAGCACCGACGGGCCAATGATCACGCCGGCAAACAGATAGCCCAGCACCGCGCCCAGTTGCAGGCGTTTGGCCAGGGGCACGGTCAGCACGGCGGCGAGCAGGAACACCACGGCTGCTTGTAACAGGTTGCCTTCATGGGGCATTGCGAACTCCAGGATCTTTAAAGCCAATCAATAGACGGTTATTAGAGCGCTTTTTACATGTCGAAAATTGTGTTTTTGCAGCGCGTGCAACGGCATTGAGCCTCACCCTTTGTTACTATCGCCATTCCTTTTCACTAGGAGTCACCGCCCCATGCAGCACCAGTGGGATGAAATGCACCGCACCCGCAAACCCACGTTCGTACTGTGTGGCGAGCCTCAGGGCGATGTGCTCAATCTCTACGTTCACGGTTATTCGGCGTTCTTCAATCGGCAACAATTGGGCAGCTTCCAGGCGCAGTTGGCGGGTATCGAAGGCTCGACCAACCTGATGCTGTTCTGGCCGGCAGGGCATTTCCTGGAAAACCTGTTTGCTCCCTTCAAGGATGTACTGGGCGCGATGCTCAGCGGCGTCAACCTGGGCGCGGCGACTGTGGGGGTGGGCAAGGCGATTGCTTATTTCCTCGATCACTACAAAAGCGTCGAGGCCCGGGTGGACGAAGTCGCCAGGAGCCTGTTGCCGGAACTCGCCAGCTACTTGCACGGTGAATCCCTTGAAATACGGCGTATAAACCTGATCGGCCATTCCCTGGGCGCGCGCATTCTGGTCAAGAGCCTGTTGGCCAGCCCTGAAACTGCCCGCGAACTGCCATTGGACAACCTGTTGTTGATGGGCGGCGCGATCTGCACATCGAGCCCGTGGGATGAAGTCTCGGCACCCCTCAAGGGGCGCGTAATCAACTGCCACTCCAGCAAAGACTGGGCCCTGGCGATGAAACCGGATACCGAACGTTGCATCGGCCGCCATGCGATCCCGGTGACGCCAGCGCTCAAGGCCAAGGTTACCAATGTGCACCTGGCAACTTTCGACCACGCCGCCTATTGGCCGCAGTTGCGGACGGTAGTGCAGTACACCGACCTGTTGCACGAGCGACGCGGCATGATCCGTTCCGATCAACGCAGCACTGAGGTACGTTTTGCCGAAGAGGACGCAGAACTGTTCCCGGCGTTGGTGCAGGCACGGCCGGAAGAATTGAAGTTCCTTGCTGAATTGATGGCGCAAAAGCGCAGCGCTTCAATCGACGCCACCGTGCGCGAGCCACTCAAATTGGCCATCGAGTTGCAACGCATGGGCGGCGATACCTTTATGAACCTGGCCCGCGGCCATGGCGTGAGTTACCGCCAGGTCGCCGAAGATGTGGTGCAGCGGTTGGGGATCAAGTTTGACGGACCTCTCGATACCGTCGAATTGGCAGACCTGGAAGCCCAGGTTGCGGAAAAACTCATCGAACAATATAAAGACAAACTCAGTAACGCTGACCGGCAGGTGTTCGACGCGGAGCTCAAGGCGGCCGCGCAAAAGGAGCAGGGGCTGTTCAGCCGTTTCGATGTTGGCCGATCAGCCACCACGGCGTTGAGTGGTACGGCGTTGGCCGGGCTGACCGGGTTTATCCTGCGCCGTGGTGCAGCCACGGCGATTCCGGTGGTGGGCCAGGCTGTGGCAGCGGCGATGCTGCTGGTGAGCGGTGTCCGCGCGTTTTCCGGCCCTGCGTATTCGATCACCACCCTGGCGGTGCTGGTGATTGGTTTGATCCGCCAGCGCATGGAGCGTGAAGCAATGAGCCAGGAGATGGACCTGGTGGTGCACGTTGTCGAAGCGTTCGATCTGCCGCGGGAGACGGTGATGCGCACGGTTGCGTCTGACTGATAAGCTGCGCCTCTATCGAGTATGTTTGCCTGGGATACCGCGTGAAATTCAGCCTGCCAAAAATCGCTACCGCCCCGTTTTGCCCGCCGGAAGTGGCCGGCTCCGTCGCCGTTGATCCCAAGGCTTCGTTCTTCAAGCGCGTGCTGATGTTCGCCGGCCCAGGCCTGCTGATCTCTATCGGCTACATGGACCCAGGCAACTGGGCCACGGCCATCGAGGCCGGCTCGCGTTACGGTTACAACCTGCTCTTCGTCGTGCTGCTGGCCAGCCTGGCAGGGATGGCGGTGCAATGCCTGTGCTCGCGCTTGGGCATCGCCACCGGCAAGGACCTCGCGCAACTGTGCCGTGAACGCTATAGCAAGCGATCCGCCCGCACCCAGTGGGTGTTGGCAGAAATCTCCATCATCGCCACCGACCTGGCCGAAGTGCTGGGCTGCGCCTTGGCGTTTCACCTGCTGCTTGGCGTGTCGCTGACCACTGGCATTGTGATCACCGCTTTTGACACATTGTTGATCCTGGCCCTGCAAAACCGGGGTTTCCGCCGCTTGGAAGCGATCATGCTGGCGTTGGTGGCGACCATTGGCGTGTGTTTCTTTATTGAACTGGTACTGATCAAGCCCTACTGGCCGGACGTGTTCAGTGGTTTTACGCCTTCACTGTCGGCCATCAGCGATGCCGCGCCGTTGTACCTGGCAATTGGTATTCTCGGTGCCACGGTGATGCCGCATAACCTTTACCTGCATAGCTCGATCGTGCAAACCCGCATGATCGGCAAGGACCTCGCCAGCAAACAGGATGCGGTCAAGCTGGCACGCATCGACACCATCGGTTCGCTGGCCCTGGCCCTGCTGGTCAACGCTGCGATCCTGGTACTCGCCGCTGCCGCGTTCCACAAGACCGGCCACACCGACGTAGTCGAGATCCAGGACGCCTACCACCTGCTTGACCCGCTGGTCGGTGGCGCGTTTGCGAGCATCCTGTTTGGTGTGGCCCTGCTGGCTTCCGGTCAAAGCTCTACGTTTACCGGCACCATTGCCGGGCAGGTGATCATGGAGGGCTACCTCAACCTGCGCATTCCTTGCTGGCAGCGGCGCCTGATCACTCGTGGGCTGGCGCTGATCCCGGCGTTTCTCGGGGTATGGCTGATGGGCGACGATGCCATCGGCAAGCTATTGATCCTCAGCCAAGTGGTACTCAGCCTGCAACTGCCGTTTGCGCTGTATCCGCTGATTCGCATGACCGGCGATAAGCAACTGATGGGGCCGTTCGTGAATCGGCTGCCGACGCGGTTGCTGGCGTGGTTCCTGTTTGCGGTGATCAGTGGGGCGAATGCGTGGTTGATTGCGCAGTGGGTGTTTTGATTGGCGCTGTGCAGCCATTGCGAGTTTCTACACCAGGATCGCCAAGGACGTGTACTGGGCGACCTGCGGGTCGGCCGTCAATAACGTCATCGGTTCGCTCACGGCCGTCGCAACGATGAGCCGATCAAAGGGGTCCTTGTGATCGTGCTCGAGATCCTTCACCGCAATGGCATGTTCTGAAGTGATGGGCAGTTCGACGAACCCGCTTTCCTGGCAGTACCAACGGATTTCCTCCAGATCGACAGTGAGTTTCCCTAACCCGACCTTGACTGCCATCTCCCAGAATGTTGCAGCGCTGATGTAAATATCTGCAGCATCCTCAATCAGCTTTTTGGCTTTGCTCGATAGCTTGGGAGCATCTGTCAGTGTCCAAAGCAGGATATGGGTATCGAGCAGCACTCTCATGCTTGGTTGCCTTCGAAAGCATCCAGTAGATCGTCAGGTAACGGTGCGTCGAAGTCTTTGGGTATGACGAGTTTGCCTTTCATGGCCCCAATTCTCCGGCCTTTGGCGTTGCCCACGGGGACAAGTTGGGCCATCGCACGTCCATGCTTAGCAATCGTGATGACTTTGCCAGCAGCGGCCTGATCAACCAGTTTTGACAGATTATTTTTCGCTTCGCCCAAAGGAACAATAATCATGTGGTTATCCCCATATTTTGGCCAAATATAGCCAACACTAGGTTCGCTATCAAAGACCGCCCTACCACTGGCTGAAGCGACCCGCTCAGAGCGCGATTTTTTGTTGTATATGACGTCCATGGCAGTTCTCCAAAAAGATGTCAGCGAAGTCTGCCGCAGCGCGTCGAGCAGAGAAATGCTGGCCCGAAAAATCAGAACGGACCTACTTTTTCCAGTAAGAAAACTTTCTGCGTAGGTACGCTCCTCACGCGCTGTATCGCTCACCGATCCCAATATGGCACTACCCCAAAACACTCCACGAAGTAATCAATCACTGTGCGCACCTTCAGTGAAATGCGCCGGCTCCCTGGCCATACTGCCGCGATCTGCTGCGGTTCCAAGGTGGTAGCCACTTCGTATTCCGTGAGCACCGTCTGCAAGGTGCCGGCACGCAGGCCTTCGCCGATCAACCAGGAAGGAAACACCACCAGCCCGAGACCTTGTTCGGCAGCGTGGGTCAGGGTATCGGCGTGGTTGCCGGTGATCGGGCCCTTGACGCTATAAGGCGTCCAGTCGCCCTGGCCCCGGCGGAAGAACCAGCGTTGTTGTCCGGTGATGCCTTTGTAGGCCAGGCACTGGTGGTTGATCAGTTCGTCGGGATGTTGGGGCGTTCCGTGCCTGGCCAGGTAGGCCGGGCTTGCGGCGATGCGAAAGCGTTGGGGCGCGAAGATGCGCGCCTGCATGCTGGAGTCGTTGAGCACACCAATGCGGAACAGCAGGTCAGTGCCGTCTTGCAGCGGGTCGACGAACGTATCGGTTTGCTGGATATCCAGTTGCAGTTTCGGATAGCGCCGGCATAACTCGCCCAGCCACGGTGACAGGTGACGCTGGCCGAATACCATGGGCGCATTGATGCGCACCAGGCCGCTGGGTTCGCTTTCCTGCTCTTGCAGGGCTTGGCTTGCAGCTTCCAACTGCTCCAGCACCAGGCGTGCATGCCGTCCGAGCAGTCGTCCGGCTTCGGTAGGGCTGACCGCCCGGGTGTGGCGGTACAGCAACTGCTGCCCCAACGCCTGTTCCATCAGCTGTATTTGCCGGGAAATAGACGAAGGCGCCAGGCCCTCACGCCGCGCCACTTCGGAAAAGCTGCCGAGGTCCAGTACCGCGACGAAGAGGCGCAGCGCCTTGAAACTCAGTTCATTCAAACCGTGCATCCTGCCTCCAGGTTGTGCGTTTTGCGCAAAGGTGTTGTTGGCATGCTCCCATTTATCGCACAGGACGGCCACTGGATAATGCGCGCCATGTTTCCCTTCTGAAGCGCAGGTGATGTATGCAGGCACGTTCTATCGAGGGTGTGGCGCAGGCCACGCCGAAAAAAAACCTTCTACGGTTGCTGTTGTTGCCCCTGGTGATCCTGGCGGGCATGGGCCTGTCGGTAGAGGCAGGTTTGCTCGGTCCACTGGGTGTGCAGGTGGGGCATTTGTGGGCAACGTTGAGCATCTTTGGTGTGGGTTCGGCGATTCTGTTTTTGCTGCTGCTGTTCAGTGGCCCGCAAAAGGGGCCGGCGCTGACCGACTTGCCACGCTGGCAGTTGATCGGAGGCTTCTTGGGGCCTATGTACGTCGTCGTACTCACCCTGGCTACGCCGCACATTGGTATCGCCATGACCATGATCGCGATTCTGTCCGGGCAAGTGGGCAAGAGTGTGCTAATCGACCATTTCGGCTGGTTCGGCACAGCGCGCAAACGCGTCAATGGCGAGCGCTGGATAGCGCTGGCGTTGATTGTGGCGGCACTTGTTCTGATTGCGCGAGGGTAAGACGATGAACCTGATTTTGTTATTGGTGCTAGTGATTGCCGCTGGAGCGGTGTTGAGTGTGCAGGCTGCCATCAACGGGCGCCTTGGCCAGGCGGTGGGCGTGTTGCGCAGTAGCTTGCTGACCTTTGCAGTGGGGGCCCTGACGACCGCGCTGTTGATTTTCTTCTTCGAACCGGCCCAGGCCTTGAGCTTGCTGGACGTGCCGAAATGGCAATTGACCGGCGCGTTGTTCGGCGTGGTGTACATGATGGTGATGGTCGGCGCAGTGCCCATCGTCGGAACGGCCGTCGCGACGGTGGCGGTGATCCTTGGGCAATTGGGCATGGGTATGCTCATCGATAACTTCGGCTGGCTGGGCAACCCGGCCATCGAGTTATCGGGCAGCCGGATTGTGGCGATGGCCTGCCTGGCGCTGGCCCTGGTGTTCATGTACCGCAGCAATACCCGCACCGACTGATGGTTTGAACCATCGCCGGCGAATGGCAGTCACTGCTTAAGGTGCTGGCAGTCGCCACACCGCGACGACCATGAAAAAGGAGTCTGACCATGCCAGATAAGACCTGTGCCTGCCCGCACTGCAAGTGCGTATTGGGCGTTGACGCGGTAATGAAAGACGGTAAGGGCTATTGCTGCCAGGGATGTGCCGAGCACCATGCGCACGGTGAACCGTGTGCGTCTGCTACGGGCTGTGAGTGCGCCAAATCGACGCATGGCTGAGCACCGTTACACTGTGGGAGCAGGCAAGCCCGCTCCCACAGTGATCTGCTTTGTTGCTGCTAGTGGGTTTCCAGTTCAAGCCTGAGGCTATGGTCGGACAGGCGCTGCCTACCTTTGACCACACCGCTTGTACGTCGCCCCTCCAACGCAAAAACCACCGTCTGCGCGGAGTGCAAGTCAGCCGGCAGCGGCTGGAATACTTTCAGCACCGTCCAGCCGGGCTGCTGCTGCAGGCTCACTTGGCACTCGACATGCTTGGCCATCGGCCCGAATAAGGTGTCCTGGGTGTAGTCAATGCGCGCTTTGCCACGAACCTGTACAGGTAAAACCATGGTTGTCCCTCCCTGATCAAGCCTGGGCGCGCGCGTCCGAGCGCCGCCATTGCACATGAGTGATGCCGTACTTCTCGGCCTGCTCCTGGCTGGTCTTCTTGACGTGCTCGCGCGCGAAACGGCCGATACGGCCGATGCCTGCGTCACAACTCGCCCAGTGCCAGGCCTCCAGGATATCGAGCTTTTCCAGGCGGATGATGAAGGACTTGGGTTCACCGTGCAGGATGTAGTCGATCACAAACAATTTTGCATTATTCATTGGCTTATTAACCCTCCATGTATAACCAAGTGATCTCTGCTGGCCGAAAAAATTCATTCGGATTGTCGAGCGGTGGTCATTACCATGGTGGCTCACCCTTGATAGATGTGCACCCCCATGGCCCTGGCCGCGCCTCCCGACCTCAGTGATCACGCCGTCCCCGTGCAGCCCCTGGCGCGTACCTATCCGCGTGGGTTGTATTTTGAACCCCATCGCCACGATTGGGGCCAATTGCTCTACGCCATGAGCGGCGTGATGTGGGTCGAGACGCCACGCGAAGCCCTGGTAGTGCCGCCGCAGCGTGCCGTATGGCTGCCACCCGGGGTGGAGCATGGGATTCGTGTGGTCTCGGATTTGCAGATGCGCAATATCTACCTGCGACCGGCGCTAGCAGCCACGCTGGACAGCCAGGTGCAGGTGATCGAAGTCGGTGGGTTGCTGCGTGAGTTGATCGTCACGCTGGTGGAGGAGGGCGATAGCGGCGATGCGGCGTATTACGACGCCGTGGTCAGCCTGGCCTTGCTGGAACTGCAACGGGCGCGATGCTCGCAGATCCGCATCGCCATGCCGGTGGCGGCGGACCGTCGGCTGATCAACGCCTGCCAGGCGGTCATGGCCGCGCCCTCCCTGGAGACTCCTTTCGAGCAGCATGCGCAAACGGCCGGAGCCAGCGTGCGCACCTTGTCACGCCTGTTCCAGAACCACCTGGGCATGGGCTTCGCCGAATGGCGGCGTCAGGTGCAGTTGGCTACGGCGGTGGCGGAGCTGATCCAGGGGCAGCCCGTCAGTGCTATCGCACGCTCCCTTGGCTATTCGCCCAGCAGTTTCAGCGACATGTTCCGTCGCGAACTTGGCGTGGCACCCTCGCAATACGTCGGCTGAAGGTTTGGCCGAAATCCTGAAGCACTTGGTCGATGCTTCAGGAATGTGCTCCCTACACTGAGCGCATCCACCCATAAGGCGCCGTCCCCATGAACTACCTGATTTCCCTCGCCATCGGCCTGTTTGTCGGCATGATCTATGGCGCCCTGGATTTCCGCTCGCCCGCGCCGCCGGCCATTGCCCTGGTGGGCCTGATGGGCATGCTGCTCGGCGAAAAGCTCTGGCCCATGGGCCGGCAGATGATGGGCGCTTGGTTGTCTTGATCTGTTTTTTCACTTCGATGGATATCGGCTATGAAAGCACTGCAATTTTCCGCCACCGGCGACCTCGCCGCCCTCAGCTTTGTCGACGTTGCCACCCCGGTGCCGGCTGCCAGTGAGGTGTTGGTACAGATCAAGGCCGCGGGCCTCAACCCCAGTGACGTCAAAAATGTGCTTGGTCGCTTCCCCTACACCACGCTGCCGCGCATTCCCGGCCGCGACTTCGCCGGTGTTGTGGTGCAAGGCCCGCAGGAACTGCTCGGCCAGGAAGTCTGGGGCACCGGCCGCGACCTCGGTTTTTTTGCTGACGGTTCCCACGCTCAATACCTCACCGTGTCGGCCAAGGGCGTGGCGCAAAAGCCTGGTCATTTGAGCTTCGCCCAGGCTGCCAGTCTTGGCGTGCCGTACACCACCGCCTGGGACGCTCTGGAGCGCAGCGGTGTGACCAAGGGCACGCGCTTGCTGGTCATCGGCGCCAATGGCGCCGTGGGCAGCGCGACCCTGGCCCTGGCGAACGTGCGTGGCGCCCAGGTACTGGCCGCTGTGCGTCGGCCGGAGCAGGCCGACGTGTTGCAGACGCAGGGCTTTGAGGCGATTGCCCTGGGTAAACCGGAGGAATTGGGTGCACAGGTCAATGCGGTGTTCAAGGGTGGCGCCGATGTGATCTTCGACACCACCGGTTTCTGGCTACCGGCAGCCGTGGCAGGCCTGGCGCCGTTCGGTCGCATCGCGATCATCGCGGCACCGGTGGACGGCCATGTACAACTGCCGGCCCTGGCCCTGTACCGCAAGGGCGGCTCGGTGGTGGGGATCAATTCGTTGCTCTACAACTGCGAGCAGTGCGCGGTGATGCTGAGGCAGTTCGGGCGCTTTTTTGATGAAGGCTTGCTGCCACTGCCCACCGGCCTGCGTGAAGTGGCGCTGGCTGATGGGTTGCAGTGCTATGAGCACGTGAACCAAGGCAGTGCGGACAAAATCATCTTCCTGCCCTGATACGGTTTGATCTTCACTAGGCTTCGGGAACACCTTTTTCCCAGGCTGACCAGTTCTTGAGGATCGCCTGTACCAGCGGGTTGCCCGTGCGATACAGGTTCTCCAGCGCTGGCACGAACCCGCCCTGATCCGCGTATTTGAGCAGGTTGTCCACTTCGCTGTAGCCAGGATAGGGGCGGTCGAAGTCCGAACCTGCACGCACAACCGCCAAGCGCTGGATATCCACCAACCCCTCACGGCTTGCACGTAACAGCGCTTCATAGGTGGAGTTGTCTTCCTGCTGGGTGGTGCAGTACTCGCCTTTGTTGTCCGTCAGCAACTGGGTCCAGACTTCCGCGCGTTCGCTCAGGCGCGTGCCGGAAAACCACGTGTTGCCCGCCAAGGTGTCGCAGCGGGTGACCTGTGGTGGCTGGTTGGCCGGGGCGGCAGGGTAGTGTTTGCGCCAGGCGCTGGACGCCTTGCTTTCGGTCAGTTCAACTTTTTGCGACAAGGCATATGCCTTGGCCTGCAACTTGGGGTTCAGCTCGAACACTTCGGTCTTATAGTCCAGCGGTGGTTTCTCGTTGGGGCCCTTGGTGTTGATGCCAATGTAGCCGGTCGGCCAATCCTTGGGCGCATCCCGCGAATCCAGCTCCCACTGGGTGCCGAACTCCACCAGGTAGTGTGCCCAGGCGGTGGTGCCGATGGTGCCATGTTTGGGGCTGATGCCGGCGATCCCGGCGATCAGGAAGTAGCTCTGGCGCAGGTCGAACTTGGGTGACAAGGCCAGGGCCAGCGTGGACGCGGCGGCATTGGTCTGACCCATGCCGGTGACCAGCAGGCACACGTCCTGGGTGTTGCAGCGGATCACCGGGTATTCGGCGGACAGCCCCGGTACGCGCACTTCCTGCTTGAGTTCCAGGCGATCGATCCAGGTTTGTGCCTCGGGGGCGAACATGGTGATCAACATCACTTTGGGTTTGATCGGCGTCGGCGTGTCAGCCATTGCCACGTGAGGCAGTACGGCCAGGCCCGCGGCGATTGAAAAGCGAGTCAGCGTATTCATCTAATGCTCCTTTATCAGAATTGGTAGCCGACGCCGGCGTAATAGCCCCAGCCGTCGGAGCGGGCGCGGAAGTTGCCCTCGCCGAAATTCAACTCACTGCCGTCTTCCCAGTTGCCGCCGTTGTGAAAGTAGCGGCCGACCAAGGTGAAACGCAGGTGGGTGAACGAATACAGCAGCACGTTGGTGGCCACCAGGGAATTGGCGGTGCGCGCCGGGTTGTCCTTGTGCAGGTCTGAGCCGAAATCGTAGTTGGTGAAGCCGATATAGGTCAGTGAAGCACCGTTGTCGAACTTGCTGATGGGCACGATGTACTTCATTTGCGCGCGGTAACCGTCCCATGAGTATTCATTGCTGGCACCGTAGTTTTCCCACTGGTAACGCCCGTAGAAGTTAGCCGACAGGTTCACTCGCGAGTGGGTGTCGATGTCAGTGCCCAGGCCGCTGTACAGTGTGTTGGCGCGGTTTTCCTTGCGGCTGCCGTGATCGTAGATCCAGTCAAACGCCACGTACCATTCCTTGAACGGCCCGATGGCCAGGCTGCGGCCTGCCAGGTAGTCGATGGAAATACGCGGCTCGTGCTCCATGAATACCGGCGAGCCGTGGTCCCACACGCCCTTGTCATTGCTGTTACCGATGGTGAGGATCTTCGGCACATCGATGTATCCGTACAGCTCGAATGGCCCTTTGCGGCCGAAATACTCGTATTCCAGGTAGACATCATCCTGTGGCTTGGGGCCGAAGCTGATGTCTTTGCTGCCGATCAATGTCAGGTCCTGGTTGAACCAGTCCGACAGGTACGGGCTATTTTTTGCCGGGCTGGCTTCAGGGATCTTGGTTTTTGGGCTAAGGGTTTCGCCCTGTGCTGAGTCATCCATGGGTTTTTCCTGCGCCAAAATGGGCACGCTGAGTACTCCCGTAACGGCGGCCAGTAGCAAGGAAACACCAAAGGGAGCAGGACGCCTTGAGGTGGGTTGCATTGAAAATCCCTATTCGTACGCGGTTTGAACCCGATTCCTCGGGTGAGGAAGAACTTGGCTGGCAAGTTCGTTCCGCAAACGTTTGCACAGGCTGTACCAACTTTGCTCAATCAATTGATCAGCCTGAAAAAAACCGGGATTAGTCAACCTTTTGGTCAGAATTGACGGGGTGTCATTTTTTCGATTCGGTTAAACAAATGCATCGCGGTTTCCCTTCGATAGTCACTCGGCGTCTGGTCCATCTCGATACGAAAGTGCCGGTTGAAGTTGGACAGGTTGGCGTAGCCCACTTCAAAACAGATGTCCGCCACCGACATATCGCTTTGCAGCAACAAGCGGCAGGCGCGCTGCACGCGAAACTTGCGCATCAAGTCGATAAAACCATGGCCGGTGTTGCGCTTGAAGAAGCGCGAAAAGCCTGGTTCGCTCATTTCCAGTTGCTGCGCGATCACCGAAAGACGCACATCGCCGGTCAGCTCGCGCATCAGATAGTCGAATGCCTTGTTGATGCGTTCGGCGCTGCGGGCGTCCAGGGTAGGCGCGTAGCAGGGGCTGGCCAGCGCCTTGACCTGCGGCGTCGGGGCGTTCTTCAGGCTGTCGAGCAGTTGCAGGAATAGGACCAACCGTTGCAGGCCATGGGCGCGCCCGATGTCTTCCATTAGACGCGCGGCCTGTAGCGCCGTCTCGCCAGTGAATTCGAGGCCGCGTCGGGCGTGCTCGAACAACGGCTGCAAGTCGCCGAGTTCAGGCAGGGTCTTGCGCAGGGCGAGGAGGGCGGCGCCGTCGAATTGCAGCACCACATCGCGGCCGGTCAGGTACTCACCAGGGGCCAGTTCGCCGATCCAGTCGTGGGGCAGGTCGGGGCCGATCAAGGCGACGTGCCCGGCACCGAACGCACCGATGTAGTCGCCGGCGACCAGTTTGCCGCTGCCTTGGCGGATCAGGTGGATTTCAAATTCGGGGTGGTGGTTCCAGCGCGCCAAATCATAGGGGTAGTCGTGTTCGAACCAACGGAAGCAGTGGTTCGGTTCGGGCAGGATCACTTCCAGCTCGGCGGGGCGGTGCTCGAACAGCTTGGCGCGGCTGACAGGCATGGGAGGCTTCTTATGATTCTTGGAATCGATCCAAAATACGCGCCTCGGCCGTGGGAGCGCTACCCCCGGTTTCGCTTGGCACTGATACTTTTTTAACTTCGAGCCAAAGGTTAAAAAAGTACCAGTCGAGCATTCGTCACGCGTTTGTGGAGGGCCTGGAGGAGCTGCTGTAATCGGCCCTCAACAACAAAAACAACAGGTAGAAACCGCTATGTTCAAGCTCCCGCAAGCGTTGTTCCTGCTTTCAGGCCTGGCGCTGGCCATGCCCAGTTATGCCGCCGACACCGTCACCATCGCTACGGTCAACAACAGCGACATGATCCGCATGCAGCGCCTGTCCAAGGTGTTCGAAGCACAGCATCCGGATATCAAGCTCAAGTGGGTAGTGCTGGAGGAAAACGTCCTGCGCCAGCGCCTCACCACCGATATCGCCACCCAGGGCGGGCAGTTCGACGTGCTCACCATCGGCACCTACGAAACTCCATTGTGGGGCGCCAAGCACTGGCTGGAACCGCTGACCCAATTGCCGGCCGATTACGGCGCCGATGATATCTTCCCCTCGGTGCGCCAGGGCCTGTCGGTCAACAGCACCCTCTACGCCTTGCCGTTCTACGGCGAAAGCACGGTGACCTACTACCGCACCGATCTGTTCCAGCAAGCCGGCCTGAGTATGCCCACGCACCCGACCTGGAGCCAGCTCGGCGAGTTCGCCGCCAAGCTCACCGCCAAGGACAAAGGCCAATACGGCATGTGCCTGCGTGGCAAGGCCGGCTGGGGCGAGAACATCGCCTTGCTGAGCACCATGGCCAATGCCTTTGGCGCACGCTGGTTCGACGAGCAATGGAAGCCCGAGCTGACCAGCCCCGAGTGGACAGCGGCCGCCAACTTCTACGTCAACACCCTCAAGCAATACGGCCCGCCGGGTGTTTCCAGCAACGGTTTCAACGAGACCCTGGCGCTGTTCAACAGTGGCAAATGTGCGATCTGGGTCGATGCCAGCGTGGCCGGTTCCTTCACCACGGATAACACTCAAAGTAAGGTCGCCGACAGCGTAGGTTTCGCCGCCGCGCCTACCGAAGTCACGGATAAAGGCTCCTCGTGGCTCTACGCCTGGTCCCTGGCCATTCCGGCTACCTCAACGCACAAGGACGCCGCAAAGGCCTTTATCACGTGGGCCACCTCCAAGGACTACATCCAACTCGTCGCTGACAAAGAAGGCATCACCAACGTACCGCCAGGCACCCGCCAGTCCACCTACAGCGAGGCGTATTTGAAAGCCGCACCGTTTGCCCAAGTGACTTTGGAGATGATGAAACACGCTGACCCCGCGCATCCGTCGGCGAAACCGGTGCCCTATGTGGGCATCCAGTACGTGACCATTCCCGAGTTCCAGGCCATCGGCACCTCGGTCGGCAAGTTGTTCTCGGCGGCGCTGACTGGCGGTATGTCGGTTGACCAGGCCTTGCTTCAAGCGCAGTCCACTGCCGAGCGCGAGATGAAACGCGCCGGCTATCCGAAGTAATTTCTACAGGACATTTTCATGAAACGTCTCGAAGGTAAAAGCGCGCTGATCACCGGATCGGCGCGCGGTATTGGCCGCGCGTTTGCCCAGGCCTACATCGCTGAAGGTGCGACGGTCGCCATCGCCGACATCAACCTGCAACAAGCCCAGGTCACGGCCGCCGAGTTGGGCCCACAGGCTTACGCGGTAGAGATGGATGTCACCGACCAAGCCTCCATCGACGATGCAATTGCTGCCGTGGTGGCCGAGGCCGGCAAGCTGGATATTCTGGTCAATAACGCCGCGCTGTTCGATTTGGCGCCCATCGTCGACATCACCCGCGAGAGCTTCGAACGGCTGTTCTCGATCAACGTCGCCGGCACACTCTTCACCCTGCAGGCCGCCGCGCGGCAGATGATCAGCCAGGGCCACGGCGGCAAGATCATCAACATGGCCAGCCAGGCCGGGCGCCGGGGCGAGCCGCTGGTGGCGATCTACTGCGCGACCAAGGCAGCGGTGATCAGCCTGACGCAATCGGCAGGGTTGAACCTGATCAAGCAAGGGATCAACGTCAACGCCATTGCACCGGGTGTGGTGGAGGGTGAGCATTGGGACGGGGTGGATGCGCTCTTCGCCAAGCATGAAGGGCTGGCGCCAGGCGAGAAAAAGAAGCGGGTAGGGGATGAGGTGCCGTTTGGGCGGATGGGCACGCCGGAGGATTTGACGGGAATGGCGGTTTTCCTGGCTTCCAAAGACGCTGACTATGTTGTGGCGCAAACGTACAACGTGGATGGCGGCAACTGGATGAACTAGCGTCATATGCGGAGCATTTGATGTGCTTTATTCTTTAGAGCGAGGCTAGTCGGCAAAGCTGCGATCAAAGAAGTAGATCTCCCCAGGCTTCAAAACCTCCACCGTCGCCTGGGGCCGGCCGCCTTCGCCATTCTTCTTGCGCCCCGTCTCGCGTAAATACCGTGCCTCAGTCAGCTTCAACAAACGCTGGCGAATACTGGTCTTCAACACCGGGCGCGCGAGCACCAGGGAAAAGATCGTGGTCGCTTCGGGCGCGCTGAATTCATCGCCCAGGAACATCAACGGCAAGCTGCTGTACAGCGACTTGGAGAACAAGCGTTCCTGCACGGCGGCCACGATGCTGTTGTGATCGAACGGCAGCTTGATGCTCCCGTCCGCAACCGCCGCCAGCGAAAACCAGCCCTGATGCTCACCCAGCGTCACTTCATCCGTGGCAATCGCCAGGTAGTACGTGGACGACGACCAGCACCGCGGATCACGAAACGCATCCCCCACCGTGCCCACTTGCTCGCTCCAGGCCAGGTCCAGGCCGACCTTGTCGCTTGCACGCAAACGCTCCACCGCATCCTGGAGGCTCAGATCTTGCACGCCGCCATTCACCACTACGCCGGGTAACGCCCAATGCCCAGCGAACGGTTCGGCTTCGCGCTTGTTCAGCAGCAGTTGCAATTGGCTGGAGGTGCGGCAGTAAAACAACACACACAGGTCGACGGTATGGAGGTAGGCGCTAAGTGTCATGTGACGTCCTTCTAAACAGCGGTGGGCACAGTCTAACGAATCGAACAGATATGTCATGTACTGGCTCCAGGATAGATAAATAAATGTTTCTTGCAATGAAAGTACATGACGTGTACTTTTTTTTCAGGCCACAGGAGAGCTGCCATGACACTCGCGAAAACTGCCATTGCTTCATTCGACGTCGACGCCCAGAAGAGCTTTACGCCGCTGTGCCCCGCTGAGTTACCAGTGGCCGGGGGCGACCAGATCGGTGCCGAGCTGAACTTCATGGCAAGCCTCGCCGGCCACCGTGTCGGCAGCAAGGACGCCCACACCCCGCACGCGCCCTGGGTGGTCACCCAGCACAGCGAGATGCTGCGGCCCACCGGCCTGGCCCATGCCGATGTGACCTGGGTGAGCCACTGCGTACCCGGCACCGAAGGCTTCACCTTGCTCGACGAGCTGCCCACCCCGTATGACTACGATTACTTCATCTGGAAAGGCGTCGAACCCGACCTGCACCCCTACGGCGCGTGTTACCACGACCTGCACGACAAGCTGTCCACCGGCGTGATCGAGTACCTGAACGCCACAGGCGTCAGGCGTGTGATCGTCGGCGGCCTGGCCCTGGACTACTGCGTCAAGACCACCGCGTTGCAACTGCTCAAGGCCGGCCTGGAAGTGGTCCTGCACCTGCCGGCGTGCCGGGGTATTACCGAGGAGGGCGGCGTACAGGCCGTCAGTGAGTTGCTCAAGGCCGGTGCCGTCATCAGCAGCACCCGCGAAGAACTGGCAGCACAGGCCGCGCGTTAAGGAGACACACCATGGAAAGTGCATACGACTACGAATCCCCGGTGATCCAGGGTTTGCTCGACACTGACTACTACACCTTCACGATGATGCAGGCGGTGTTGCACCAGCACCCCAACGTTGATGTGGAATACAACTTCATCGTGCGAGCCAAGGAAAAGCTCGGCCACTTGATCCCGCAACTGCGCGACGAGCTGGAGAAGCTCGCGGGCCTGCACATGCGTGAGGGCGAATTGCGCTTCTTGTTTAACCCGCGTTTTCGTGAGTACCTCACGCCTGATTACGAGCGCTTTCTCGGCCTGTTCCGCTTCAACCTGCGTTATATCCACGTCAGTGAGGTCGACGGCCAACTCAACATCCGCGTGGTCGGCCCGATGCTGCATTGCATCATGTTCGAGCAACCGGTACTGGCGCTGGTCAGCGAGCTGCGCAACCGCGATAAATACCCCGACGTGACCCTGGAAGACATCACCCGCAAGCTCTACCAGAAGTTCGACTGGCTGGAGAAAAACCTCAGCCGCGATGAGCTGGCCGACTTGCGCGTCTCCGATTTTTCCACCCGCCGGCGCCTGTCGTTCAAGGCCCAGCGCGAAGTGATCGACATCATGCGCCGCGACTTCCCCGGCCAGTTCGTCGGCACCAGCAACGCGCACCTGGCCTACGAATTCGACCTGCCGCTGATCGGCACCATGGCCCACCAGTGGATGATGGTGCACCAACAACTGGGCCGGCTGCGCGAAAGCCAGAACGCCGGCCTGGAAAACTGGGTGCGTGAATACCGCGGCCGCTTGGGTATTGCCTTGACCGACACCATCAGCACCGACTTTTTCCTCAAGGATTTTGACCTGTACTTCGCCAAACTGTATGACGGGCTGCGCCAGGACTCCGGCGACCCCATCGTCTGGGCCGACAAAGTCCTGGCCCGCTACAAGCAACTGGGCATCGACCCGATGACCAAGGACCTGATGTTTTCCGATGGCCTGAACTTCAAAAAATGCCTGCCGATATTGCGCCACGTGCGCGGCAAGGCCAAGTTCGGTTTCGGCATGGGCACCAGCCTGGCCTGCGATGTGGAAGGCGTCGAACCGCTGAGCATCGTGATGAAACTGGTGCGGGTGCACGGTGAACCGGTGGTGAAGTTCTCGGATGACCCGATCAAGAACGTTTGCGAAGACGCCTCGTTTTTGCAGTACGCGGCAAAGGTGTTCAATGTCGGTAGCGTGGAGGTGTGACATGCAAAATCGTATCGCGCAGGAACTGAACATCAATCGGCAACTGGTCAAGGGCGGTGAAACCAAGGAAATTCAACGGCGCATCGGCTTCATCAAGACCACCTTGCGCAGCGCCGGCTGCACGGCCCTGGTGCTGGGCATCAGCGGCGGCGTTGATTCGCTGACGGCTGGCCGTCTGTGCCAATTGGCCGTCGAACAACTGCGCGCCGAGGGTTACGCCGCGCGCTTTATCGCCATGCGCCTGCCCTATAAAACCCAGGCCGATGAAAGCGACGCCAAGGCTTCCCTGGATTTCATCACCCCGGACCATATCGACACGCTGAACATCGCCGCCAGTGTTGACGGCCTGATGGCCAGCCTGACCGCTACCGACGCCAGCGCCAGCCATGTTGACTTCATCAAGGGCAACGTCAAGGCGCGCACGCGGATGATCGCGCAATACGCCGTGGCCAATTTGCACAATGGGCTGGTGGTCGGTACGGACCATGGCGCGGAAGCACTGATGGGTTTTTTCACCAAATTCGGCGACGGCGCCTGCGACCTGGCACCGCTGTCGGGCCTGACCAAAACCCAGGTGCGCCTACTGGCCAGCGCACTGGGCGCGCCTGATAACCTGGTGCACAAGCATCCCACGGCCGACCTGGAGGAACTGGCGCCGGGTAAGCCGGATGAGCACGCGTACGGTTGCTCTTACGCAGAGATCGATGCGTACCTCATGGGCGAACCCGTGAGTGAGCGGGTGAGGGCAATCGTAGAGGGGGCGTCCAGCAAGACAGCGCACAAACGCTCGCTGCCTATCACTCCTGCGTGATCCTTCCCCAGCCGTCCACGGGAACCGTTTTCGCGCTCATGGCCACAGATGGAATGTTGATCCAGCGCGCAGTCGATTTGGGTTGGCTGTTATCGATTCCAGTATCTGAGGTCTTGCTATGTCCTATGTAAATCTTCGTCAGGAAACCCCTTATTGCGGTGATTTCAGCGCTCGTTGCGAGCAACCCAAGGCACCTTCTGATAAGGCTGGTTGGCGTGTACCCAACTCAGTGGTTGCTCGGGATTTCGCTGATAACTTTGAATACTTCCAGAGTTCTGACAGCGGGTTTGTGACACAGCAATCCCTTCTGCACGCGGCTAACCGCCCACTGAACGGAGATCCGTTTCATGATCGGATGACGTTTTTGGCAAGGGAGATTCTCCAGCGGCCTGAATTGAACGGCATGCTTGACGGGATCAACCACGGCGGTTCATCAGATGGGTTGATCAGCCCGAGCGACGCGGACCAGACCGTTGCTTACGTCGAGCAGCAGGAAGCACCTCCGGTGCGGGAATTCCCAGGGCGCTACAGCGGCGTCATGCAGCGCCAGCGTTTGGAAAACCAATATGCACCTCAGGCCGATTGGCAACAGCCCTCCATGTCTGCGCCGCACTACGCTCATAAAAACCAATGGGACGGCTCGATGTCACTGTCGGGGCAGCGTCCTTATGC
Source organism: Pseudomonas sp. RA_5y_Pfl1_P24 (assembly GCF_963970945.1). Lineage (NCBI taxonomy): Bacteria > Pseudomonadati > Pseudomonadota > Gammaproteobacteria > Pseudomonadales > Pseudomonadaceae > Pseudomonas > Pseudomonas sp. RA_5y_Pfl1_P24. The sequence continues at coordinate 131,530 of NZ_CAXAOJ010000001.1, read as the reverse complement.
GAACGACAGCAAGCAAGAGCTTCTCAACAAGATACTGGCTCGTTTCAGTTCATTTGAAGATCCAAACTCCCCCGGTTTGATCACCGACAAATCACTCAATGCGGTTGCCAGCGGTTATCACTTGGATGGTCGGCCCGCCACGGGAGCCGAGATGGCGCTGGCCAATGAGCTGCTTGAGCGTGGAGAAGTGTTCAAGGAGCTTGATCAAAGCGGCATGGGCGTGCTCGATGGGGCGTTCTCCAGGGATAACCTGGCTTACTCGTCGGACAAGTACCGGAACATGGATAACCACGACCTGATTCAGGGCATAAAGGATAACTTCAGGCAGTTTACTGCCGGCGCAGACGATCAATATGTCAACGTCAATGAACTGAAGGAGGCGGCCGGTCTAACGCCATCGAATCGTACGTTCAGCCCCGAAGCACGGCAACTTGCAACTGAGCTGCTCAACCGTCCCGGGCTTTTGCGCGAGCTGGATATTGGCGTTAACAGCCAGGGAGGGGCGGGCTACGAGGACAAACGTTTCGATATGGCTAACATCGACGAGATACTCAAAAACGGGCACGCGCCAGTTGGATGAGGGTTTCAACGCGCCTGCAAGAACAATTGTGGCCGGCCCGCAACGTGATACCTGCGTTCAGGCCGTGGCTGTTTCATGCCTGACCCTGCAGATGAAACGCCAGTAGCACTGCCTGCCAGGTGGTTGAGCCCGAAAGCACAGGAAGATGGGATCCACTTGCGGTATAACCTTCGCACGCTTTAGTGATCCGAGGCCCCGTTTTTCATGCAAAGCCCTTTGCAACGTCCGCTCTGGCAGATCTACCTGATCTTTCTGGCACCGATGGTGCTGTCCAACTTCCTGCAAAGCTTTTCCGGCACCCTCAATGGCATCTACGTCGGTCAAATGCTCGGCACCCAGGCGCTGGCAGCGGTGTCGGGGATGTTTCCCATCGTGTTCTTCTTTATCGCCCTGGTGATTGGCCTGGGGGCGGGTGCCTCGGTGTTGATCGGCCAGGCCTGGGGCGCCCAGGAAACAGGGATGGTCAAGGCGATTACCGGCGCCACCCTGACCCTGGGGGCGCTGGTGGGTATGATCGCCGCGGTGCTGGGCAGCCTGTTTGCGCGCCCGGCCTTGCAGGCGTTGGGCACGCCGATTGATGTGCTCGACGATGCGGTCGGTTATGCCCAGAAAATGATGCTGATCATGCCGTTGCTGCTGGTGTTCATTCTCTACACCCAATTGCTGCGTGGCGTCAGCGATACGATCTCGCCGCTGCTGGCACTGATGGTCTCGACCTTGGTCGGCCTGCTGCTGACCCCGGCGCTGATTCGCGGCTGGATTGGCTTGCCGCCGATGGGTATCCAGAGCGCGGTGTATGCCGGACTGGTAGGCAACGCCCTGGCAATGCTGTTTTTGATCTTGCGCCTGCGCCATAAAAACCATGTGATGGCGCCGGATCGCGAACTGCTCGCGGCCTTACGCCTGGACCGCGTGATTTTAGGAAAGGTCTTGCGCATAGGCCTGCCTACCGGCTTACAGATGGTGGTGCTGTCGCTGTCAGAATTGGTCATTCTCGCCCTGGTTAACGGCCATGGCTCCCAGGCCACGGCGGCGTATGGCGCGGTGACACAAATCGTCAACTATGTGCAGTTTCCGGCACTGTCGATTGCCATCACCGCGTCGATCCTCGGTGCGCAGGCCATTGGCGCCGGGCGCCTGGAACGCATCGGGCCGATCCTGCGCACGGGCTTGTTGATCAACACCTGCCTCACTGGCGGCCTGATTGTGCTGGGTTATGTGCTGTCCCACTGGTTACTCGGCCTGTTCATCACCGACGACGCGGCACGGATCAACGCCGAACACCTGCTGCACATCATGTTGTGGAGCATCCTGGTGTTCGGCTTTCAGGCTGTGATCGGCGGGATCATGCGCGCCAGTGGCGTGGTGCTGATGCCGGTCACGATCTCGATTTTCTGCGTGCTCTGCGTCGAGTTGCCGATCGCTTACCTGTTCAATGCCCATTTCGGCCTGGAAGGGGTGTGGATGGCGTTTCCGGTGACTTACCTGGCAATGCTGGCATTGCAGACCGCGTATTACCGGTTGGTCTGGCGGCATAAGCAGATCAAGCGGCTGGTGTGAGGTACAGGCCGCGCAGCAATAGCTCCAGGCCCTGCAAGCCTTGCTCAAGTCGCTCGCCGGGGTGTTCTTCGCCCCGACCCTGATCGTGGCCATGGCCCTGGTGGAGCAGATCGTGCCCGCCAGTCGCCTGACCGAAGGCATGACCTGGCTGATCACCGGCCTCAGCATCGGCGTGGCCATAGGCGCCGCCAGTTCCGGTTGGATGATCGACCACTTTGGCGCCACCAGCGGGTTCTGGATCGCATGGGTGGCGGGGGCTGTGGTGCTGGGCTCGGCGGTGTTGGGGTATCGGCGCCTGGGGTGATCAGCCGACCGCTGGGCTAGCGTCTGCACTGTGATGCTGCAGAAACTCGTGCAACGCCTGACGGGTCAGGTCATTGAGCGTCACCTTTTTACGGGTCGCCGCCAGCGCCGCCGCCAGATGCAGGTCATGGCCGACCCGGACATTGAAGGAACCTTTGCAAGGTTTCTCTGGTGCCTGCCCCAGGGTCTGGCAGGTGGCGAGGTAATCATCCACCGCCTCACGAAAGGCCGTGTCCAGCTCGGCGACGGTTTTCCCTTCGTAGCTCACCAGCGCCTTGATGAACAAAACCTTGCCGAACAGGCAGTTGTCTTCGAGGCTGGCTTCGATGGAGCCGATGTAGCCGTTGTGTTTCAGTTGGTTGTTCACTGAATCAGCTCTCCTGATCTCAATTGTTAGATGATCTGGCGTCGAATGTAGTGTTTCAGTTCGTTGCCAGGGTGAGGCTTGTGCAAGGTGATCATTGCACTGGGGTCGCCGATGTCGAACTTGACGCGGCTTCCGGCCCCTTCAATCTGTGTGTAGCCCAGCCGACGCAACAGCGTGACGAGTTCGGACCAAGTAAATGTCATTTGCTCGTTGAGCAATTTGGTGAGCAGCTTTTCATTTTTGGACACGGCGTTCCCTGCGTGTAACTAAATGTAGTTGCAAAAAGTGGTGTTCGTCAATGCTAGCTTGTGTTCGGGCGGTCTTCCCGAGATTGATGTAACCCTTGATGACACCGTGCTCCGCGCCTGCCACCGCCCGCTAATTTTTCCCTGTCCGGTTCGTTTTATAGGGACGACGTGCCTTTGTGCTTCCTGCCTATTGCTCCGGACTCCAAGAAATGAATGCTGAAGACTCCTTGAAACTTGCTCGCCGGTTTATCGGGTTGCCCCTGGAAAAGCGCCGATTGTTCCTGCAGGCCTTGCAGAAAGAAGGCGTGGATTTTTCCCGGTTTCCGATTCCAGCAGGGGTGGAGGCGCAGGATCGCCAGGCGTTGTCCTATGCGCAGCAGCGCATGTGGTTTCTTTGGCAATTGGACCCGGCCAGTGGCGCCTACAACCTGCCGGGTGCGGTGCGACTCAAGGGCGCGTTGAGCCTTGGCGCGCTAGAGCAGGCGTTTGCCAGCCTGGTCGCGCGCCACGAAACCCTGCGTACGGTGTTCCAGCGTCAGGCAGACGAGCGCCTGGTGCAGGTGCCGGCTGATACGGTGCTGACCGTCGAGCAACGGGACCTGAGCCACCTCGCTGCCGCCGAGCGCGAACAGGCCGTCAACGAAGCGGCGACCCGTCAATCGCTGCTGCCGTTCGACCTGGAAAACGGTCCGCTGCTGCGCGTGCAATTGCTCAAGCTCGGCGCACAGGAGCATGTGCTGCTGTTGACTCTGCACCATATCGTCTCCGACGGCTGGTCGATGAACGTGCTGATCGACGAGTTCATCCGCTGCTACGACGCCCACGAGCGCAACGAAACCCCGCAACTGCCGGCCTTGCCGATCCAGTACAGCGACTACGCCCTGTGGCAGCGCCGCTGGCTGGAAGCGGGTGAGCAGACGCGCCAACTGGATTACTGGCAAGCGCGCCTGGGCGATGAGCATCCCGTGCTGGAGCTGCCCACCGACCGCCCGCGCCCGGCGATGCCGAGCTACCAGGGCACGCGCCACAATTTCGCGATTGAACCCGAACTGGCCGCACAACTGCGCACTTGCGCGCAAAAACACAATGTCACCCTGTTCATGCTGTTGCTCGGTGCTTTCAACGTATTGCTGCATCGTTACACCGGGCAGGGCGATATCCGCGTTGGCGTGCCCATTGCCAACCGCAACCGGACTGAAGTCGAAGGGTTGATCGGCTTTTTCGTCAACACCCAAGTCTTGCGCACCGAGTTGACCGGGCAAACTCGTATCAATGAGCTGCTGCAAGGCATCAAAGAGCATGCCTTGGGTGCGCAGGCCCATCAGGATCTGCCGTTCGAGCGTCTGGTAGAAGCGCTCAAGGTCGAGCGCAGCCTGAGCCATACGCCGCTGTTCCAAGTGATGTACAACCACCAGCCGGTGGTCGCTGACATCGCAAGCGTCAGCACTGCCTCCGGCCTGAAGCTGGCGTTGGTGGAATGGCAAGGCCGCACCACCCAGTTCGACCTGACACTCGATACCTATGAAAAGTCCGGCACGCTGCAGGCCGCGCTGACCTACGCCAATGACCTGTTCGACGCGTCGTCTATCCAGCGCATGGCCGCGCACTGGATCAGCCTGTTGCAGTCCATGGTGGGCGACGGTGAGCAGCGAATCGGTGAATTGCCGATGCTGGCCGCGCATGAACAGCAGGTGTTGATCCAAACCTGGAACCAGACCGCCGAGGTATATCCGACTGATCGCGGCATTCATCACCTGATCGAAGACCAGGTACGGGCTACGCCCGATGCGCCGGCGCTGCTGTTTGGCGCTGCCACGCTGACTTACGCTCAACTGGATGCGCGTGCAAACCAACTGGCGCATGCCCTGCGCGCGAAGGGCGTTGGCCCCGACGCTCTGGTGGGGATTTGCATCGAGCGTTCCATCGAAATGGTGGTCGGCCTGCTGGCGATTCTCAAGACGGGTGGCGCCTACGTCCCGCTGGACCCTGAATACCCCCGGGAGCGCCTGGCCTACATGGTCGAGGACAGCTGCATCCAGTTGTTGCTCAGCCAGCGTAGCCTGTTGCCGTTGCTGCCTGCCGATGGCATTCAGGTGATTGCCCTGGACCAGCCCGCCGGCTGGCTCGATGGCTACCGCACTGAAGCGCCAAACGTCAGCCTGCACGCGTTGAACTTGGCCTACGTGATCTACACCTCCGGCTCCACCGGCAAGCCCAAGGGCGCCGGCAACAGCCACCGTGCGCTGGTCAACCGGCTGTGCTGGATGCAACAGGCCTATGGCCTGGACGCCAGCGATGCGGTGCTGCAGAAAACCCCGTTCAGTTTCGACGTGTCGGTGTGGGAGTTCTTCTGGCCGTTGATGACCGGCGCGCGCCTGGTCGTCGCCGCGCCCGGTGAACACCGTGAGCCAGCGCGCCTGATCGAGACCATCGCGCAGCACCGCATCACCACCTTGCACTTCGTGCCATCGATGCTCCAGGCGTTTATCCATGAGCCGGGGGTGCAAGCCTGCAACAGCCTGCGACGCATAGTGTGCAGCGGTGAAGCCTTGCCGCTGGATGCGCAGTTGCAAGTGTTCGCCAAGTTGCCACAGGCCGGTCTGTTCAACCTCTATGGTCCGACCGAAGCGGCCATCGACGTTACCCACTGGACCTGCATCGACGAAGGCGCCGACAGCGTGCCTATCGGCCGGCCCATCGCCAACCTCGGCACCTATGTGCTCGACGCCCAGCTCAACCCTGTTCCCACTGGCGTCAGCGGCGAGCTGTACTTGGGCGGCACTGGCCTGGCGCGCAGTTATCATCGACGACCGGCGCTCACCGCCGAGCGTTTTGTGCCGAGCCCCTTCGGTGAAGGCGCACGCCTTTACCGCACCGGCGACCGCGTGCGCCAGCGGGCCGACGGGGTAATCGAATACCTTGGCCGCCTCGATCACCAGGTCAAGTTGCGCGGCCTGCGGATCGAGCTGGGTGAAATCGAGGCGCGCCTTATGCAGCACCCATCGGTGCGTGAAGCCGTGGTGCTGGTGCAGGGCGCCAAGCAGTTGGTGGCCTATCTGGTGTTGGAAGGCGCCGCGCCGCGCGACCTCAAGGCCTGGTTGCTCAGCAGCCTGCCGGAATACATGGTGCCCACCCACATGGTGCCCCTGGACAAGTTGCCGGTGACTGCCAACGGCAAGCTTGACCGCAAAGCTTTGCCATTGCCGGACGCCACCCCACAGCAGGCCTATGTCGCGCCGGAAAATGACCTGCAAAAAGCCTTGGCGGCGATCTGGAGTGATGTGCTCGGCACGCCGCAGATCGGCCTGGAAGACAACTTCTTCGAACTGGGCGGCGACTCGATCATCTCCATCCAGGTGGTCAGCCGTGCGCGCCAGGCGGGTATTCGCCTCAGCCCGCGAGACCTGTTCCAGTACCAGAGCGTGCGCAGCCTGGCGCGGGTGGCTGCCTTTGAGCAGGCAACCGTTATTGAACAAGGGCCAGTCATCGGCGAGGTGATCCTCACCCCCGTGCAGCACTGCTTTTTCGAGCAGGCGATCCCGGCGCGTGAGCATTGGAACCAGTCGTTGCTGCTGACCCCACGCGAAATCCTTGAGCCTGCGCGCCTTGCAGCGGCCTTGACCCAGTTGATCAACCACCACGACGCCCTGCGCCTGCGCTTTGTGCAACACGCAGAAGGCTGGCAGCAAACCCATGCCGAGCCGGTGACAACCGCCGAGTTGTGGCAAATCCAGGCCGCCGACGACACCGAGTTGGCCGCACTCTGCGATAGCGCCCAGCGCAGCCTCAACCTTGAACACGGACCCATGGTGCGCGCGGTGCTGGTCGCGATGGCCGAGGGTACCCAGCGCCTGCTGCTGGTGATCCATCACTTGGTGGTGGACGGCGTGTCGTGGCGCATCCTGCTTGACGATTTGCAACAGGCTTACCGCAACGCCGCACTGCCGGCCAAGACCAGCGCCTACCAGCTGTGGGCGCAGCAATTGCGGGCCCATGCGCAGACGCTGGACGATCAACTGCCGTACTGGCAGGCACAAACTGCGAGCGCCGATCTGCTCTGCGACAACCCTCAGGGCGGCCTGCAAAACCGCCTGGGCACCACACTCGAAATCCGCCTCAGCGCCGAACACACCCGCCAACTGCTGCAAGACGCCCCGGCGGCCTATCGCACCCAGGTCAACGACCTGCTGCTGACCGCCCTGGCGCGGGTCATCAGCCGCTGGAGCGAGCAGCCTGCCGCGCTGATCCAGTTGGAAGGCCATGGTCGTGAAGACCTGTTCGACACGCTCGACCTGAGCCGCACCGTGGGTTGGTTCACCAGCCTGCTCCCGGTGCGCCTGCAGGCCGAGGGTGAGTTGTCGGCGGCGATCAAGTCGGTGAAGGAGCAACTGCGGGCCGTGCCGCACAAAGGTATCGGCTATGGCCTGCTGCGCTACCTCGGCGCACCCGCGGCGCGTGACGCCTTGTCGAATCAGGCGGCGCCGCGCATCACCTTCAACTATCTGGGTCAGTTCGACCGCCAGTTCAACGAGGCGGCGCTGTTCGTTCCGGCTGACCAGGGCAGCGGTCAGGCCCAGGACCCTGAGGCACCGCTGGCCAACTGGTTGACGGTGGAAGGGCAGGTGTACGGCGGTGAATTGGCCCTGCGGTGGGGGTTTAGTCGTGAGATGTTCGAGGTGGCGACTGTTCAGCGCCTGGCGGATGATTACGCGGCTGAACTCCAGGCCCTGATCGAACACTGCTGCACCACGCCCACGGGGCAGGTCACACCCTCGGACTTCCCGCTGGCGCGCCTGACCCAATTGCAACTCGACGGCTTGCCTATCGCGGGGCCAGCCATTGCCGATGTCTACCCGTTGTCGCCCATGCAGCAGGGCATGTTGTTCCACACCTTGTACGAGCCCGAGGCAGAGGCTTATATCAACCAGTTGCGCCTGGATATCGAAGGCCTCGACCTGTTGGCGTTCGGCCGTGCCTGGCAAGCCGCGCTGGACCGTCATGACATCCTGCGCAGCAGCTTCCACTGGCTTGGCCTGGACAGTGCCCATCAAGTGATCCAGCGCCAGGTGGATGTGCAGTTGCACGTGATCGAAGACGTCGCCGCCGACGTTGACGCGCTTGCTGTCGCAGAGCGCGAGAAGGGTTTTGCGCTGAATGCGGCGCCGTTGTTTCGCTTGATGCTGGTGCGCGGTGCCGGCCGTGCCTGGCACCTGATCTTCACCAGCCACCACATCCTCATGGACGGTTGGAGTAACGCCCAGTTGCTCGGCGAAGTGATCGCCCATTACGCCGGGCATAACGTGCCGGCACCGCAAGGGCAGTTCCGCGATTACCTGGGCTGGTTGCAACAGCAAGCGTCGGGCGAGGTATTCTGGAAAGCCAGTCTGGCGCCGTTGCAGGCACCGACTTTGCTGGCGCAAGCCCTGCGTGTGCCGGCCGACGGCAAGGGCATGTCAGACCATCATGTGGTGCTGGACAGCGACTTCACCCGCGCCCTCGGCGAGTTTGCCCGCCATCAGAAAGTCACCCTCAACACGCTGCTGCAAGGGGCCTGGAGCCTGTTGCTGCAACGCTACACCGGCCAGGCGTGCGTGGCGTTCGGTGCTACCGTCGCCGGCCGCTCGGCGCCGTTGCCGGGGATCGAACAGCAACTGGGCCTGTTCATCAATACGCTGCCCATTGTCAGCGCCGCCGCGCCGACCCAGGCGGTGGCCGACTGGCTGAGCGAGCTGCAAGCCCTCAACCTGAGCCTGCGCGACCACGAACATGTGCCGCTCTATGACATCCAGGGTTGGGCGGGCCAGCAAGGGGCGGCGCTGTTCGACAGCTTGTTGGTGTTCGAGAACTTCCCGGTGGCGGACGTCTTGAAGCAGGGCGCGCCTGCCGGTCTGACGTTCGGTCGTCTGCATAACCATGAGCAGACCCATTATCCGCTGACTTTGGGCATTGAGCTGGGCAGTTGCCTACGCCTGGAGTTCGGCTATGACCAGGCGCGCTTCAGCGCTCGGCAGGTCGCTCAATTAAGCCGCAACCTACGTCACCTGCTGGTGCAGATGCTGGCTGATGCTCAGGCGCCCGTCGGCAGCCTGCGTCTACTCGACCCAGCTGCACGGCGCGACATCCTTGCCCTGAGCCAGTCGCCTAGCGCGGCCCAGCGTCATCTGCGCGTGCACGAACGCATTGCTGCCCAGGCCGACGTCACACCCGACGCGCTGGCAGTGCAGGCGAGCGATACACGCCTGAGCTACGCCCAACTCAATGATCGCGCCAACCGTCTTGCCCATCGCCTGCTGGAACTGGGCGTTGGCCCAGGCCGGCGCGTCGGCCTGGCCGCACGACGTGGTCCACAGTTGATCGTCAGCCTGCTGGCGGTGCTCAAGAGCGGCGCCGCCTACGTGCCGCTGGACCCGAACTATCCTGGCGAACGCCTTGCCTACATGCTGACTGACAGCCGGCTCGACCTGCTGCTCAGCGAGACCGGGCTGCTGGCCGACCTACCGTTGCCCCAAGGGCTGGTGCGCGAGGAGTTCACCGCGTCCGGCGAAGAACTGGCACGCTACCCGTCCACCAATCCCGCCAACCACGCCGCAGCCGCCGACCTGGCGTATGTGATCTACACCTCGGGCTCCACCGGGCTGCCCAAGGGCGTGGCCATCGACCATGCCGCCCTTGGCCAGTTCTGCGACAGCGCCGAGGTCTACAGCAGCTTGAGCGCGGCAGACCGCGTGCTGCAATTCGCCACGTTCAGCTTCGACGGCTTTGTCGAGCAATGTTACCCGCCGCTGTGCGTGGGCGCGGCGTTGATCATGCGTGGTGATGAGCTGTGGGACGCTGGGCAGTTGGCTCGAGAGATCGTGCAGCAGGGCGTAACCCTCGCGGACCTGCCGGCCGCCTACTGGTATTTGCTCGCCAAGGAGTGCTCCCTCGACCCGCGCCCCCTGGGCAACCTGCGCCAAGTGCACGTGGGCGGCGAGGCGATGTCAGTGGAAGGGCTGCGCGCCTGGTACGCGGCCGGTCTGGGCGACGTGCGCCTGGTCAACACCTACGGGCCCACCGAAGCGACCGTGGTGTCCAGTGTGCATGACTGCCAGTTGGCGGACGCCAGCGATGCGTTTGGTGTGCCGATTGGCCGGGCCATCGAAGGTCGCTCCTTGTATGTGCTGGACAGTGGTTTTGAATTGCTGGCCACCGAGGGTGTGGGCGAGTTGTGCATCGGCGCCCAATACGGTTTGGCCCAATGCTACTTCGACCGCCCGGCGCTGACTGCCGAGCGCTTCCTGCCGGACCCGTTCTCCGCCGTGCCTGGTGCGCGTCTCTACCGCAGCGGCGACCTGGCCCGTTACACCGAGGCGGGTGCGCTTGAGTACGTCGGACGCATCGATCATCAAGTGAAGGTCCGCGGTTTCCGGGTTGAAATGGGCGAGATCGAAGCCAGCCTGCAAGCCTTGCCGCAGTTGCGTGAAGCCGCCGTCATCGCGCAGTCGAGCGCGACAGGCACGCAATTGGTGGCCTACGTGGTACCCGTTAAAGGGCAAGCGTTGGAAGCGTCCGCATTGGCGAACAATTTGCGCCAGTCGTTGCCGGACTACATGGTGCCGGGGCATTGGGTCATCCTCGATGCGTTGCCGTTGAACAGCAACGGTAAGCTGGACCGTCGTGCGCTGCCGACACCGGACTTGAATCAGGCACGCCAGGCCTACGTGGTGCCGCAAAATCCCCTGCAAATCCAATTGGCCGCCATCTGGCAGGCCGTGTTGCAGGTGGAGCAGGTAGGGCTCAACGACCACTTCTTCGAGCGTGGCGGCCACTCGTTGCTGGCGACCCAGGTCATTTCCCGGGTGCGCCATGACCTGCAACTGGAAGTACCGCTGCGAGCCTTGTTCGAACAACCGACATTGGAGGCCTTCGCAGGCGTTTGCGCAGAGTTGCAGGCGACAACTGCGCTGCCGCTGGTGGCGGTGACGCGTGATCAGCCGCTGGCACTGTCGTTCGCACAGGAACGTCAATGGTTCCTTTGGCAACTGGACCCGACCAGCGCCGCCTACCACGTGCCGAGCGCGCTGCACCTGCGTGGGCGCTTGGACGTCGCGGCACTGGAGCAGGCGCTCCAGGCCCTGGTGCAGCGCCACGAACCGTTGCGCACTACCTTTGAGGAGGACGGTGAGCACACCTGGCAGGTGATTCACCCAAGCCTGCCGATGCCGATCGAACAACAGCGGGTCGCCGCTTCGGCCATCGAGCACGCGGTGGCGCAGGAAATCCAGCGTCCCTTTGACCTGGTCGCTGGCCCGCTGATGCGCGTCAAATTGCTCCGAGTTGAGCCGGAGCACCATGTGCTGGTGATTACCCAGCACCACATCATTTCCGATGGTTGGTCGATGCAAGTAATGGTCGACGAGTTGGTGGCGCTCTATGCGGGGCAACCCCGGTTGCCTGGGTTGCCGATCCAGTATGCCGACTACGCGCAGTGGCAACGCGACTGGATGGCCGCCGGTGAAAAACAGCGTCAACTCGATTACTGGCGCATGCGCCTGGGGATGGAGCATCCGGTGCTTGAACTGCCGCTGGATCACCCGCGGCCGGCGGTGCAAAGCCACCGTGGCGCACGCAGGCAAGTGCATTTGGACAATGCGCTGGTGGCCGACCTCAAGGCCTTGGCCCTGCGCCAGGGTGTGACGTTGTTCGTGCTGCTGCTGGCGTCTTTCCAAGTGTTGCTGCATCGCTACAGCGGCCAGTCGCAGATCCGCGTGGGCGTACCGATCGCCAACCGCAATCGCTTGGAAACCGAGCGTCTGCTCGGCTTCTTCGTTAACACCCAGGTGTTGCAGGCTGACATGCACGGGCAGATGGCGTTTGATCAATTACTCGTCCAGGCCAGGCAGCGTGCCCTGGAGGCTCATGCCCATCAGGAACTGCCGTTCGAACAGTTGGTGGAAGCCCTGCAACCGCAGCGCAGCCTCAGTCACAATCCGTTGTTTCAGGTGATGTTCAACCATCAGGACAGCTTGCGGGCAGCCCCGGTGCAATTGCCTGGCCTGGCGTTGCAACCGGTGGATTGGTCGGGGCACAGCACCCAGTTCGACCTGAGCCTGGAGACCGAAGAATCCGCCGAAGGCTTGTGGGCATCTCTGACCTACGCCACCGACCTGTTTGACGCAGCAACTGTCGAGCGCCTGGCCGAACATTGGCAAAACCTATTGTGCGCCGTGGTGCGCGATGCGTCCCGGGCCGTTGATGAGCTGATGATGCTCAGTGCGCCGCAGTGGCAGCAGATGCTCGAAACCTGGAACGACACCGCCGTCGACTACCCCCGCGAGCGTTGTGTGCATCAGTTGTTCGAAGCCCGGGCCCTGGCACAACCACACGCCCTGGCGCTGCAATTCAATGGTCAAGCCCTGAGCTACGATGAACTCAACCGTCGCGCCAACCGCCTGGCCCATCGCTTGATCGCGGCGGGTGTGGGTCCGGACGTATTGGTGGCGGTGCATGTCGAGCGTTCTCTGGACATGGTGGTCGGCCTGCTGGCGACGCTCAAGGCAGGTGGCGCCTATGTGCCGCTTGATCCGCAATTCCCGGCGGATCGCCTGGCTTTCATGCTCGAAGACAGCCGCTCACAGGTCCTGCTGACCCAGCCACACTTGATCGGTCACCTGGCGCACCGGCACTGTGTGCAGGTATTGATGGTCGACGCCGCCGACGCTGCCGAGCACAACCCGCAGGTCGAGGTCACGCCGGAACACCTGGCCTATGTGATCTACACCTCCGGTTCCACCGGCAAGCCCAAGGGTGTGATGGTACGCCACCGGGCGCTGTGCAGCTTTACCTGCGGCATGGCCGATACTCTGGACTTCGGCATTGACGCACGGATGTTGTCACTGACCACCTTCTCGTTCGATATCTTCGCCTTGGAACTGTACGCGCCCCTGACGGTGGGTGCCACGGTACTGCTGAGCGGCCAGGAACTGGCCCTCGACCCGGAAGCAATCATCGACCTGGTGCACAGCCAGTCCGCCAACGTGCTGCAAGCGACGCCTTCGACCTGGCGCATGCTGATGGAAAGCCCACGTGCCCGGTTGCTGCACGGTATCAAGAGCCTGTGCGGCGGTGAAGCGCTGCCGGCGAACCTGGCTCAGCGCATGCTCGACCTGCAAGGTCCGCTGTGGAACCTTTATGGTCCCACCGAGACCACCATCTGGTCGGCGGCCCATCGTCTGCACGACGCACAGCCTTTTGTCGGGCGACCTATCGCCAACACCACGTTCTTTATCCTCACTGCCGGGTTGACACCAAGCCCGGTGGGCGCTGCTGGTGAACTGCTGATCGGCGGTGTCGGCCTGGCCCGTGGTTACCACGAGCGCCCCGCGCTGACGGCCGAGCGCTTTGTGCCCAACCCGTATGGTGCGCCAGGGGAGCGCCTCTACCGTACTGGCGACCTGGCCCGCTACCGTGCAGATGGCGCGGTGGAATACATTGGCCGCGTCGACCATCAGGTCAAGGTGCGCGGGTTCCGCATTGAACTCGGCGAAATCGAAGCCTGTTTGCGCGAGCATGCCGGCGTGCGCGAAGCCGTGGTTCTGGCCGATAACGACCGCTTGATCGCTTACCTGGTCAGCTCGGTACCCGACACGGTAGAGGCCTACAAGGCGGCCCTGCGCGAGCGCCTGCCGGACTACATGCTGCCGGCGCACCTGGTGTTCCTCGACAGCCTGCCCCTGACCCCCAACGGCAAGCTCGACCGTAAGGCTTTGCCGGCAGTGGACGCTGCGCGTTTGAGCAAAGGCAATGTGGCGCCAGTCACACTGCGTGAACAGCAGGTCGCGGCGATCTGGGCCGAGGTGCTGGAGCTGCCGCAGGTCGGCCTTGACGATCACTTCTTCGAGCTCGGCGGGCATTCGCTGCTGGCCACCCGTGTTGTCTCGCGGGTTCGCCAGGTGCTGGCGCTGGAAGTGGCGCTCAAGACCCTGTTCGAACATCCGCGGTTGGAGGACTTCGTTCGGGCGCTGGGCGAGGAGGGCGTGGTTGCTCCTGCGTTGCTCAAGGCTGACCGCAGTCAACCGCTGCCGTTGTCCTATGCCCAGGAGCGCCAATGGTTTCTCTGGCAACTGGACCCGCAAAGCACGGCGTATCACATCCCCAGCGCATTACGTTTGAAAGGGCTGCTCGACCTGCCTGCTCTGCAATGCAGTTTTGACACCTTGCTGGCACGCCATGAAAGTCTGCGCACCCATGTGCACCAGGACGCTGGCGGCGCGGTGCAGGTGATTGAAGACTCGGGCCTGATTGAGATCAGCCTGCTCTGCACCGAGGAAGATGGCCTCAAGGCGCGGGTCGCAGAAGTGGTTGCGCAGCCATTCGACCTGCTGCGCGGGCCACTACTGCGGGCCAAGTTGCTGCGTCTGGCTGTTGATGACCACGTACTGGTGCTGGTGCAGCACCATATCGTCTCCGATGGCTGGTCGATGCAATTGATGGTCGAGGAACTGGTCCATTTGTACGCTACCTTCAACCAGGGGCGGATGCCCGACTTGCCCGCCTTGCCGATCCAATACGTCGATTACGCCCTGTGGCAGCGCAACTGGATGGAGGCCGGTGAGAAGGCTCGTCAACTGGCGTACTGGCAGGCCCAACTGGGTGGCGTACAGCCGGTGCTGGAGCTGCCTTTCGACTACTTGCGCCCGGCGGTACAGAGCCAGCGTGGCGCACGCCTGGGCATCGAGCTGCACCCTGAGCTTCTGAGCGGCCTGCGTCAGTTGGCGCAGAACGCCGAGATCACCTTGCCGATGGTATTGCTGGCATCCTACCAGGCGTTGTTGCACCGCTACAGCGGCCAGGAAGACGTGCGCGTGGGCGTGCCGATAGCCAACCGCAATCGCCTGGAAACCGAAGGGCTGATCGGCTTTTTCGTCAACACCCAGGTGCTCAAGGCCGATATCCATGGGCAGATGAGCGTTGTGCAACTGTTGCAGCAAGTGCGCCAGCGTTCCCTGGAGGCCCAGGCCCATCAGGACTTGCCGTTCGAGCAATTGGTGGAAGCCTTGCAGCCTGAGCGCAGCATGAGCCTGAGCCCGCTGTTCCAGGTGCTGTTCAACCATCGTGTGACGTCAGCCAATAACCACCTGCAGCGCCTCACCGAACTGGATGTCGAGGTGCTGAGCTGGGATGAAGGCGTGGCGCAATTCGACCTGGCGCTGGATGTGGAGGAAAGCCAGGCGACGCTGCGTGCCTCCCTGAGCTACGCCACAGACCTGTTTGCCCCTGCCACGATTGAACGCATGGCCGGCCACTGGCAGAACCTCTTGCAGGCAATGGTTGCCGATCAACAGCAACCCATCAGCCAACTCAACCTGCTGGGCGAGGATGAGCAACAACACATCCTTCGGTTGTGGAACCAGACTGACGCCGGCTTCTCGGCCGAGCGGCTGGTGCACGAATTGGTAGCCGACCGCGCCCGGGAAACCCCGGATGCAGTCGCGGTGAAATTCGACACGCAAACCCTGAGCTACGGTGAATTGGACCGCCAGGCCAACCGCCTGGCCCATGCGCTGATCGCCCGTGGTGTCGGCCCGGAAGTGCGCGTGGCAATTGCCATGCCGCGCAGTGCCGAGATCATGGTGGCGTTCCTCGCGGTGATGAAAGCCGGTGGCGTGTACGTGCCGCTGGATATCGAATACCCGCGTGACCGCCTGCTGTACATGATGCAGGACAGCCGTGCCCGGTTGCTGCTGACCCACACCAGCGCCTTGCAGCAACTGCCGATTCCCGAGGGGCTGGACAGCCTGGCGATTGATCGCACCGAGGAGTGGGCGGGGTTCAGCGACACTGACCCTCAAGTGAAGCTGGATGGCGACAACCTGGCCTATGTGATCTACACCTCCGGCTCCACCGGCATGCCCAAAGGCGTGGCGGTGTCCCATGGCCCGTTGGTGGCGCACATCATTGCCACCGGCGAGCGCTATGAAACCTCGCCCGCCGATTGCGAACTGCACTTCATGTCGTTCGCCTTCGACGGCTCCCACGAAGGCTGGATGCACCCGCTGATCAACGGCGCCAGTGTGTTGATCCGCGATGACAGCCTGTGGCTGCCGGAATACACCTACCAGCAAATGCACCGTCACAACGTGACCATGGCGGTGTTCCCGCCGGTGTACCTGCAACAGTTGGCCGAGCATGCCGAGCGTGACGGCAACCCACCGAAGGTGCGCGTGTACTGCTTCGGGGGTGATGCCGTTGCCCAAGCCAGCTACGACCTGGCCTGGCGCGCGCTCAAACCCACTTACCTGTTCAACGGCTACGGCCCGACGGAAACCGTGGTCACGCCCTTGCTGTGGAAAGCCCGCCGTGATGACCCATGCGGTGCCGTCTACGCACCGATCGGTACATTGCTGGGTAACCGCAGCGGCTATGTGCTGGACGCACACCTCAACCTGCAACCTATCGGCGTGGCCGGCGAGCTGTACCTGGGCGGCGAGGGCGTAGCGCGGGGTTATCTGGAGCGACCGGCGTTAACGGCTGAGCGCTTCGTGCCGGACCCATTCGGCAAGCCGGGCAGCCGTGTGTACCGCAGCGGTGACCTGACCCGTGGGCGTCCGGATGGCGTGGTGGACTACCTCGGCCGCGTCGACCATCAGGTGAAAATCCGTGGCTTCCGTATTGAACTGGGCGAAATCGAAGCGCGCCTGCGTGAGCAGGACAATGTCGGTGAAACCGTAGTGGTCGCCCAGGACGGCCCGACCGGCAAACACCTGGTGGCTTATGTGGTGCCGGCAGACGGCAACCTGGCCAACGAAACCGAGTTGCGCGACGTCCTGCGCCGCGCCCTGAAAACCCGTCTGCCGGACTACATGGTGCCGACGCATTTCATGTTCCTGGTGCAAATGCCGTTGACCCCCAACGGCAAGCTCGACCGCAAGGGCCTGCCCGAGCCGGATGCGAGCCTGTTGCAACAGGCCTATGTGGCCCCCGAAACCGAGCTGGAACAACAGATCGCCGCGATCTGGGCCGATGTCCTGCGCCTACCGCAAGTGGGCCTGAACGACAACTTCTTCGAGGTGGGCGGCCATTCCCTGCTGGCGATTCAGATCACCTCGCGGGTCCAGGCCGAACTGGGCCTGGAAGTGCCCCTGGTAGAAGTGTTCCAGACCGAAACCCTGCGTGCCTACGTGCAGGCCGCTGCCACCTTCCGTGCCGGCAGCGCGGAAGACTTTGATGATCTTCGTGACTTTTTGAGCGAACTAGAGGCGATTTGACCCATGCTTTCCAACCCTAACATCGATCTGGTTTCGCGCTTTCTTCGCCTGCCTCTGGAACAGCGCCAGCAGTTTTACCAGCGCCTGCAAAGCCGCGGCATGAGCTTCGCCCAACTGCCGAT
Organism: Pseudomonas sp. RA_5y_Pfl1_P24; assembly: GCF_963970945.1. Lineage (NCBI taxonomy): Bacteria > Pseudomonadati > Pseudomonadota > Gammaproteobacteria > Pseudomonadales > Pseudomonadaceae > Pseudomonas > Pseudomonas sp. RA_5y_Pfl1_P24. Next base: position 114,104 of record NZ_CAXAOJ010000001.1, on the reverse strand, counting down.
TGCCTCGATCCGCGAGGACGGCCAACACCTGCCGCTGTCCTACGCCCAGGAACGCCAGTGGTTTCTCTGGCAACTGGACCCGGACAGCGCCACTTATCATATTCCCGGCGCACTACGTCTGCAGGGCCGACTGGACCTGGCGGCCCTGCACCGCGCGTTCGACAGCCTGCTGGCCCGCCATGAAAGCCTGCGCACACGCCTGGTACAGGACGGCGAGCGCCTGCTGCAAAACGTAGTGCCCGAGGCGCGCATCGAGATACAGCAGGACGTTGCCGACGAACACCAATTGATGGCGCGCATCGAAGCCGAGATAGCCCGGCCTTTCGATTTGCAGGCGGGGCCGTTGTTGCGCGTGACCTTGCTGCAACTGGCCGAAGACGAGCATGTGCTGGTGATGGTGCAGCACCACATTATTTCCGATGGCTGGTCGATGCAGGTCATGGTCGAGGAACTGGTGCAGTTCTACGCCGCGCACAGCCAAGGCCAGGATGTGCAATTGCCGGGCTTGCCGATCCACTACGCCGACTACGCGCTGTGGCAGCGCAGCTGGATGGAAGCCGGGGAGAAGGCCCGTCAATTGGCCTACTGGCAGGACCTGCTGGGCGGTGAGCAACCGGTGCTGGAATTACCCCTCGACCATCCGCGCCCGGCGCAGCAAAGCCATCGCGGCGCCAGCTTGCAGGTGCATCTGCCGGCGGACCTGGTGTCCGGTATCAAGCGCCTGGCCCAGCAAGAAGGCGTGACCCCGTTCATGCTGTTGCTGGCCTCGTTCCAGACCCTGCTGTTTCGCTACAGCAGCCAGTCGGACATCCGCATCGGCGTGCCGAATGCCAACCGCAACCGCGTGGAAACCGAGCGGCTGATCGGCTTTTTCGTCAACACCCAAGTGCTCAAGGCCGACCTTGACGGGCAGATGAGCTTCGCCGAACTGCTGCAACAGGCCAAGCGCCGCGCCCTGGAAGCCCAGGCGCACCAGGACTTGCCGTTTGAACAATTGGTGGTGGCGCTGCAACCTGAACGCAGCCTGAGCCGTAACCCGCTGTTCCAAGTGATGTTCAACCACCAGACCGACGCCCAGGGCGGGCGCGATGGCCAGCAATTGCCTGGCCTGCGGGTGGCGGAACTGGATTGGGAGAGCCAGACCACGCATTTCGACCTGAGCCTGGACACCCATGAGTCCGCCGAAGGCCTCTGGGCGGCGCTGACCTACGCCACCGACCTGTTCGAAAGCGCAACCATCGAACGCTTGGCGCAGCATTGGCAGAACCTGCTCCAGGCGGCAGTGAGTGCACCACGCAGCCGTCTTTGCGCGCTGTCGATGCTCGATGCACCCGAACAACAGCGGATGCTCAAGGACTGGAATGCCCCCGCCACCGTCGCCGCACCGCATGCCGTGCACCAGTTGTTCGAGGCGCAGGCCCGCGAACATCCGGCGCGCCAGGCACTGGCCTTGGATGAGCAAACGCTCAGCTACGGTGAACTGAACCGCCAGGCCAATCGCCTGGCGCACTACCTGATCGCCCAGGGCGTAGGCCCGGAAGTTCTGGTGGGGATCGCGGTCGAGCGCTCCTTTGCCATGGTGGTCAGCCTGTTGGCCGTGCTCAAGGCGGGTGGCGCCTACGTGCCGCTTGACCCTGAATACCCGCGTGAACGCCTGGTGCATATGCTCGATGACAGTGGTGTGCGACTGGTGTTGACCCAATCCCACCTGCGCGACCGCTTGCCATTGCTGCCCGATCTGACGGCGCTGGACATCGACCTGGCCGACGCGCAGTTGGCGCAGTGTGCCGAGCACAACCCGCCTGCCGTGTTCGAGCCCCGCAGCCTGGCGTATGTCATCTACACCTCCGGCTCCACCGGCAAGCCAAAAGGCGTTGCCATCAGCCATGCGGCATTGAGCGAATTCGCCGGTATCGCGGCCGAGTATTCGCGCCTGGTCGCGGACGACCGCGTACTGCAGTTCGCGACCCTGAACTTCGATGGTTTTGTCGAGCAGCTGTACCCGGCCCTGACCCTGGGCGCGACGGTCGTGTTGCGCGGGCCGCAGTTGTGGGACGGCGCTGACCTGTACCGGCAGATTATCGACCAAGGCATCACCCTGGCCGACTTGCCCACCGCCTATTGGAAACTGTTCCTGCAGGATTGCCTGGCAGCGGGGCCACGGCCCTATGGCGCATTGCGCCAGGTGCATATCGGCGGCGAAGCGATGCCGCTGGATGGCCCGGTGCTGTGGCGGCGCGCGGGGCTGGGGCATGTACGGCTGCTCAATACGTACGGGCCGACCGAGGCCACGGTGGTGTCCAGCGTGCTCGATTGCAGCGATGACAACGCCGTGATTGGGGCCACTGCCAGCCCGATTGGCCGCGCGTTGCCGGGGCGTGGCCTGTATGTGTTGGACCGTGACCTTAACCTGTTGCCGGTTGGCGCCGTGGGTGAGCTGTACATTGCCAGTGCCAGTGGCTTGGCCCGTGATTACCTGCAACGCCCGAGCCTGACCGCCGAGCGTTTTGTCGCCGACCCGTTCAGCACCCTGGGCGAGCGTCTTTACCGCACCGGTGACCTGGCGCGTTATCGCGCCGACGGGGTGATCGAATACGTCGGTCGCGTCGACCATCAGGTCAAAATCCGCGGTTTCCGAATCGAGTTGGGTGAGATCGAAGCGCTGCTGTTGGCCCAGGAGGCCGTGCGCGAAGCCTTCCTGCTGGCGGCCGACAACCAGTTGGTGGCTTACCTTGTGCCAGCCCAGCCGTTGTCCGCCGCCGAGCATGCGGCGGCGGGCGAAACGCTCAAGGCCACCTTGCGTGAGCAACTGCCCGATTACATGGTGCCTGCGCACCTGATCTTCCTCGACCGCATGCCGTTGAACCCCAACGGCAAGCTTGACCGCCAGGCGCTGCCCAAACCCGATGGCAGTGCGGTGCAACAGGCCTGGCAGGCACCGATTACGCCACTGCAACAGCAGGTTGCGGCGATCTGGGCCGATATTCTTGGCGTCGAGCGTGTGGGCCTGACCCACCACTTCTTCGAACTGGGCGGGCATTCGCTGCTGGCCATGCAGGTGGTCTCGCGCATTCGCCAGGCATTGCAGCGCGAAGTGCCGCTCAAATTGCTGTTCGAGCAGCCGCGCCTGGAGGGGTTTGTCGCCGCACTGACCACCCAGGCCCCAGGCGCGCCGACCGCGCCCGCGCTGTTGCCGGTAGGACGGGACCAGCCGTTACCGCTGTCCTACGCCCAGGAGCGCCAGTGGTTTTTATGGCAACTGGAGCCGCAAAGCGCCGCGTACCACATCCCCAGCGCCTTGCGTTTGAAAGGGCAGCTTGACCTGGGTGCACTGCAACGCAGTTTCGATACCTTGCTGGCCCGACATGAAAGCCTGCGCACTCATTTGCGCCAGGAGCGCGACCGCGCGGTTCAAATCATTTCACCGCAGCTGTCGTTGCAGATAGCGCACGCCGAGGTGCAGGAAGCACAGCTCAAGGCGCGGTTCGAGGCCGAAATAGCCCAACCCTTCAATCTGGAACAAGGGCCTTTGCTGCGGGTTTCGTTGCTGCGCATCGCCGCTGATGAACATGTATTGGTATTGGTGCAGCATCACATCGTGTCCGATGGCTGGTCGATGCAGCTGATGGTTGAAGAGCTGGTGCAACTGTATGCGGCCTACAGCCAGGGACAGGTGTTGCAATGGCCGGCACTGCCGATTCAGTACGCCGACTACGCCGTATGGCAGCGCAACTGGATGGAGGCGGGCGAGAAGGCCCGTCAACTGGCGTATTGGCGCGACATGCTAGGCGCTGAGCAGAGCGTGTTGGCGTTGCCGTTCGACCACCCACGTCCGGCTGTGCAAAGCCATCGTGGCGCGCGCCTGGCATTCGAACTGCCCGGTGCGTTGACCCAAAGCCTCAAGGCCCTGGCCAAGCAGCAGGACGTGACCTTGTTCATGCTGCTATTGGCCTCGTTCCAGACGTTGCTGCATCGCTACAGTGGCCAGGAAGAGATCCGTGTCGGGGTGCCGATCGCCAACCGCAATCGCAGCGAGACCGAGCGTCTGATCGGCTTCTTCGTCAACACCCAGGTGCTCAAGGCCGATCTCCACGGCCAGATGAGCGTCGAGCAACTGTTGCAACAGGCCCGGCAACGGGCACTGGACGCCCAGGCCCACCAGGACCTGCCCTTCGAGCAACTGGTGGAAGCGCTGCAACCCGAGCGCAGCCTGAGCCACAACCCGTTGTTCCAAGTGATGTTCAACCACCAGACCGACGTGGGCCAGGCTCAGGTTCAGCAGCAACTGCCGAATCTTTCGGTAGAAGGGCTGGAATGGGAAAGCAAGACGGCGCATTTCGACTTGGACCTGGATATCCAGGAATCCACCGAAGGTATCTGGGCGACGCTCGGCTATGCCCAGGACCTGTTTGAGGCCAGTACCGTGCAACGCATGGCGCGACACTGGCAGAACCTGTTGCAAGGCATGGTTGCCGATCCACGGCAGAATATCAGCCAATTAAACCTGCTGGACAACGCCGAACGGCAACAGATTCTTCAACTGTGGAACCAGAGCGACGCCGGCTTCTCGGCCAAGCGCCTGGTCCACGAGTTGGTGGCCGACCGTGCAGGGGAAACCCCTGAGGCGGTGGCGGTGAAATTTGGCGAGCAACAGCTGACTTACGGCGAGCTGGACCGCCAGGCCAACCGCCTGGCCCATGCGCTGATCGCTCGTGGTGTCGGCCCGGAAGTGCGCGTGGCGATTGCCATGCCGCGCAGCGCCGAGATCATGGTGGCGTTCCTCGCGGTGATGAAAGCCGGTGGTGTCTACGTGCCACTGGACATCGAATACCCGCGTGATCGCCTGTTGTACATGATGCAGGACAGTCGCGCCCGATTGCTGTTGACCCATTCGGCAGTGCAACAGCGCTTACCGACTCCAGACGGCCTGGAAGCCCTTGCCGTGGACCAGACGCAAGCCTGGTCCACTGACGACGACACCGCACCCGAGGTGGCGCTGGATGGCGACAACCTGGCCTACGTGATCTACACCTCCGGCTCCACCGGTATGCCCAAAGGCGTGGCGGTGTCCCACGGTCCACTGGTAGCCCATATCATTGCCACCGGCGAGCGCTATGAAACCTCGCCCGCCGATTGCGAACTGCACTTCATGTCGTTCGCCTTCGACGGCTCCCACGAAGGCTGGATGCACCCGCTGATCAACGGCGCCAGTGTGTTGATCCGCGATGACAGCCTGTGGCTGCCGGAATACACCTACCAGCAAATGCACCGTCACAACGTGACCATGGCGGTTTTCCCGCCGGTGTACCTGCAACAGTTGGCCGAGCATGCCGAGCGTGACGGCAACCCACCGAAGGTGCGCGTGTACTGCTTTGGCGGTGATGCCGTGGCCCAGGCCAGCTACGACCTGGCCTGGCGCGCGCTCAAGCCGACTTACCTGTTCAACGGCTACGGCCCGACCGAAACCGTGGTCACGCCGTTGCTGTGGAAAGCGCGCAAGGGCGATCCCTGCGGTGCCGTCTACGCACCGATCGGTACAATGCTGGGCAATCGCAGCGGCTACGTGCTGGACGCACACCTCAACCTGCAACCCATCGGCGTAGCCGGTGAGTTGTACCTGGGCGGCGAGGGCGTAGCCCGGGGTTACCTGGAGCGTCCGGCCCTGACCGCCGAGCGCTTCGTACCGGACCCGTTCGGCAAGCCCGGCAGCCGTGTGTATCGCAGCGGCGACCTGACCCGTGGCCGCCCGGATGGCGTGGTGGATTACCTCGGCCGCGTCGACCATCAGGTGAAAATCCGTGGCTTCCGTATTGAACTGGGCGAGATCGAAGCGCGCCTGCGCGAGCAGGACAGTGTCGGCGAAACCGTGGTGGTGGCCCAGGAAGGGCCGAGCGGCAAGCAACTGGTCGCCTATGTGGTGCCGCTGGCCCCCTTGCTCGTCAACGACGCAGTGGCGCAGTCGACCTGCCGCGAAGCCTTGCGTCGCGCCCTGAAAACCCGTTTGCCGGACTATATGGTGCCCACGCACCTGATGTTCCTTGAGCGCATGCCGCTGACGCCGAACGGCAAGCTCGACCGCAAGGGGCTGCCGCGCCCGGATGTCAGCCAGATGCAGCAGGTGTACGTGGCGCCACAGAGTGAGCTGGAGCAGAAGATCGCGGCGATCTGGTCCGACGTGCTGCGTCTGCCACGTGTCGGTTTGCACGATAACTTTTTCGAATTGGGTGGTGACTCGATCATCTCTATCCAGGTGGTCAGCCGTGCCCGCCAGGCCGGTGTGCGCTTCACGCCCAAGGATCTGTTCCAGCACCAGACGGTCCAGAGCCTGGCGGCCGTGGCCCAGGAAGGCGAGGGCGAGGTGGTGATGGATCAGTCGGCATTGACCGGCGAGTTGTTGTTGCTACCCGTCCAGCAGGCGTTTTTTGGCGATGACGTCCCCCAGCGTCACCACTGGAACCAGTCGGTGGTGCTAAAGCCACACCAGGCGTTGCAGGCGCCGCTGCTGGTGACGGCGCTGCAGGCCTTGATCGTGCATCACGACGCCCTGCGCATCGGATTCGTCCAGGGCGCGGCAGGCTGGAGCGCGGCGTATCGCGGGCCGCAGCAGCATCAGGCCGAGCAGGTCCTGTGGCAGACCACCTTGAATGCGGTCGAAGAGTTGGAGGCCCTGGGTGAGGAAGCCCAGCGCAGCCTCGACCTGAGCGAAGGGCCGCTGCTGCGTGCAGTGCTCGTCGACCTGGCCGACGGCTCCCAGCGCTTGCTGCTGGTGATTCATCACTTGGTGGTGGACGGTGTGTCCTGGCGCATCCTGCTGGAAGACCTGCAAACGGCTTACCGTCAGCTTGCCCAAGGTGCCACGGTCGTGTTGCCCGCCAAGACCAGCGCGACCCGTGCCTGGGCCGAGCGTCTGCAAACCTATGCACGCAGCGCCGCACTGGCGCAGGAACTGGCCTGGTGGCAGACGCAGTTGCAAGGCAGCCCCACCGGCCTGCCGGGGGCCGATCCAAAGGCCAGCTTGAGCAACCGGCATGCGCTGAGTGTGACCACCCATCTGGATCAGGCCTTCACGCGGCGTCTGTTGCAGGACGCCCCCAGTGCTTACCGCACCCAGATCAATGACCTGTTGCTGACCGCGCTGGCGCGCGTCGTTGTGCGCTGGACCGGTGACGCGTCGATGTTGATTCGCCTGGAAGGCCATGGCCGTGAAGACCTGTTCGGCGAGATCGACCTGACCCGTACCGTCGGCTGGTTCACCAGCCTCTACCCGGTGAAGCTGATGCCGACCGATTCGTTGGCCGGCTCCCTCAAGCAGATCAAGGAGCAACTGCGCGCGATTCCCGACAAGGGCCTGGGCTTTGGTGCCCTGCGTTACCTGGGGAATGCCGAGGCTCAACAGGCCCTGAGTGAACTGCCGCGCCCACGCATCACCTTCAACTACCTGGGGCAATTCGACGGCAGTTTTGACGGCGGCGAACAAGAAGGCTTGTTCGTCCCCTCCGGTGATGGCAGTGGTTCCGAGCAGAGTGCCGGGGCACCGCTGGGTAACTGGTTGGAAATCAACGGCCAGGTCTACGCCGGCGAATTGAAGTTGAACTGGAGCTTCAGCCAGCAGATGTTCGATGAAGCGACCGTACAGCGCCTGGCGGATGACTACGCGGCGGAACTCAAGGCGTTGATCGAGCACTGTGGTGTCAACCGGGGTGTCACGCCCTCGGACTTCCCGTTGGCGCGCGTGTCCCAGGCGCAACTGGACAGCTTGCCGGTGACGGTGGCTGATATCGAAGACGTCTACCCGCTGTCGCCGATGCAGCAAGGCATGTTGTTCCAATCGCTTTACGGCGAAGGCTCGGGTGACTACATCAACCAGATGCGCATCGATGTCGAGGGCCTGGATGTACCGCGCTTCCGCCAGGCCTGGCAGGCGGCGGTCGACCGCCATGAGATCCTGCGCAGCGGTTTTCTCTGGCAGACCGAGCTTGAGCAGCCTTTGCAGGTGGTCTACAAGCAGATGCACATGCCGTTTGCCGAGCAGGACTGGCAAGGTCGTCCTGACAGCAGTGTGGCACTCGATAGCCTGGCCGAGTCGGCGCGGGCCCAGGGGTTTGTGCTGGAACAGGCGCCGTTGCTGAGCCTGACGGTGGTCCGTACGGGGGCGTCCCGTTATCACTTGATCTACACCAACCACCACATCTTGATGGACGGCTGGAGTGGTTCGCAGTTGTTTGGCGAGGTGTTGCAACATTATGCCGGTGAACCGCTGCGTGTGCCCATCGGGCGTTACCGCGATTACATTGCCTGGCTGCAGGCACAGGACAAGTCGGTCAGCGAGGCATTCTGGAAAGAGCAACTGCTCAACCTGCAAGAGCCAACCCGCCTGGCCCGTGGCCTACAAGCTGCGCAAAGCGAGGCGCTGGCGGTCAACGGCGAGCATCGTCTGAACCTGGACGCCAGCCAGACCGCTCAGCTCAAGGCCTTCGCCCAGCGCAGTAAAGTCACCCTCAATACGTTGGTGCAAAGCGCCTGGCTGCTGCTTTTGCAGCATCACACCGGGCAGTCCACCGTGGCGTTCGGCGCCACTATGGCAGGCCGTCCGGCGCAATTGCGCGGTATCGAACAACAAGTCGGTCTGTTCATCAACACCTTGCCCGTGGTGGCCACGCCGGATGCACAGATGACGGTCAGCCAGTGGCTGCAGCAGATCCAGGCGCAGAACGTGCGCTTGCGTGAGCAGGAGCATACGCCGCTGTTCGAGATCCAGCGTTGGGCCGGGCTAGGTGGCGAGGCGCTGTTCGACAGCATTCTGGTGTTTGAGAACTACCCAGTGTCCGAAGCGCTGGAGCAGGGCGCACCTTCGGGGCTCACGTTTGGCGCCGTCCACAGCCTGGAGCAAACTCATTACCCGTTGACCGTCCTGCTGGGCATCGGTGAAACCCTTGGCCTGGAGTTCAATTACGACCGCCAGGCATTCAGCGCGGCGCATATCCAACGGTTGGCCGAGCACTTCCAGCAGGTGTTGCAGGCATTGGCATTGGCAGTGGACGGTGACCAGCGTCTGGCAACGTTGCCTTCGCTGGCCAGTTCCGAGCGCGAAACGGTCCTGTATGCCTGGAACGACACGGCCACGGACTACCCGCTGCACCTCGCGGTGCATCAGTTGATCGAAGCCCAGGTGGTGCGCACGCCGGACGCACCGGCGCTGGTATTTGCCGGGCAGGTGTTGAGTTACTCCGCGCTTAACCGCCGGGCAAACCGCCTGGCGCATCGCCTGATGGCGGCCGGCGTGGGGCCGGATGTCCTCGTGGGGCTGGCGGTTGAGCGTTCGATTGAAATGGTCGTTGGCCTGCTGGCTGTACTCAAGGCAGGTGGCGCTTATGTGCCGCTGGACCCGGAATACCCCCGCGATCGATTGGCCTACATGCTGCAAGACAGCGACGTGAAGCTCTTGTTGACCCAGGCGCATTTGCTGGAGCAACTGCCGATTCCAACGGGCTTGCACAGCCTGGTGCTGGAGCAGGGCGATGAGGGGTTGCAGGCCTACGCCGAGCGGAATCCGCAGGTCGTCGTCGATGGCGAAAACCTCGCCTATGTGATCTACACCTCGGGCTCCACCGGCCAACCCAAGGGTGCGGGTAACCGCCATTCGGCGCTGACCAACCGGCTGTGCTGGATGCAGCAGGCGTATGGCCTGGACGGCAGTGATACGGTCTTGCAGAAGACGCCGTTCAGTTTCGATGTGTCGGTGTGGGAGTTCTTCTGGCCGCTGATGACCGGTGCGCGCCTGGTGGTGGCAGCGCCGGGCGACCATCGTGACCCGGCCAGGCTGGTGAGTCTGATCAACGCCGAGCAAGTCACTACGTTGCACTTTGTGCCGTCCATGCTCCAGGCCTTCTTGCAGGATGCTGGCGTCGGCGCGTGTCAAAGCCTGCAGCGCATTGTGTGCAGCGGTGAAGCGTTGCCGGTGGATGCCCAGCAACAGGTGTTCGCCAAGCTGCCACGTGCCGGTTTGTACAACCTGTATGGGCCGACCGAAGCGGCAATCGACGTGACCCACTGGACCTGCGTCGACGAAGGGGGTGACGCCGTGCCGATTGGTCGGCCGATTGCCAACCTGGGCTGCTACGTGTTGGACGGCAACCTGGAACCGGCACCCGTTGGCGTGTTGGGTGAACTCTATCTCGGCGGCGTCGGCCTGGCGCGTGGTTATCACCGTCGGCCGGGGCTGACCGCCGAACGCTTTGTGACCGATCCGTTCGGCAGTGGCACCCGTTTGTATCGCACCGGGGACCTGGCGCGTTATCGCGACGATGGGGTGATCGAGTACGCCGGGCGCATCGATCACCAGGTCAAGCTGCGTGGCTTGCGCATCGAGTTGGGTGAAATCGAGGCCCGCCTGCTGGAGCATGCGTGTGTGCGTGAAGCGGCGGTGCTCGCCGTGGACGGCACGCACCTGGTGGGCTACCTGGTGCTGCAGGCGCCGAGCGAGGATTGGAAAGCACAGGTGGCGATGCACCTGGCTGCGCAGTTGCCGGATTACATGGTGCCGGCGCAGTGGGTGGTGTTGACACAGATGCCGCTGAGCCCCAATGGCAAGCTGGATCGCAAGGCGTTGCCTAAACCGGAGGCGCAAGGCGCGGACGCTTATCAGGCCCCGCAAAGCGCCATCGAGCAGCAAGTCGCGGCGATCTGGCGTGATGTCCTCGGTGTCGAGCGCGTAGGGCTGAACGACAACTTCTTCGAGTTGGGCGGTCACTCCTTGCTGGTGCTGATGCTCAAGGAGCGTATCCGTAAAGTCAGCGGTGTCGGCTTGTCCGTCAGCCAGTTGATGCTTAACCCGACCGTACGCGGCCAGGTCAACTGCCTGCAGGGCGACGCGCGCAGCTCGTTGATCGTCAAGCTCAACAGCCAGACAGAAGGCACACCGTTGTTCATGTTCCACCCAAGCTTCGGTTCGGTGCATTGCTACACCGCGATTGCCCTCGCGCTCCGGGAGCAGCGTCCGGTGTTCGGGGTGATTTGCCGTGCATTGGCCGAAGACGGTGCAGCAGTACCCGAATGGCAAGCCATGGTCGAAGATTATGCCGAGCAACTCCTGTTGGCCCAGCCCCAAGGCGCCTTCCGCCTGGCAGGCTGGTCGTTGGGTGGCAACCTGGCGATGGAAGTCGCCTATGTGCTGGAGCAAGCGGGACGCGACGTCGAATTTGTCGGCTGGATCGACTCCGCGCCGCCGCAGTGGCTCACGCCTTATTGGCAGGCGGTCGTCACCGAGGATGACCGTGAAGTCTCGGCGAACGAGCGGCGTGCGGCCTTGTTAGGCGTGATGTTCCCGGCGTTTGCCGAGCGGATTCAGGCGGCCTGGCAGCAATGTCAGCGCGATGCCCAAGACGAAGCCGGGCAATGGCAAGGGTTTATCGCCTGGGCCGAGCAGGCCCTGGGCGAGGCCTTTACCGGTATCAAGGACGAGTTGCTGCGTGGCAATGAGGCGCAGATTTCCTGGGAGGTCGACCGCGCGCTCAGTGAGCGTCTGTCGGCGGCGGACTTCAAGCCGATCAGGGCCCCGGTCAGTTGCTGGTGGGCGTCCATGAGCCGCGCCGGGCAGTTCAAGGAACTGATCGAGCAGCACATGGCAAGCACCCTTGTTCAGGGGCGGGTCGAGCGTTCAGTGGTGATCGAGACTGATCACGATGGGATCATCGACAGTGCCGAGTTCATCCGTAGCCTGGTGGCCGCCATGGAATAACACCTCAAGTGATGAACACTGAACCTGTGGCGAGGGGCTAGCTCACTCGCCACAGGGGAGGGCGGGATACAAAAAAGCCCGATGAAAGCAGCGCTTCCATCGGGCTTTTGGTTGATCGCCGCCAGGGCGATCAAGGCATCACATCAGAAGTCCCAGCGGGTGCTGAACATCACGTTGCGCGGCTCGCCGTAAGCGGCCGAGTTATAGAAGCCCACGTTGGTGTAGTAGGACTTGTCGAAGATGTTGTTGAAGTTGACAGTCGCCGAGAGGTTCTTGGTGACCTGGTAGCGGGTCATCAAGTCCACCAGCCAATAGGACTCCTGGGTGATGTCCTGGTTGGTGTTGAGCTGCGAGTTGTAGATTTCATTCCAACCCTTGCTCTGCCAGCGCAGGCCGCCACCGATGGTGAACTTGTCGAGATCGCCCTTGAGTTTGTAAGTGGTGTTCAGGTTGACCTGGTGCTCAGGTTCGAAGGTGGAGATCTTCTTGTCGTCTGCGTCCCGCACGATCTTGTGGGTGTAACCGCCTTGTACTTGCCAGCCGGGCGCCAGCTCACCTGAGATTTCTGCTTCGTAACCCTTGGTGACGGCCTTGGAGCTCTTGAACGCATAGTTTTGCGGGGAAGGAGTCTGGTTGTTATAGGCATCGTCCGGGATGGCACGGTTGTCTTCATGCACTTCGAAGTAGGCAATGCTGGTGTTCAAGCGACCGTCGAGAAACTCGCCCTTCAGGCCCAGCTCGTAGTTTTGGCCTTCGTCCGGTTCCAGCAACGTCTGGTTGCGGTCTTTGTACGTGCTTTCCTGGGGTTGGAAGATATCGGTGTAGCTGGTGTAGACCGAGAGATTGTCGTTCAGGTCGTAGATCACGCCGGCATACGGCACGAACCGGCCGGTTTCCTTGTAGGAAGGGTTGATACCGGTGACGTGGTAGTTGGCGACGCGACCACCGAGGATCACGTGCAGGTCATCCATCACGTTCAAGCGTGTGGTCATGTAGTAGCCGGTCTGGCGGATGGTATCGTCAATGTATTGCTGGACAGGGCCGTAGATCGGCTTGGCGATATGGCCATTCCAGTTGTAGAAATCGACTTTGTTGCCGCCTGGCCATTCCGGCGACCAGTACCCCTTGCCTTGCCAGCGCGACGTGCCGATCGAGCCGCCCACCACCAGTTCATGTTCGCGGCCAAACAGGCTGAAAGGCCCGGTGGCGTAGAGGTCGGCGGAGGTGCTTTTGGTTTCGCCGGTGTATTTCTGACCGTTGACCTCGGCGGTGCCATCGGCTGCCGGCTGGACAAACTGGATCGAACCAAGGTCAGCATGGTAGCTGTTGATCTTGTGGTCGAGCTGGAATTTGGTGACCCAGCCGTCACCCATATCATGCTCAAGCATGGCAAAGGCGGTGCGGGTGTTCTGTTCCCAGGAGCTCCAGGTGGCGCCGTTGTTGTAGGAGCGTGGCATCTTGTTGATGCTGCCGTTGGAGTTGACCAACGGGAACGAACCGGACCAGCTGGAGCCTTTCGGAATGTTGTCCTGATAGTCGAAGCCGACGGTCAACATGGTGTCGGGGGACAGGTCAAACTCGGTAATGCCGTAGTAGGTTTCGGTCTTGCGCGAGTAATGGTCCATGAAGGATTTTTTGTCCTGGTACGCCGCCACTGCACGGCCCCGGACATTGCCGCTATCGGTCAACGGACCGCTCACATCCACTTCGCTGCGATAGTTGTCCCAGGAGCCGGCGCCCAATTGCACATGGCCCTTGAATTCCGACGTCGGCTTCTTGCGGATCAAGTTGATGGTCGCGCCCAGGGAGCCGGCGCCGTTGAGCAGGCCTGTGGCACCCTTGAGCACTTCGACGCGGTCGTAGATCGCCATGTCGCTGAGGGTGTTCCCCGCCGAGTAGCCGACGTTGCGCACGGTGGACGGAATACCGTCGTACTGGAAACTGTTGACCGGGAACCCACGCGAGTAATAGTTGGTACGGTCGGTGTCATAGGCCGATACGGTGATGCCAGGCGTGTGGCGCATGACGTCATCGACGTTGTTGAGACCGAAGTCCTCGATATGTTGGCGGGTAATCACCGTGATCGACTGCGGGGTTTCCCGCGGGGTCAGGGTCAGCCGCGTGGCCGTGGCAATGGTGCCCGGCGTGTAGGAGCCGGAGCCCTCGGTGATGTTGCCCAGCACGTTGCCGGTCACTTGGGTCGGACTCAATTCCAGCCCGGCGGACGCGCCGGCGGCGGTAACGGTCAGCGCGTTGCCACTGAGGCTATGGGTGGTCGAAGTGCCTGCCAGCATGGTGTTGATCGCCTGCTGCGGATCCAATTTGCCTTTGATCGCCGTGCTGTTTTTTCCCGCCACGTCGGTCGGGCTGTACAGCACCTGCAGGTTGGCCTGGCGGCCGAATTCCTGCAGTGCACTCCCCAGTGCCTGTGCTGGAATATCCAACTCGATCTCCTGTGCCTGCACATAGCCGGCAACCGGCAGCGATACCGCTAGGGCAAGCGCGCTCGGCAGGAGGTTGATGTTCAGGGCCCTGGTTAGCGCTTTGCTCAGTGGGCTGAGACCGAGTCGTGCTGACATGGATGGTTTCTCTTCTATATTTTAAGTGGGCAGATTTTAATGTTTGTTGAGGTTAGTTCTCATTACCACTAGTGAGACGTTCCTACTTCGGAAAACCGGAAAAGAAAATTTCATGCAGGCTCCATTTCATGCACTACCTGGCCGGCGCGCAGCCGTACCAGCTGATCGGCGATGTCGAAATAGCGGTCGTCATGGCTGATCACAATGATGGTTTTGCCCAGGCGCTTGAGGTCCGGCAGCAGCTCGGTATAGAAAATCCGGCGGAAGGCCGGGTCCTGGTCGGCGGCCCATTCGTCGAACACCAGCACTGGGCGTTCTTCCAGCCAGGCGTTGACCAGTGCCAGACGCTTGCGCTGGCCGGTGGACAGGTCGGTGGTGCTGAACACACCGTCCTTGACGCTGACCTTGTGCGCGATCTCCAGGCGTTCCAGATATTTAGTGGCGCTGTCCAGTGACTGGGTGGCGCTGCCCTGGACCAGGTCGTCGAACAGGTAGTAGTCGGCGAATACCGTGGTGAACAATTGGCGATAGTCATCGCGCTCGGGGTCGGTCACGGCCTTGCCGTTGAGCAGGATTTCACCGGACTGCGGCGGGTAGAGCCCCAGCAGCAATTTGATCAGCGTGGTCTTGCCACTGCCGTTTTCGCCGACGATAAATACGATGTCGCCTTGGGCAATGCTCAGGTTGATCGGCCCCAGGTGAAACGGTTCGCTGCCTTCCACGGCCGGAGGGCTGTAGCTCACGTTTCGCAGTTCAAGGCTGTTGACGATCGGTGTCGGCGCCTCGCTGTCATCCATCAGCAGGTGCGGTTCAGGAGAGGAGAAGCGCTCCGACAACTCGCTGATACGCCCGAAGGCAATCTTCGCCTTGCCCACCACGGGCAGGTAACCCAGCAGGTGTTCCAGCGGGCCTTTCATGTACAACAGCACCAGCACGAAGCCGGTGATCACGGCCGGGTCCGGGTTCGGGTTATAGGCCTGCATCGCCAGGGCCAGGCCGATGACCACGAAGAACAGCATCGAGCCGAAGGTCTTGGCGAGGATGTAGATGTTGACCGAACGCACCTGGATATCGCTGATGCGATCCGCCGTTTCCTGGATACGGTGGGTGTTCATGCGAAAGCGCCGTGGCCGATGCATGCGCAGTTCCTTGGCGCCGGACGCGATGGCGTTGTAATAACGCTGCAATTCGTCTTCATGGCTGCGTGCAAGGTCGAAGCCTTGGATACCCTTGCCGCCGGCGATGAACTGCACGGCGCTGCCAATCACGATGGCAACGACCATCATCAGGAACATCGGCACCGACAGGTACGCCAGGTAGCCCAGGCAGCCCAGCGTCACCGTGGCGGCAATGGCCAAGGGCGTGAACGCGAAGGAGAAGTCGCTGATGGTGTCGACATCGTGGGTCAGCACCGGGATCAGACGGTGGGAGCGATACTGTTCGATCTGCTCGATGGGCGCCGACAGCACCTTTTCACCCAGGTCCTTGCGCAGGGCGGCGATGATCCGCTGGCCCACATAGTTGGTACCGATATCGGAGACGATCGAACTGGTGAGCGCCAGCACACACAACGCCGCAAACGTCAGAATCACCCCCTGCGTCATCCCGGTGGACGAGTGCAGTGCATTATTGATAGTCGCCAGCAACAGCGTGATGGCCAGGCCGCCGGCCATGCCCAGGGCGACGGAGACGCTGACGATGGTGCGAAAGGGCCTGAGCAATGCGAGCAAACCGTTGAAGGCGCCGCGCTTGGGGTCGGTCATAAATACTTCCCGGAAAGTGAACAAGAGGGGGCTGGGCACACAGACCCTTACCCATGACAAACGAAGGATTGGCGCGACTATTTAGCTCGGTGCGCTCAGTGGTGGCGGTGGCGGATAAATTGCGCGGCGGCTGGTTCGTTCTTGTGGTGTAGGCGCACGCGCATTGGCGCGTGCCTGATCTATCCAGCGAGAGCGAAGCAATGACGAAAAAGAATCTGGTGTACGTGTGGTCCCTGCGCAATGCCGCGGCTGACAAGGCCGGGCAGCCGGTGGCCTACAAAGACCACGAGCGCTACATGATGTCGGTGTTGGAATCCCTGGTGGGGGCGCTGAACGACACGCCGCTGGGTGAGGCTTACCATTTGGTGGGGGTGGTGTACGACGATGACGAGCAGAACCCGCGTGACCAGCAACTGGTCAGCGACTACGGCTTTGCCTACCAGCCGGGCCGCCAATGGCTGTACCCGGCCGACCTGCGCGTGCAGGGCCGGCTGGTCAATGACTTGCTGCTGAGCGTGCCGTCCACCTACCGGCGCCTGCCACGCGGCAGCGCAGAACACATCGCCGGCAAGCAGGATTTCGAACGCCGCCTGCACGACACGCTGGTGGAATTGAAAGCGGACATCGTGGTGCTCGACGGCCTGCTGGTGATTCTCGATGAACTGGTGCGTCCGGGCGCGCCGTTTGCCCGTCGCATCATGAACATCCACCCCGGCATTACCCGCATCGAATCGCCGTACGAGCGCCGTGGCGCCTATGCCACCTGGAACGCACTGTACGGTGCGCGGGGGCAAACGGTGGTGGATTGGGCGACCAAGGAAACCCGGCCCTCGGAGCCGCTGTACCTCACCGGCGCTTCGTTCCACTACGTGGACAATGGCATTGACTCGGGCGAAGTGTTCCACGACGTGCTCAAGACTGAGATCGCGCCGGATGACACCATCCTTGAGTTGCGCTGGAACAACTTCAACAACAGCCTGTTCCCGGCGCTGCATGAAGGGTTGGCGTTGTTGGCGCAGAAGGGCTGACCGCAATTTTCTTGAGGCATGCGGTCCAAATGTGGGAGCTGGCTCCCACATTGAAGGGTGTCCGTGTTACAGGTCGCGCACTACCCGAAACCCAATCCAATCCCCCCGCGTCTGCGGGTAGATGGTGTTGCGGTTGCCCGAGCGCGAAAACACCGGCGCCTCGCCCCAGTCATTGCCGCGAATCATGTAGCCCTCGCAGTTCGGCTCCACCCACGCACTGCCATCGGTAGGCGCACCGATGTAGTTGGGATGTTCGCAGTCAGCCACGCGCTCATACACGTTGCCATGCATGTCGTACATGCCGAAGGCATTCGGCGGGTAGCTGCCCACGGGTGAGGAATAGCTGTAGCCATCGGCCGGGCCATAGGTGTTGGCGTGCTGGGCGATGCTGTAGCCCTTGCCCTCATCGAACGGGAAGGGGAACGGCCCGGTGGAGCCGGCGCGCGCGGCGTATTCGCGTTGGGCTTCACTGACCATGTGGTACTGCTGGCCGGTTTTCTTCGACAGCCAGGCCACGTACTGCTTGATGTCGTCCATGTCCATGCACACCGCCGGCTGGCGTGGGCCCTGGGGGTAGCGCGGCTTGCTGGCGATGCATTCGCGGCCGGGGCGGGTGTCGCCATCGGCGATGTTCACGCCGGCCTGGCGGACATAGCTGTCCCATTCTCCGGCGGTGATGTGAAAGCGGCTCATGGCGAACGGCTTGGCGAAGGTCACTTCATGCAACGGGCCTTCGTCCGGCTCGCGGCCGACTTCGCCCTCGGGGGTGCCCATGGTGAAGGTGCCGGCGGGGAGTACCACCATCTCCGGGCAGTCCTTGCAGTCCTTGAACACTTTGCCGGGTTGCGGCGTGGCGGCCTGGGCCAGGTTGGGCAGCAAGGCGCCGCACAGGGCGGTG
This sequence comes from Pseudomonas sp. RA_5y_Pfl1_P24, assembly GCF_963970945.1. Lineage (NCBI taxonomy): Bacteria > Pseudomonadati > Pseudomonadota > Gammaproteobacteria > Pseudomonadales > Pseudomonadaceae > Pseudomonas > Pseudomonas sp. RA_5y_Pfl1_P24. The sequence continues at coordinate 96,099 of NZ_CAXAOJ010000001.1, read as the reverse complement.
AGTGCCAATGCCGTGAGGGGTTTGAGTCGGGATGGATTCATATGGGCATCTCGTTCAAAGAAAAAAGGGTGAGCGTCACACCTGCTGGCGAAGCAAGGTCATGAAACGCTGGATTTCATCGGAGGAATTGAGTAGGCCAGGGGCAGTGCGAATCACCGGGCCGACATCACGGTTCACCGCGTCGATCACCACACGGCGTTTCATCATGTTGGCCGCGACGGCATCAACGTCCCTTCCCTTGACGCGGAAGAAGGTGAAGCCGGCCGACAGTTCGGGGCTGCACGGCGTGACCAGTTCGATCTGCGGCTGTGCCAACAGCTGCTCCTTGAGTTCGGTATTCAACCCACGAATGCGTGCCTGCACCTGCGCCTTGCCCAGTTGCAAGTGCAGCTTGAACGCCTCATCCACCGCCCAGCGATGCTCGAAGGCGTGGTAGCCGCCCGGCGTCATGATGGTGGCGAAGTCCTTCTCTTCGGAGAAGGTCGGCACCATCGGTGTCACGTATTTGTTTTCGGGGTCGCGGGCGCAGACCAGCCCGGTACCGCGCGGGCCGAACATCCACTTGTGGGTGCCGGCGATAAAGAAGTCGCAATGCATGTCCGGGAAGTCGAGGTTTTCCACGCCGAAACCATGCACGCCATCCACCACATAGAGGATGCGGTCCTGGTCATCGCGGTTGCGGTTGTGTTCGTCCACCAGCTTGCCGATTTCGCCAATGGGCAGTTTCACGCCACTGCCGGACTGCACCCAGGTCATGCCGAGCACGCGGGTGTTGGGGCGGATATGGCGCTGGATGTTGCCCAGCACCTCGTCGGCGGACACGCGGTGGGCGCTTTCGAATAACGTGATCCGGCGCACCTGGGTGCCTTCTTTGAGTGCGCGATAGTCCAGCACATGTTGAGTGGCGTAGTGCTCGTGGACGGTCGTAAGGATTTCCTGATCGGGCCGTACCTTGATCCCGCCGTAGATCATCGCCAACCCTTCCGAAGTGCTGCCGGTGAGGGCGATCTGTGCAGGGGTGGCCTGCAAATAGCGGCCGGCCCACTCACGTACCTGGCCTTCGCGCTTCCAGGTTTCCTGCAGGTCCCAGTCCATCGCCAGCCCTGGGTTGCGGTCGATCTGCGCCCGGTAACGCTCGATGGCCTCGCGTACTGGCTTGGGGTGCGAAGCCACCAGGAAGTTGGAGAAGTGCAGGTAATCCGGATCCTGGTTGAACAGTTGCTTGAGGCCCGTCCATGGGGCATCTGTGGTGTTGGCGGCGATTGCTTGCGGGAGCAGCGCGGCGCCCAGTGGCAGGCTGGCGGCAAATACACCCGCCTGCTTGAGGAACGTACGGCGGTCGGTCATGGACGTGCTTCTAAGTGATTAGCGGTTGGCCAATGGCTTGGCGGCTTTTTGTACCTGGTCCCACACGCGCAGGAAGTTGCCTCCCCACAGTTTGGCGATATCGGCTTCGGAGTAGCCGCGCTGGATCAGTTCGGCGGTCACGTTGCGTATCTCGCCGACGTTGTCCCAGCCCTGGATGCCGCCGCCGTCGTTGAAGTCCGAGGCGATGCCGACATGATCAATCCCGATCTTGCGCACCGTGTAGTCGACGGCGTCGCCCCAATCCTTGAGCGTGGCCTTGGGCTCCTCTTCAAGAATGCCGTACAGGCCTTGGGCATATTGGCCGAACTTCTGCTCGGGCCAGGCGGCAATGATCGCGTCGCCCGGCATCAATGCCATGGCCAGGTTGGGCAGGGGAGGCAGGTCGAAACGTGCGCGCAGGGCATTGAGTTTGTCCTGGGTCGGCTGGCTCAAGGGGCGTAGATACGCGGGGAACCCCACGACCTGAACCACGCCGCCGCTGTTCTTGATCAGTTGCAGTTCCTTGTCACTGAGGTTGCGCGGGATATCCACCGACGCGCGTGGCGCTGAATGGGAGGCCACCATCGGCGTGCGGCTCAGCTGCGCCACTTGCTCGAGGGCCTTGGTCGACATCTGCGACACATCGATGATCACGCCCAGGTCGTTGAGGCGGTGCACGGCTTGCTGGCCAATCGGCGACAAACCTTCGAGTGCGTCGGCGGAGTCATTGAAAAATGGCAGTGGGCGCGAAGAATCGGACCAGGTGTTATTGCCGATATAGCTGAACCCGAACATGCGCATGCCGCGTGCTGCCCACACGTCCAACTGGTTCAAGTCGTTGCCCAAGGGGTAGGCATTGAGCATGCTGATAAAGATCGCGAACTTGCCTTCGCCATGCAGGCGCCGGAAGTCGTCCGGGGTGTAGGCAATGCCCACTTGGTTGGGAAAGTCGCGGACCATGCCGGAGATGATCTTGAAGCGCACCTCTTGCTCATGGCGGGCCTCTTCGACAAAACCGTCGGTGGGCTTGTGCGGGGCGTTGGGGCCGTTCCAGATTTCAGGCCAGCCGAAAATCGTCAGGGCCGCGCCGGACAAGCGCCCGCGCGCCGCCTTGGCCAGGTCGAACTGGCCGCTGCCATCTTTGTCTGCCTCGTTGTCGATGCCGCCGAAATCCAGGGGCACGGTGATATGGCTGTCGAATGACAACAGGCGATCCTGCATTTCATTGGCCTGCTTGATCACCTCCAGCGGGTAGCCGGCATTGCCCCTGAACCAGTGATCCCAGGCCAGGAAGCCGGCCCCGGCGCCAATGGCGAGTGCCAGCGGCAAGCCGATATACAACGCCTTTTTCGAACGTGGTTTTGTCATTGCCATCTCAGTCAGTTGAGGCCTTTGCTATCAGGGAAGAACGAGTGATGGGCGGGGAAATTTAGGCGGCGAGGGCGCGCCGGTAAATTTCCCCGGCGTGCAAACGTTCTAGCTCTGATAAAGCCGTTTCCTAAGGTAGACAATGACCATCTCTCGACGTGGGTTCATCGCAGGCCTGGCGCTGACAGGCGCTGCGGTGCCAGCAGCCTTCTATGCCCATCGCGAGCTGACGCGCGAAGAAGAATTCCCCATCACCCCCGGCGAAGCCACGGTGGACCTGGCCGACACCGCCGGCCAGCACCTGGCGAACACCCTGCGAGGGGTCTGGAACCTACGACTGGAAGGTCGCGACGCGGGCCTCAAGCGCTTACCGTTGCAAGGCCTGATGTTGCTGCTCGACATTGCCCCCCGTGGGCGCGGCCTGCGCGGCTACCTGGACACTGCCGCCAACCTGCGCGCCGAGGGTGAGCCTCGTTACCGGGTGCTCGGGGACCTGCTGACGGGTGAGGGTGCCGTGCTGTATTGGCGGTTGATCGACCGCGACTCGGCCGACGGCATACCCGCCTACGAATTCAAGATGACCCTTGATGAAGTCTGGGCCAACTTCGCCAATGCCGGCAGCGGCACCCTCAGCGGGCAGATTCTTGAGCTGGACCGGCCGCTCGCGCTGGTTGAGCGCGACAATCATTTTATCGCCCACAAGCAAGCGTTTCCTGAAGCGCGCGAACGCATCGGCCTCAACCCGGCCCTGTTGGCCTGGCTGATTGCTCCCGAGCACCGCTTGTTCCACCAACTGTGGCACGCCACCCGCGACCAATGGCACAAACTCTCCGAAGAAAAACGCGACGCTCTGCGCGGCATCGGCTGGCAACCCGGCCCGCGTGGCCAGGAGCGCGACGCCCGGGGCAAGCGCAAAGACCGCAACGGCTCGGGCATCGACTTCTTCTTCATGCACCGGCACATGCTCGGCACCGCGCGCGCCCTGCAGGATTTGCCCTCGTGGCCGCAATTCCCCGAACCGCAGCCGGCGCTGGAGCGTGATCGACTGGGCTTCCTGCGTTACTTCGACAACCACGACGGCTTCGCGCTGCCGCCCACGTGGTCGGCGCCGGATGACAGCGCCTACACCCAGTGGGTCAGCGACATCAAGGCCGCCGAGACCTATCACAGCAACTTTCAGGTGTGGGAGTCGCAGTACCGCGACCCCCGTTATTTGTCCAAACTGACACTCGGGCAGTTGGGTTCAGAGATGGAACTGGGCCTGCACGACTGGCTGCACATGCGCTGGGCCTCGGTGCCGCGTGACCCCTCCAACGGTGCGCCGGTGCCGTTCGCCCGTGACCCGTCCGACTTCGCCCCACGCTGGTACACGGCGCAGAACGACTTTCTCGGCGACCCATTTTCCTCCCACGTGAACCCGGTGTTCTGGCACTTTCACGGCTGGATCGACGACCGTATCGAAGACTGGTTTCGCGCCCATGAGCGCTTCAATCCGGGTGAAGTCCGCCGCATGCAAGTCAACGGCGTGGCCTGGTTCGCGCCGGGCCGCTGGGTCGAGGTGGGAGACCCGTGGCTGGGCCCGGACACGCATGGCTGCAGTACGACGCCGGGGTTGCAGAGGGGGCGGTCGATGGAAATGGACCCGGAGACCATGAAGCTGGCGCTGCGGATCACCTTTGGCGAAGACGACGGCATGTTGCAGGGGCTATTCAAGCGAGTGCCAAAGCGGCCCTGGTATGCGCGGCACCTGAAGCTGAAGCCGCGCGAGGTTTGAGTGCCCGGCTGCGCCCCGACAAGCCAGCGTCCTAGGGGCAGCGGTGCTTCATGGATGTGCAGCCGCGTCATCCGCCGTCGAATACAGCCACCGCAACAACGAATGCCGCCCACTGATCCCCAGCTTGATCGCTGCGCGTTTCAAGTAACTCTCAATGGTATTGACCTTCAATGCCAACTGCTCTGCCAGCTCCGGCGCCGTGCGCCCGGCCAGCAGCCCCAGGCACACCTCAAGCTCACGGTTGGACAACGTTAACCCCGACTGTACCAACCGCTCTTCAATGCGCCGGCGCAGGATTTCGATACCCTGGTTTTGCGGCATCACCGGGTCGCGGTCCTGACGGCACGGGTGGATTGCCGCGATGTGCTTTTCCACCAAGGGCAACAGCAGCGTGGAGAAGTCCTGCAGCATGCTGCGTTCCTGCGGCGAGAAACTGTCTGACGGGTGTGAGCGATACACCGACAGCACGTAGCGTACGTCGTCCTTCTGGCGGGTGAGGTGCAATTGCGCGGCGTGCGGTTTCCCGTTCAGGGTTGCCACCGAGTCGGTATAGACCGGGCTGATCTTGCGGCGGGGGTGCCCGTCGGTGCTGACCTGCAATTGGGTGATATGGGTGGCGTCCACTGCCAGTTGGGTGAGGATGAGGTCATGCAGCATGCGTGGGAAATGGCGACTGCCGGTGCTGGCGATGACCTTGCCAATATGAGGGAACAAGTGTGCGTTCATCAATTCGTCCATGAGGCGTGCAGGTACTCGGCTTTATAGCGGCGGGGATTGAGAGGCTAGCCAATGCGAACAACCTGCCGTGATAGTCCTTCCCGCCGGGACCTATGCTATTACAGCGTGGCGGCGGGAAGGGGATCCAATCTGAAAAGATCGGCTCAAGCACTCACAAATTGAGTACGACGCGGCGCGGCGCGCGCGCACTTGGCCAGTGCCTGCTGCACATCCGCCAGCAAGTCCGCAACGTCCTCAAGCCCCACCGACAGACGCACCAGCCCTTCGCTGATCCCGTGCCGGGCGCGTTCCTCCGGGGTGTAGGTGGAATGGGTCATGCTCGCCGGGTGCTGCGCGAGTGACTCTGCGTCGCCCAGGCTGACCGCGCGGGTAAACAGCTTGAGTGCATTCATGAAACGACGTCCCGTCTCGAGGCCGCCCTTGAGTTCAAAGGCAATCATGCCCCCGGGCATTTTCATCTGGCGCGTCGCCAGTTCGTATTGTGGGAAGGCGCGCAGCCCTGGATACGTCACCCGCTCCACGGCCGGGTGCGCCTGCAGGGCTTCGGCCACCGCCTGAGCGTTGCTGCAATGGCGCTCCATGCGCAGGGCCAGGGTCTTGAGGCCGCGCATCAACAGCGAGGCGTCCTGGGGCGACATCACTGCGCCGGTCAGATCCTTGAGACCTTGCAGGCGAATACGCTGAGCCAGGGTCTGGTTGCTCACCGCAATGCCCGCGGTGATATCGCCGTGGCCGCTGAGGTATTTGGTCGCCGAATGCACCACTACATCGGCACCCAGGTCGAGGGGGCGCTGCAGGTAGGGCGTGCAGTAGGTGTTGTCGACCACTACGGTCACGTTGGGCTGCTGGTGGGCGAGAGCCGCCACGGCGGCGATATCCACCAGTTGCAGGTTGGGGTTGGCCGGGGTTTCGCAGTAGATCATGCGGGTGGCGGGGCAGAGTGCGGCTTGCAGGGCGGCCAGGTCAGTCAGGTCGACGTGCCGCACCTTGATCCCGAATTCGCCGATGCCATGGTGCAGCAGGGCGAAGGTGCAGCCGTAGAGGGTCTGGCTGACGATCACTTCATCGCCGGGCCGCAGCAGGGTCCAGAACGTCGCCGCAATCGCGCCCATGCCGGAGCTGAATGCCACCGCCGCCTCACCGTTTTCCAGGGTCGCCATGCGCGATTCCAACAACGCCAGGGTCGGGTTGGAAATGCGTGTGTAGAAGTGGCCACTGGCTTCACCGGCAAAACAGGCGGCGCCATATTCGGCGGTAGGGAAAGCGAAGGTGGCTGACAGGTAAATCGGTGGCACGAGCGCGCCGTGGTGGTCCTTGGGGTCATAGCCATGGTGGATGGCGCGGGTAGAAAAGCCGAGTGCATTGTGTTTATTGTTCATGTCGGGCGCTCCCTATTTCCTACAATGCTATGCTCATAACCAGAGATGAACGTTGCATTATTTGCTGCTAATTCCTGCATTTTTGGATGAAATTCCTATAAAAATAACGAACAGAGGCACATTATGCCCGTCAGTCTGGATCGTACCGACAAGGCTCTTTTAAACGCGTTGCAAGGCAATGCCCGGCTCACAGTGGCCGAATTGGCCGAACGCGTATCCCTGACCACCTCGCCGTGCTGGCGGCGGGTGCGAAACCTGGAAGAGAGCGGGGTGATCAGCGGGTATCAGGCGATTCTTTCGCCCAAGGCGCTGGGGTATGGGGTGACGGCATTTGTCAGCATCATGATGGAGAGTCATACCCAGGAAATTGCCCGGGCGTTTGAGCAAAGGTTGTTGGAGATTCCGGAGATTGTGGCGTGTCACAACGTGTCGGGGCGGTATGATTTTTTGCTTGAAGTGGTGGCGAAGGATCTGGAGTCGTTTGGCGAGTTTGCGCGTGAGGTGTTGCAGACGTTGCCTTGTGTTAAGGAGATTTACTCCAGTTTTTCTTATAAGTCGGTGCGGGCGTTGCGGGTGATTCCGTTGCCGGGGTGATGGGGGTATATCCGTTATTTAGGTCACGGCCACCTACGGTTCCGCTCTTACAGCGGGTCACTTTTTGAAGAGCGCAAAAAGTAACCAAAAACGCTTGGCCCCAACACTCGGCACCTCGCTTAGGCTCGGTGTGCCCGAACGAAGGCTTGAATCCGTGGGTAACCCGGCGTCCCGCCGAGTTGCCTGCATCGCAGGCAAGCCAGCTCACACAATTTGGATCTCCATTCATCAGGCAGATATCAACCTTCTCTTGACCTGCTCTTGATCTGGCTTGTGATCTTGATCTTAGGCGCCCCGTCAAACACGCTGGCCGGAATTCGACATGGATTTGGGGGGTAAACCGGCAGGGATGCCGGTTTAGCCGCCCCGCGCCATGGATGGCGCGTGGCGGCGGCCCCCCAAATCCATGTCGGATTACGGGCACACCGAGCCTAAGCGAGGTGCCGAGTGTTGGGGCAAGAGCGCTTTGGTTACTTTCGCGCTTTTCGAAAGTGACCCGCTGTAAGAGCGGAACCATAGGTGGCCGTTACCTAAATAAGGGATATGTGTACCCAACCCAATCCCCCCCAAACAGCACGTACATCCAATTTTCCCCACCCCACCCCCTGCAAACTAGCCTCATCGCTGAAACATCAAGGCAGAGGGGCACCCCATGGACCCAGCACCAAAACCAGGCTCCGACGAAGTCGTCACCCTGGTGGTCAAACACCTGATCAAACAAGGCCGTGAAGCCGATTACGAAGCCTGGCTGCGCCGCATCGTGCGCATCGCCGGCGACCGTCCTGGCCATTTGGGCGTCGATGTGGTGCGCGGCAAGCAAGGCAAGCTGGCGATGTTCACCTGCATATTGCGCTACCGCTCCACCGACGACCTGGAAACCTGGCTCCACTCGTCCGAGCGCAATACCCTGATTGCCGAAGCCGCCCCGATGCTCGCCGACGGCGACAAAACCGAAATCGGCGCGGTCAACGAATTCTGGTTCAACCCCGAAACTGAAAACATCCCCAAGCCGCCACGCTGGAAGCAAGCCGTGGTCACGCTGTTTGTAATCCTGCCGCTGACCCTGCTGGTGCCGATCATCTGGGGACCGGTACTGCGCCTGCACCCGTTCCTCTCCAATTATGTAGTCGCCACCTTCCTGGTCACCGTGACGATCGTTGTGCTGGTGGTGTACCTGCTGATGCCGGCGGCTACCCGCCTGTTCGCTCCCTGGCTTGAAACCTCTGTTAAGGAAACCCTATGAACGCCGATCTGATTCTGTTCAATGGCCAGTTCCACACCGTGGACCGTGAAAACCCACGTGCAACCGCCGTCGCCATCAGCCAGGGGCGATTTGTTGCCGTAGGCACCGACGGTGAAGCCATGGCGCTACGCGGCAGCGGCACGAAAGTCATCGACCTCAAGGGCCGCACCGTCATCCCTGGCCTCAACGACTCGCACCTGCACCTTATCCGTGGGGGCCTGAACTACAACCTTGAACTGCGCTGGGAAGGTGTGCCGTCCCTGGCCGATGCCTTGCGCATGCTCAAAGACCAGGCTGATCGAACCCCTACGCCGCAATGGGTGCGTGTGGTCGGTGGCTGGAACGAATTCCAGTTCGCTGAAAAGCGCATGCCAACCCTGGAAGAACTCAACCAGGCCGCGCCGGATACTCCGGTGTTCGTGCTGCACCTCTACGACCGCGCCTTGCTCAACCGTGCCGCGCTGCGCGTGGCCGGCTACACCAAGGACACGCCAAACCCGCCGGGTGGCGAGATCGTGCGTGACAGCAACGGCAATCCCGCCGGCATGCTGGTAGCGCGGCCTAACGCGATGATCCTGTATTCGACCCTGGCCAAGGGCCCGAAACTGCCGCTGGAATACCAGGTCAACTCGACCCGCCAGTTCATGCGCGAGCTCAATCGCCTGGGGCTCACCAGCGCCATTGATGCCGGCGGTGGTTTCCAGAACTACCCCGATGACTACGCGGTGATCGAGCAACTGGCCAAGGACGAACAGTTGACGGTGCGCATCGCCTACAACCTGTTCACCCAAAAGCCCAAGGAAGAACTCAGCGACTTCAAAAACTGGACTGGCAGCGTCACCCTGCACCAGGGCGATGACTACCTGCGCCACAACGGCGCGGGCGAGATGCTGGTGTTCTCGGCGGCGGACTTCGAAGACTTCCTTGAGCCGCGCCCCGACTTGCCGCTGACCATGGAACAGGAGCTGGAGCCGGTGGTGCGCCATCTGGTGGAGCAGCGCTGGCCGTTCCGTCTGCACGCAACTTATGACGAATCCATCTCGCGCATGCTCGACGTGTTCGAGAAGGTCAACCGCGATATCCCGTTCAACGGTTTGCCGTGGTTCTTCGATCACGCCGAAACCATCACCCCGAAAAACATCGAGCGCGTGCGTGCCCTCGGCGGCGGGATTGCGATCCAGGACCGCATGGCGTTCCAGGGCGAGTACTTCGTCGAGCGTTATGGGGCCAAAGCTGCCGAAGCCACGCCGCCGATAAAGCGCATGTTGGCCGAAGGCGTACCGGTAGGGGCCGGCACTGACGCCACGCGGGTGTCGAGCTACAACCCATGGACCTCGTTGTACTGGATGGTCAGCGGCCGCACCGTCGGCGGCCTGGAGCTGCACGCCGAAGGCCTGCCGCGCCTCACCGCGCTGGAACTGTTCACCCATGGCAGCGCCTGGTTCTCGTCTGAACAGGGCAAGAAGGGCCAGATCAAGGTTGGGCAATTGGCGGATGTGGCGGCACTGTCGGCGGACTTTTTCAGTGTCGATGAAGAAGCCATCAAGTGGATCGAATCGGTACTGACCGTGGTCGGCGGCAAGGTGGTCTACGGCGCCGGCGATTTCGAAGATTACGCACCGCCACGGGTTCCGGTGCTGCCGGACTGGTCGCCGGTGGTCAAGGTGCCGGGTCACTGGCGTCCAAGCTCGACTTTGCAAGCTCAAGTTCACCAATGCAGCGGCCCGTGCGGCGTGCATGCCCACAGCCATGAAAAGGCGCGTCTTTCCAGCGTGCCGGTCAGCGACTTCCAGGGTTTCTGGGGTGCGTTTGGCTGCTCGTGCTTTGCTTTCTGAATCCCCTACATCCCACAGGAGTTACCCCATGACTTACAAGCGCTTGAACAAAGATGACGCCGTTGTCCTGTTGGTCGATCACCAGACCGGCCTGATCTCGCTGGTACAGGACTTCTCTCCGAACGAATTCAAGAACAACGTACTGGCCCTGGCCGACGTCGCTAAGTTCTTCAATCTGCCGACCATCCTCACCACCAGTTTTGAAAGCGGCCCTAACGGTCCACTGGTCCCAGAGCTCAAAGCCCTGTTCCCGGACGCGCCTTACATCCCGCGCCCTGGCCAGATCAACGCCTGGGACAACGAAGATTTCGTCAAGGCCGTCAAGGCGACCGGCCGCAAGCAGATCATCATCGCCGGCGTAGTGACTGACGTCTGCGTGGCGTTCCCAACCCTGTGCGCCCTGGATGAAGGCTTCGAAGTGTTCGTGGTCACCGACGCTTCCGGCACCTTCAACGAAACCGTGCAACAAGCGGCCTGGGCGCGCATGACCGCCGCCGGTGCCCAACTGGTGAACTGGTTCTCCGTGGCTTGCGAGCTGCAAGTTGACTGGCGCAACGACATGGAAGGCCTGGCCAACCTGCTGTCGCCGCGCATCCCTAACTACCGCAACCTGATGAACAGCTACTCGGCGTTTACGGCCAAGTAAGCTGCGCCACAGAACACCGCTGAACCCTGTGGGAGCCGGGCTTGCCCGCGATGGCGGTGTGTCAGCTGACAGCAATGTTGGCTGACACACCGCTATCGCAGGCAAGCCAGCTCCCACACTTGATTTGTGGTGTGGCGACATACCCGCTATAAAAACCACAAATGTCCACCGAGAAGCGACAATGAACCCCTTTGAAGACATGCGCCTGTTCTGCCAGGTCATGGAGTCCGGCAGTTTTACCGCCGCCGCCGAACAGCTGGGCCTGTCCAAGCAGTTCGTCAGCCGCCGCCTGATCCAGCTGGAAGATCGCCTGGGCGTGCGCCTGCTCAACCGTTCCACACGCCGCCTGGATGTCACGCCACTCGGCCAGACTTATTACGAATCCGCCTTGCGCCTGCTCAGTGACGTCGAGCAAGTGGAGCAGGGCATTGCCGGGCAGAACAGCGAGCCACGCGGCACCCTTCGCCTCAGCGCGCCGTTGTCGTTTGCCATGGCCCATTTGGGCTGCCTGTTGCCGCAGTTTTTGCAGCGCCATCCGCAGGTGTCGGTGGAAGTCGACTTAAGCGATCGCCCCGTGGACCTGATCGGCGAGGGCTACGATCTGGTGCTGCGCATTGGCACCCTGGAAGATTCCACCCTGATCGCCCGCCGTATTGCCAGCATCCCACGGGTGTACTGCGCCAGCCCCGAGTACCTGGCCCTGCGCGGTACGCCGTTGCAGCCCGAGGACCTGGGCCAGCACGATTGCCTGCCTTATGGCCATGGCCGCCAGGTGCAATGGCGCTTCAAGGGCAAGGTGCAGGCGCTGAATGTCAGCGGGCGCATGCGCGTCAATAACGGCGATCTGCTGCGCGATACCGCCATCGCCGGGCTGGGCGTGACGTACCTGCCGACGTTTATCGTCGGCGATGCGTTAAAGGACGGCCGCCTGGTCAGCGTATTGGATGACTTTGCCCCCGAAGCCCTGACGCTTTCGGCCGTTTACCCGCAACACCGGCAGAGTTCGCGACCGGTGCAGGCGCTGGTGGAGTTTCTGCGTGAATGCCTGGCTAGCGGCTGTTGAACAACTGCCGGATCAAGTTTGGCGTACTGCCGGTCCAGCGCTTGAATGAGCGGCGGAAGTTCGCCGCATCGTTGAAGTTCAGGTACGCCGCCACTTCGTCATTGCTGTAGCCCTTGACCTGGTACAGGTGCAGCGCCACCTGCTTGCGCACGCGGTCCACCTGCTGCTGAAAGCCGGTGTCGTGTTTGTACAGCTTGCGCTTGAGGGTCGCCGGGCTCATGGCGAAGGCGTGCGCGGCCTGTTCCAGGCTGGGAGGCTGGCGCACCTGCTCGCGCAGGTAGTCGTTGAGGCAGTCGAGAAAGCTGCCGGCAAAGCCCAACTGTTCGATCTGCTCGCGGGCTTGTCGGCGCGCCACCTGGCCGGCCGTGGCCGAGGCGCCGGGCCACGTGCGGGTGAGGTATTCGCGGGGGATGCTCATCATGTCCAGCGGCCGTTCGAAGCGCGTTTCTTCGCCCAGATGCACCCAGTACTGCTCAACATAACGCGGCTCGGCATGGCTGAAACTGCACGCCCACGGCAGACGCTCGCCGCTCAGCCATTGGCTCATGGCAACCAGCGAGGTCGTGCTGGCTTCGAGCAAAAAGCGCCAGTGCTCGCCGGCGCCGCAACTGTCCAGCCAGTAAAGGTAGGCATGGTGCTCATCCAGTTCCAGTTGCAGCGTGACCAACGGGCTGAGCAGCACCTGTTGCTGGATCAGGATTTCCAGGGCCTGATGCAAGTTCTGCGCATGGCCCAGGGCATGGCTGGCCGCGCCGTAATAGCCGGGCAGCAAGCGTTGGCCGAACAGGAAGCTGCTGTCGTCGGCGTCCAGCAACTTGCGGCTGTTGCCGATCAACCCGAGAAACTGTTGTGGGCTCAGTCGCGCGTTGCCGGCCAGGATATCCTCGTGGAACAGCCCGGTGCCGCGCAGCAGGCGATGGCTGTCGATGTCCCGGGACAACGCCAGGTCGATCAGCGTGGCGGGTTGATAGTGCCCGGGTATGAAGCGGCTGTCGGCTTCATACCAGTTGGTCTTAACGGCCATCTCAGGCACTTTTCGCCAGGGGCTGCTTGGCATGGGCCAGCGCCAGGTTAAGGCGCTTGAGCAAGTCGTGGGGCGGCTCGTTCAGTGCCATCACCACCGCGGTGGTCGCCGCCAGTTGCAGGCGTTCGCCTTGTTGCCGGGTCTTGTGCGCCAGGCCGCGCACTGCTTGCTGCAACTCCAGCGCAAGCTCCTTGGCCTGGCGCTCGCCGGTATTGGGCAGCAGTACCACAAAACGATCGCCGGCCAGGCGGCACAGCAGGTCCTGGCGACGCAGGTTGAGCAACAGCAAATGGCTGAGGGCCTGCAACACTGCATCACCCTCGGCATGCCCGTAGGCCTGGTTGATCGCGGCAAAGTTGTCCAGGTCCAGGGCCAGCAAGGACAGCGGTTGTTGCTGGTCGAGGCTATCTTGCAGGCTGTCGGCCAGCTGGCGCTTGAGATAGTCGGCGCCGGCCAGCGGCGTGAGTTTGTCGAACAACCGATGCTCGCGGAACAGCCGCTCGCGCTTTTCCATCTGCGCGCTGATCGCCAGTTGTTCGCGATGCCAGTGGTAGATACCGATGGTCAGCAGGATCATGCCCACCGGCATCGGCCCGGATTCGAGCCAGTGGTCCCAGGTGATGCTGTCAGGCAGGCGGATGAATTCGTCGAGGCTGTCGATCCACCACGAGAAGAAGATGCACGACAGGCCCAGCGCCAGGTAGTTGGTGACGCGCCCGGCCGGGCGGCTTTTCAGCACCAGGCCCAGCCAGACCAATGCCAACAGCGCGGATCCGCCTTCGCCGAAGATGTCCAGCCACACCCACTCGCTGAAGCTTTTCAACTCGCCGCAGGCCAGGTGCAGGATCAGCCCGAGGTTGGCGGCGATCAGCAGCAGCGAGAGTTTCCAGCGGTGGGGTTTGAGCACGGAAAACATGGCCGCGAGTCCTCTGATGATTCAGTCGTGGGCGCCAGCACAGCAGATGGATGTGACGGTTGCGTGACGGTGGGGAGGGGTCGAATCAGCTCACGGCATAAACACAATCCACAGGCAAACACCGTTCAAATGTGGGAGCGAGCAAGCCCGCACAGTTTGACCGAGGTCATTTCAGCTCATTTGTATGCTCGAACTCGCGCTAAACCCCGGTTTACGGGCCTTCGCGCCAACCCCTGTCACAGAACCGTCATCCCCCACCCCTAGCGTGCCCTCCCAGTTGCCGGGCCTCTTGCCTGGCGCCAACGGATTCTTGGGGAGGATTGCATGTACAAGCGCACCGGGCTCGTCAGCTTCACGCTTACTGCCTTGACCCTGGCGATGGCCAGCGAGCGGCTGAACGCAGCCGAGGCCACCACCACCGAGCACGTCGAAGTGATCGGCCAGGCTGCTGCCATTGACCAGGCGCTCAAGGAACAGCGCAGTGCCGACAGCATCAAGAGCGTGGTGCATGCTGACGGCGTGGCACAGTTGCCGGATGAAAACGTCGCCGAAGCGGCGCAGCGTCTGCCCGGTATCAGCGTCGAGCGCGACCAGGGCGAAGGGCGCTTCGTCAGCGTGCGTGGCCTGGGCCCGGACCTCAATAGCGTCACCATCAACGGCACCCTGGTGCCCGCCCCGGAAAGTGCTCGCCGTGCCGTGGCCCTGGATGTGTTGCCGTCGGAGTTGGTGCAGTCGCTGTCGGTGATCAAGACCCTCACCCCGGACATGGACGCCAACTCCCTTGGCGGAACCGTTGACGTGCAAAGCCTCTCGGCCTTTGATCACAAAGGCCTGTTCTACACCGGCAGCACCGAAGCCAGCTACGACAAGAATACAAGCCAGACCAGCCCGAAATTCTCTGGCGCCGCCAGCAACCGTTTCAGCCTCGGCGACGGCATCGACAACTTCGGCGTGGCCGCAGCGCTGAGCTGGCAGAAGCGTGACTTCGGCTCGGACAACGTCGAAACCGGCGGCGCCTGGGACTTCACCAACGGCGCCAAGCTCAATGAATTCGAACAACGCGACTACGACATCAGCCGCGAACGCGCGGGCGGCGGCCTGAACTTCGACTACAAACCCGATGACCTCAGCAGCTACTACCTGCGCACTCTGTACAGCCGCTACAAAGACACCGAGACCCGCAACTCCACCAGCCTCGAATTTTCCGCTCCCCAAGCGCCCGGCGAGCTGGGCGATGCCGAGGCCAAGCGCAAGCTGAAAAACCGTGAAGAAACCCAGGAAATCCAGTCCTACGTGTTCGGCGGCGAACGCATGCTTGGCCTGTGGACCCTGAGCGGCCAGGCCGGCTACAGCCAGTCCAGCGAAGACAGCCCGGCGCACATCGCCGGCGCCACGTTCGACGGCGGCGACGTTGCCAACAGCGGCTTCTACGACAAGGACAAGCCACGCCCGATCATCGGCAGCGGCTTCTACGACGCCAGTAACTTCACCCTCGACAAAGTCGATTGGGAAAAACAGAACACCAAGGACACCGAGAAAAACCTGCGCCTGGACCTGGCCCGCGACTACGACCTGAGCGGCTATGCGTCCCAGGTCAAATTCGGCGGCAAGGTCAGCCGCCGCAATAAGGACAACGACCTGGAGGCCTGGGTCTACGAAGACTTCGACACCCTCGGCTTTACGGCCGACTCGCTCAACCTCTCCCAGTTCCAGAAGGGCAACGTCGACTACCGCCTCGGCAACTACGGCCCCGGCATCAGCGCCAGCGGCATCAAGCAACTGATCGGCAGCCTCAACGCTGCGGATTTCTATGACGAGACCGAATCGCGGGTCAACGACTACACCATCAGCGAAGACATCAACGCCGGCTACCTGATGAACACCGTCGACATTGATGACTGGCGCTTCATCGCCGGCCTGCGCTACGAGGGTACCGAGTTCGAAGCCAAGGGCACCGGTGCCACCGACGGCGTGTTCACTGCCACCGAAACCAAGCGGCGCTATCACCACTGGCTGCCGGGCCTGCATGCGCGTTACCGGATCGACAAGAACACGCAAGTACGTGCGGCCTGGACCAAATCCGTGGTGCGCCCAACCTTTGGCCAATTGGCTCCGGGTTTTGTGATCGACGATGACGAAGCCACCTTTGGCAACCCGGACCTCAAGCCCCTGGAGTCGAGCAACCTGGACCTTGGCATTGAGCACTTCATGGGGCGCGCGGGCACCGTCTCGGCGTTCGTGTTCTACAAAGACATCAAGAATTTCGTCTATAACACCGACGTAGCGGGCACCGGCGGCTGGACCAACTTCGCCGAGGCGCACACCTACGCCAATGGCGACAGCGCCAAGCTGTACGGCCTGGAACTGGCCTACTCACAGAAGTTCGACTGGCTGCCCGTGCCCTGGAATGGCCTGCTGATCGGCGCCAACAGCACCTTCAGCCGCTCCAGTGCGGATATCGAAGGCTTTGATGCCGCCAGCGGTTCTAACCGCAAACGCAACATCAGCCTGCCCAACCAGTCCGACACCGTGGGCAACCTGATGCTCGGCTGGGAGGACGACACGCTCAGCCTGCGCCTGTCGGCCAACTACAAATCGGCTTACCTCTACGAGCTGGCCTCGATCAACGACAAGGCCCATGACTTGCACGTTGATGCGCAGACCTTTGTCGACTTCAGCGCGCGCTACTCGCTGACCAAGAACCTGCAAGTCAGCTTCGAGGCCCAGAACCTCACCGATGAGTCGTACTTCGTCTACACCGGCCACCGCAGCTACAACGGCCAGTACGAGGAGTACGGCCCCACCTACAAAGTGGGCCTGACCTTTACCCATTTCTAATAAGTACTGCATTTCAAAATGTGGGCGCTGGCTTGCCTGCGATTTCATCGACGGGGTCTGCCTGACACAACAAGGTGTCTGCATCGCAGGCAAGCCAGCTCCCACCGTTGATCTTCACTGTATTCGAAGGATTTGTTTGTTCATGAGAATTTCCAAGCTGTATTTGCTGATGGCCCTGGCCTCCTGCGGCCACGTAGTCGCCGCCGATCTGGCCCTGGCCCCTTGGGCACCAAGCCTCAACGCCGAAGCGATTGCCTTCCTGCCCAACGCCACCGAACGCCTCGCTGCCAGCACCCGCGACGGCCTGCAATTGCTCGATAGCAAAGGCGTGGAACTGGCTCGCTTCAAAGGCAATTTCACCGGCCTCGACACCCGCGCCGCCGGCGCCCAGGTGCTGGTCGCCAGCCTCGACAACGACCGCCAGCAAGCGCTGCTGGTCAGCCTTGATCCTTCCCGCAAAAGCTTTGGTAAACCGCTGTACCTGCCCACCCGCGACTACGCGGTGAACGGCCTGTGCCTGTACCGCGACGCGGCGGCCAACCTGTTTGTGTTTCTGGTAGGCGAGGAGGGCAAGGGCGAGCAATGGCTGGTGGGTAACGGTTCGACGCTGATGAGCGAGCCACAACGCGTACGCGGTGTGCCGCTGCCGCCCTCGGCGCAGTTCTGCCAGGTGGATGATGCCACCCAACAATTGGTCGTCAATGAAGAAAACGTCGGCTGGTGGGCTTACCCGGCGCACCCTGAGGCTGAGGTAAAACGCACGCCCGTGGCGCTGTTCGACAATCCCAAGCGCGAAGCCGGCGCTATGGCGTTGGTGCCGGGCGCAGTGGTCGCGCTTGATCCGAAGACCGCCCAACTGCACCTGTTCCAACACAACGGTGAGCGTTGGATCGAACACGCCAGCCTGACGCTGCCGGGCCTCAAAGAACCGGAGCAACTGACCATCAATGGCCAGCAAGTGCTGGTGCGTGATGACGACACTGGCAAGCTTTACCAAGGCACAGTCAACTGGCAGGCCAAGCCGGTGACGGTGGAGCCAGTGCTGCCTGAAGTCGCTGCTGTGCGCCAAACCGATCCGGTCGGCCGCCAGGGCGATGCGGCGGATGACCCGGCAATCTGGATTCACCCCGAGCAACCCGAGAGAAGCCGCGTGCTCGGCACCAACAAGAAGCAGGGCCTGCTGGCCTATGACCTCGACGGCAAGCTGTTGCAGGAACTGGCGGTCGGTCGGCTGAACAACGTCGATGTCCGTCCCAACTTCAAGCTCGGCGCTCAAACGGTCGACCTCGCCGTGGCGAGCAACCGCGATCACAACAGCCTGAGCCTGTTCAGCATCGACCGCACAACCGGAGAGCTGCGCGAAGCCGGTGAAGTGCCCACGCCGCTCAAGGAAATCTACGGCATCTGCCTGTTCCAGCCCGCCAGCGGTGAGATCTACGCGATCGCCAACGGCAAGGACGGCACCTTCCTGCAATACCGCCTGAGCGCTCCGGACGGTCGGGTGCAGGGCAAGCTGGTGCGCCAGTTCAAAGTCGACAGTCAACCCGAAGGCTGCGTGGCTGACGACCAGCGCCAGCGTCTTTTCCTGGGAGAGGAAGACGTGGGTGTGTGGGCGGTGGATGCCCGCGGCGACCAACCCGCCACGCTCACCAGCGTGATCAAGGTCGGCCCGCAACTGCATGCGGATGTCGAGGGGCTGGCGCTGTACCAGAGTAATGAGCGTGACTACCTGGTGATTTCCAGTCAGGGCAATGACAGCTACCTGGTGGTGGATGCCGAACCGCCGTTTGCCATGCACGGTGCATTCCGCGTCGGCCTGAATGCGGCTGCCGGGATCGACGGCGCCTCGGAAACCGATGGCCTGGAAGTCACCGCCATCAACCTCGGCGGGCCGTGGAGCAAAGGCATGCTGGTGGTGCAGGACGGGCGCAAGCGCATGCCCGAGCAGACCCAGAACTTCAAGTTTGTGCCGTGGGCCGATGTCACTCGCGCGCTGAAATTGCCGTGAGGCGTCATCCACCCGTCATCACTTTTTAATCGAATAGGAGTTCACCAATGCACGCGACGATGGAACATATGACGATATGGGGTTTGATCAGCGACGCCAGCCTGCTGGTCAAGGCGGTGATGGTCACTTTGCTGCTGGCGTCCTTACTCAGTTGGTACTTGATTATTCAGCGCGCCAGTGTGCTGCGGCGCCTGGAGCGCCAGTTGAAAGGCTTTGTGCCGCGCTTTCGTGCTGCGCCTGACCTGCAACCGCTGTACCGCGAAACTGTGCAGGCGGGCGAGGGTGGTATTGCGCCGATTTTCATCGCTGGGGTACAGGAATACCAGCATCTGCACGCTCATGATCCGGCCGTGCTGGAAGGTGTCGAACGCGCCTTGCAGGTGGCGATCACCGAGCAGGAAATCGAGCTTGAAAAAGGCCTGCAATTCCTGGCGACCGTGGGCTCGGTGAGCCCCTACATCGGCTTGTTCGGCACCGTGTGGGGCATCATGAACTCCTTTATCGGCTTGTCCCAGGTGCAGCAGGCCACATTGTCGACGGTGGCGCCGGGTATCGCCGAGGCGCTGATTGCCACGGCCATTGGTCTGTTTGCGGCCATCCCGGCGGTGATCGCCTACAACCGCTTCGCGGCGCGTGGCCAGACCTTGCTCACCCGCTACTACGCCTTCGGCAATGAACTGCAAGTGCGCCTGCACCGCACCTTGCGCGGTACGCCGATCAACCTGGCCGTGGCCGCCTGAACAAGGAGCAAGCCGATGTTAACCAGGCCGCAACGCAAGCACGGGCCCAAGGCCGAGATGAACGTGGTGCCCTATATCGACGTGATGCTGGTGCTGCTAGTCATCTTCATGGTCACCGCGCCGATGCTCACCCAGGGCGTAAAGATTGAACTGCCCAAGGTCGCCGCCGAGGCACTGGCCACCGACACCCGCCAGCAAATCCTCACGCTGTCGGTCAAGGCCGATGGCAGCTACTACTGGAACCTTGGGGGCGAACTCGACACCCAGCACCAGACCGACAGTGCCGTGAGCCTGGATGAAATGGGCGCCAAGATCTCGCAGGTGGTGGCGGCGCGCAGCGACACTCAGGTGTACATCCGCGCTGACGATAACGCCGGCTACGGACGTGTGGTATCGGCCATGGCGGTGTTGCAGAAGGGTGGTGTCAGCAACCTGGGGCTGGTGACCGAGGCCCCGCAATGACGGCGATGATCATGCACAGTCCAACATTGACGGTGGCACCCCGGGAGGCTTCCGGGTTCTGGAGAAACAGCTTCGCGGCAGGCCTGGCGGTGGCCCTGCATGTTGGCGTGGTGGCGGCGCTGATGCTGGGTTGGTCGGCCGAGAAGCCGGTGGCGGAGGCGCCGAGGGTGATGCATACGCAATTGGTGATGATGCCGCCGGCACCGGCTCCCGTGCCTGAACCGGTGGTCGTTGCAGCTCCACCAACGCCGGAGCCCGTCGTCGTGCCTGTGCCGGTGAAGCCTGCGGTTGACCCTCAGATCCAGGCGCAGACACTTGAGAAAGCCGCTTTGGCGCGCAAACGGGTCGAGGAAAAGAAGGTCGCGCAGCAACAGGAACGTTTAGCCACCGAGCAGCGCAACCGCGAGCAGGAACAACAACGCCTGACCCAGGAGCGCCTCGCCGCTGAACGCGCACGCCCCGCACCCCCGGCGCCCGCGCCTGCGTTTGACAGCCGCCAATACCAGCCCTTGAGCAAGGAAGCGCCGGACTACCCCGAGCGTGCCCTGGACAAGAACATCGAAGGCGACTGCTCGGTGGAATACACCGTCAACATTCAGGGCCGTGTGGAAAACCCCAAGGTGTTGCAGGGCTGCCACCCTCTGTTCATGCGACCGTCATTGGCGGCGGCAAATACCTTCCGCTACCAGCCAAGGATTGTCGATGGAAAACCCGTGCCCGTGCCGGCAGTGCGCAACACCTTCCACTACCGCATCAAATGATTGCTCAGAGACACCTCAATCAATGTGGGAGCTTCCTCACCGGCAACGCCATCACGGTGGTGCTCGGTGTGCTGTTCTCGGTGGTGTTTATTGCTGTGATGTTCTACTACAGTGCGTGGCTGACCTTGATTGTCCTGTTGTCGCTGCCCTTGTATTTCTTGGTATCGCTGATAGTTACACCCGTCCTGCGTGCGCGTTTGCAGGATAGCTTTGCACGCGGTGCGGAAAACCAGGCATTTCTGGTCGAGACCGTGAATGGCATCGATACGGTGAAATCCATGGCGGTTGAACCTCAGGTCGTCCGCAAATGGGAAGACCAGATTGCAGGCTACGTCGCCGCAGGTTTCAAGACCCAAAACCTTTCGGCGATTGCCAACGAGAGCGTGTTCTTTATTGGGAAACTGGTCACGGTGGCGACGCTTTGGATGGGTGCACGACTGGTGATTGACGTTCAATTGACGGTAGGCGCACTGATAGCGTCAACATGATGTCCGGCAGGGTCTCCCAACCGATTATGCGTCTGGCGCAGCTCTGGACCAGCTTTCAGCAGACCGGCGTTTCTGTGCAGCGCCTGGGGGATATTCTGAACTCGCGCACGGAAATGGCTCAGGCGGCGCGCAGTGCGCTACCACCGTTGAAAGGTCATATTGAATTTGACCAAGTGCATTTCCGGTATCGGGTGGATGGCTCTGAAGTCTTGCGCGGGATCAGCGTGCAGATCGAGGCTGGGCAAGTCATTGGCGTGGTGGGGCGTTCGGGCTCTGGAAAGAGCACGCTGACGCGTTTACTCCCGCGCTTGTATGTTCCGGAACGTGGGCGAGTACTGGTCGACGGCATGGATCTGGCGTTGGCCGATGTGTCGTCGTTGCTCAGGCAGATTGGTCTGGTGCTCCAGGACAACATGCTGTTCAACCGCAGCATTCGCGAAAATATTGCACTCACAGACCCCGGTATCGCGTTGGAGTCGGTCATGCAGGCCGCACAAATGAGCCGGCTCAATGCTCATGGTCTGTCCTTGTCGAGTAGGGATCAACACCTCCGCCGGGTAGGGGTCGGTCATGCTCGTCCAAGGTAGTGGCAGTGGCAGCCGGTGTAAAATGCCGTTTGGTTCTATCCTAATTATTAAAATAAAGAATCATATTTTGTATTTTGATTAGTAAATTGCATTTTATGCAGGGTGCGCAGTGTAAGGCTGACCGTTGATAACGTTGTATTTCCCCTTGGGCTGAGGTCTGATGGGCGCCGAATAGGGCACGTCAACGGTAGGAGATTTATGCGGGCAGAACTTGCGCAATATGGCGGCATCACCGTCATGGTTCCGGCCGCGATAATCATTGCTGTGTGGCTCCGGTATTCCAATCCTCGGGCACTTCGGACCTGGGGACTGACAGTCGGTGCCACTTACTCACTGGTTGCACTCAGCAAGGTGTTGTTCAAGGGGTGGGGCTTATCGTTTCAACACTTGGACATCGCCGTATTAAGCGGCCATGCAATGAACACGTGCCTGATGGTCACGGTGGGCGCGAGTCTGGTGGCGCGTCAGTTCAACCCGGCTTTGCGCTGGCCGGCGGCGCTGGTGGGGTTATTGGCAAGTCTGTGGTTCAGTGCCTATTGCGTCGCGCCTTATATCCATCCGTTGAATGAAGCCTTGGCTGGCGCGGTGCTGGGTGTGGGCGCGGCGCTCGTGTTTCTTTGGCGGATTGAAGCCACCCCTGTCAAGGTCTCCCCCTCGTTTATCGGTGGCGGGTTGGTGGTCTTGTTGGCCTGTGCCCTGTTGCCCAAGTACAACGCCGAGTTGCTGCTCAATCGTGTCGCAATCACGCTGTCGGGGGCCGAGCAAGCCCATCAAGAACCTTCATGGCGCTCGGATGCTGCGCACAGGAAGGCCGAGTAAGTCACCAGGTCCAAGGCCCGGTTGCTTTCCACCAGCAGTTCCAGCAACACCGTCTGCGCGTTGAAGCGCCGCACATCGTCGCGCCGCCGCGCCTTTTTCATCTGCTTGAACAGCGTATGGGTGACTTCCTGCGGGGAACTGCCGTGCAGTTGTTCAAGCCAGCGCCCGATGGCCTGGGTATTGCGCCGATACTGCGCGCCCACCGCCGGCTCGGCAAAGCCTTCGAACATAACCGTGAGTTTCCTCAGCGCATAGCGGCGGATCACATCATCCAGCAGGCTCATGGCCGTTCCTCGGTGCCGGAGATGTTCGCCAGCAACTCGGCGGTCTTGACCTGCATGAACTGGCTGTCGCCGCGGCTTTCCACGCACAGGCATACCGACAATGCGTCACTGACCTGCAACTTGAAGCGCCAATCGGCAAAGACCATGGACAACCCGGTACAGGACTCATCGCTGTCCAGCGAGTTGTCGCCATATAACAGCTGCATGCGCTCGACGACGCGCGTTGAGTTATTCACGTCAACATGAATATTTCCCGAAGAAGGAAATAGGCCAATGCGCTCTACCAATAACTTTGAAGTGTTCATGGCCGTCCCTTCGCTGTTGCAGTCAGGCGGCACTTTATTATGTAGAGGGGGAAAAGTACTGGAATGTTATTTTTCGTCGGTTAATAGGGTTTTGTTATTTTTCGTCTGCCTAGACGGGTGGTCGAAGTCGCTGGGTTGTGACCATAATCGGCTCGCTACTTGAAGTAAGGTCACCCCTTTTACTACCGGGTTAATACAGTACGGCACGTGGGAGGCAAGCCTTGTTCAATAGGATTTTGATCGTGTGTGTGGGCAATATCTGTCGCAGCCCCACGGCAGAAAAATTATTGCGCGACGCGCTTGCGCCCTCCGCCATAGAGGTCAGTTCGGCGGGGCTGGCGGCATTGCGCGACAGCCCGCTGGAGCCCACGGCTTCACAGGTACTGGAGGAGCACGGCCATACGCCGGGCTCACACAGGGCTCGTCAGCTGACAAGTGACGCGGTGAGTGATGCGGACCTTATCCTGGTGATGGAGCAGCGGCATATCGACGGGGTTCTGAGTCTCGCCCCAGAGGCTCGGGGCAAGGTGTTCCTGCTGGGTAAGTGGCAGTACAACCGCGAGATCATGGACCCTTATCGTCAAGGCAAGCCGGCTTTTGTTCACACGTATGCATTGATAGAACAAGCCGCCCAGGCGTGGGCGCAACGGCTGGTTAGTTGAACTTGCTTAGTGCAAATCAGGCAGAGTGAATAGTGCGGGTTAGTTTTATATTGGTAGTTTGAATGGTTGTTTCGTCAGGCGTCAGTGAGCGTTTGTGTATTGAGTGAAGCCGTTAAACGTGCAGGGAGCCGGGCGTCTTGCACCCTGTGCCATTCCTTGACTATTGGTTAGAAAAAAGAACTGACTTATGCAATCAGCACCCGCAATAGCGTCGCACAGCGGCGAAGAAACTGATCTGGATTTCATGATGTTGTTGGGCACACTACTGGACCATAAATGGCTGATCGGTGGAATCAGTATCGCGTTTATGGCGCTGGGTGTGGCCTATGCCGTATTGACGCCTCCCGTGTATCAAGCCACTGCGCTGGTTCAGGTCGAACCGAAGAAAGGCGACATGCTGGGCTTTTCGGATGTCGGCAGCCTGCTCGGCAAGGAGTCGCCCACGGTCACGGAAGTCGAGCTGATCCGCTCCAGGATTACCATCGGTACCGCCGTCGACAACCTCAACCTGGATCTTGACGTGAAGCCCAAGCGCTTTCCGTTGGTGGGCGACTTCATCGCGCGTCGCTTCAAGCCTGCGCAGGCGAACGCCGTGGCGAGCCCATGGCTCGGCCTGGACCGTTACGGTTGGGGCGGCGAGGCGCTGAAGTTTTCCCAATTGCGCCTCCCCGCAGACCTGTTAGGCCAGGAGCTGACGTTGACTGCCGGCAGTGGCGCCAGTTTTACCCTGTCGGACCAGGACGACACTGTTTTGCTGACGGGGCAGGTGGGTCGTGTCTACGACAGCAACGGGATCAAGCTGCAGGTCGAGGTGCTTCAAGCCAATCCTGGTGCGCAATTCAGCGTGGTCCGGTCACCGCGTCTCACCAGCATTCTGCGCTATCAGAAACTGCTCGACGTCGCGGAGCGTGGCAAGGAATCGGGGATTGTCGGCCTGGCGCTGGAAAGCACCCAACCTGCTGCAGCCGTCCAAGTGCTGAACGAAGTGGCGCGTATCTATGTGCGCCAGAATATCGACCGCACGTCCGCAGAGGCGGCCCAAAGCCTGGCATTCCTCAAGGATCAGTTGCCACAGGTACGCAAGGACGTTGAACAGGCTGAGACGGCGCTGAATCAGTTTCAGATCCGCAATAAAACCATCGATATCAGCCTCGAAGCCAAGGCGATTCTTGACCAGATCGTTGCACTGGACGCCAGCATCTCGGAACTCAAGATGCAGCAGGCCGAGATCGAACGAAAGTTCACCCCGCAGCATCCGGTGTATCGCGCGCTGCTCACGCAATTGGCAGAACTCACGGCACGTCAGAATGAACTGGCCAAGAAGGTCGAGAGCCTGCCTACCACTCAGCAAGAGCTGCTGAGCCTGACCCGGGACCTGAAAGTCAGCACAGAGATCTATACGCAATTACTGAACAAGTATCAGGAATTGGATGTGATGCGCGCTGGCACGGTCGGTAACGTGCGCCTGATTGACACCGCGGATGTCGACGTGAGAAACCCGATCAGACCGCAAAAGGCGTTGATCGTGGTGATCGCCACGCTACTCGGAGCCTTCGTCGCGATTGCACTGGTGCTGTTTCGCAAGGCGCTCAATCGCGGGGTCTCCAACCCTAATGAACTGGAAAAACTCGGTTTGCCGGTCTATGCGGCAATACCCTTCAGCACCCTCCAGAAAGACATGGATCAGAAGCTCTTTCGGGGTGGTAAGCCAGATTCGACGCAACTGCTGGCCCTCAGCAACCCCACCGATCTTGCTATTGAAGGGCTGCGCAGCCTGCGCACGAGTCTGCATTTCGCGATGCTGGAAGCCGGCAACAACCGCCTGATGATTTCCGGGCCCAGCCCGCAGGTCGGCAAGACATTTATCTCGTCGAACCTGGCAGTCGTGGTCGCCCAATCGGGCCAGCGCGTGTTGCTGGTGGATGTGGACATGCGCAAGGGCTACTTGCACAAGGTCTTTGGGGTGCCTGCTGGAAACGGTCTGTCCGACCTCCTGGCTAAAAGCTGCGAGCTCACTTCGGCCATCCACCACACCGCGGTGGAGAACCTTCACGTCATTAGTCGTGGGCACATACCACCGAACCCATCGGAACTGTTGATGCACGCCAACTTCAGCGAGTTCCTGGAACACGTCAGTGCGCTCTATGACCTGGTGATCATGGATACGCCGCCGTTTCTCGCCGTCACCGATGCAACCATCGTCGGACGCCAGTCAGGCACCAATCTGATCGTGGCCCGCTTCGAGCTGAACTCCGCGCGGGAAGTGGAATTGACGATGCGTCGCTATCAGCAAAACGGGATCGAACTCAAGGGCGCGATTTTCAACGGCATCGAGAAGCGCTCATCCGCCAAGTACGGGTACGGCGCCTACAGCTACTACCACTACGAGTACAAGTCGGACAGCGTTTGATCCTGGACGGCAGGCAATTCAAGTCCAACGCAGAGCACGCCCACCACTGGCCGCAGGTTCAAAGAGAAACGCTATGAAAGTTACAGTTTTTGGCATTGGTTATGTGGGACTGGTCCAAGGGGCGGTACTCGCCGAAGTCGGTCACGACGTGCTGTGTGTCGATATCGATGCCCATCGGGTCGAACGCCTCAAACAGGGGCAAATCCCGATTTACGAGCCTGGCCTGGAGACCCTTGTCAGGGAAAACCACACGGCCGGTCGCTTGAACTTCACCACTGATGCCGTGGCCGCCGTAAAGCATGGCGAAGTGCAGTTTATCGCGGTCGGCACGCCGCCAGATGAAGATGGTTCAGCTGACTTGAAGTATGTGCTGACGGTCGCCGAGACCATTGGGCAGCATATGCAGGCGCCACTGACCATCATCGATAAGTCCACTGTTCCGGTGGGCACGGCCGACAAGGTCAGTGCGTGCGTCGCCGCCATGCTCGCCTTGCGTGAACGCACCGACTTGACCTTCGATGTGGTGTCCAACCCGGAGTTTCTCAAAGAAGGCTGCGCGGTGGCTGACTGCATCAGGCCGGACCGTATTGTCATCGGCACTGCCAGCCGGCATGCGGAAGAGGTGATGCGCGAGCTCTATGCGCCATTCAATCGCAACCGCGAAAAGATCATCGTGATGGACGTGCGCAGCGCTGAATTGACCAAGTACGCCGCCAATTGCCTGCTCGCTACCAAGATCAGCTTCATGAACGAGATGGCCAACCTGGCCGAGAAACTGGGTGCGGATATCGAGATGGTCCGCCAGGGGATCGGTTCCGATCCGCGCATCGGCTATCACTTTCTCTACGCGGGCGTGGGTTACGGCGGGTCGTGCTTTCCAAAGGATGTGCAGGCGTTGATCCAGACCGCCGAGACCATCGACTTCGATGCCACGCTGCTCAAAGCGGTGGAGCGGCGCAACATCGAACAGAAGAATAGCGTGTTCAACAAGCTATCCACGCACTTCAATGGCGAGCTGGCAGGTAAAACCTTCGCGCTCTGGGGGCTCAGCTTCAAACCCAATACCGATGACATGCGCGAGGCGCCAAGCCGCGTGTTGATGGAAGCACTGTGGCGTGCCGGGGCAAAAGTGCAGGCCTTTGATCCGGAAGCCATGGAAGAAACCCAGCGCATTTATGGCGATCGCGATGACCTGCGCCTGTGCGGCACCAAGGAGGCCTGCCTGAAAGGCGCCGACGCCTTGATGATCGTGACCGAGTGGCAAGTCTTCAAGGCGCCGGACTTCACGGTGATCAAGCAGCAGCTCAAGCAGCCGCTGATCTTTGACGGGCGTAACCTGTTCGACCCCGCCAGTGTGCTGAAGAAAGGTATTCACTACGTATCCATTGGGCGACCTCTCAACCCGGTATAGGCCTCCCATGAGTGTGCTTAAAAGAATCGTCAGCGGCATTGGTGCCAACTCGTTTGGCCAGGTGGTGAACCTGCTGATCCAGTTGGCGAGTGTCCCGGTGCTGATTGCCAGTTGGGGGTTTGGCGCCTACAGCGAATGGGTTGTGCTGTCGGCGATCCCGACCTACCTGGCGTTGTCTGACCTGGGCGTGACCACGGCGGCTTCGAGCAAGGTGGTGATCTGGCACGAGCGCGGCCGGTTGAAGGTCGCGAGTGCGATCTACAGCACCAGCTTTGCGTTTTTGTCATTGGCGGGGCTCAGCATGCTGTTGCTGGCCGTGGGATCTCTGGCGTTTTTTGACCTGTTCAGCTTGCTCAATCTCAAGTCGATCAGAAGCGGCGAGGGGGTGCAGATTCTCTCGGCCCTTACGGTCTATTCGCTGCTTTGCCTGTTTACCAACATGATCTCGATACGTTACCGGGCCTATAAGGCGTTGCCGTTGTCGGCATTCATCATGAACCTGATCCGGATGCTCGAATGGTCGGCCGCCTTATTGTGCGCCTACCTCACCCATAGCCTGGTCGCCACCAGCCTGGTGCTGTTGGCCGTGCGTGCGATTGGCATCGTCAGTAAAAACCTGATTGCCAACCGGTTGGGAATCACCTTGCGATTCAACCCGTCAGCGATCCGCCGGCGCGCGTTCGTGACCTTGATCAAACCGTCGCTGGCCTCGCTGGCCTTTCCGATTGGCCTGGCGCTGAACGTGCAGGGGCTGATCATCCTGTTGTCGGTGCTGCTGTCGCCTGCCCACGCGGCGATATTCGGCTTGTACCGGACGATTTCCAGGGTGCTGGTGCAATTCTCAACCGTGGTCAACCAGTCCCTATGGCCAGAGATTTCCTATGCATTTTCCATCGGTGACAACCAATTGGTCAGGAAAATGATCCGTTACGCCTTGAAATTCTCACTGCCCATTGCCTGTGTGATGGGCGCGCTGGTGGTGGCATTCGGCGGGACGATATTTGATGTGTGGTCGGGCCGCAAAGACGATTACTCCTCCAGCATCATGCTTGTGCTGATTATCGGTGCGCTGACGCACGTAGCCTGGCAGGTGTACTGGGTGGCCCTGATGGCTACGGCGTCCTATTCGTCCTTTGCCGTGGTGTTCATGCTGGTGTCGATCGCTAGCATTCTGGCGGTGTTTTGCCTCGCACAAGACTACGGGCTGCTCGGCGTCTGCTATGTGCTGGTGGCCACTGAAGTGGTGCTGTTCTGCTTCGCCAAGCGCGGTTTCCATCGTCTTGAGCTGAGGATGGCCCGTGCTGATTAATCACCTGATCCGCCATCGTTTGAAAGTCAGCCTGCTGCAGCCGGATGGGCTCAAGTACCTGGCCAAGCGCGTTCTGCTGCTGGGCCGCTTACTCAAGGCCAATAGCCGGCAGCGTGCGTTGCGCCGCCAGGGTGCCACGCTGGGTTCGTTAGTGATGATCAACGCGGTGGAGTTTGAAGGCGCCGTTGCACGTTTCAGCGTCGGCAGCGGCAGCTTTATCGGCAAGCGCACCTTTATCCAATTGCATGCCCCTGTGCGCATTGGGGCACATGTGGCGATCAACGAAGGTGTGCGGATCCTGACGGGCACCCATGACCTGGATGATCCCGCCTGGCGGTTGAAGGTCGCACCGGTGGTGATCGGCGATTACGCGTGGATCGCCACTGACGCGATGATCCTGCCGGGGGTGACGATTGGTGAAGGTGCCGTGATCGGCGCGGGCAGTGTGGTCGGCCGCGATGTGCCGCCCTACACCGTCGTGGCCGGCAATCCGGCGCGGCTCATCCGGTCGCGTGCTACGCCGAGGTTCACTTACAGCCCGGTCCGGTCAAGTGCCGTCGTCGAAGCATGGATGGGTAAATAAGATGATCCTGGTCGCCCATCCCGTCGGTAATCAGAATGTCCGCGCATTGCTGCGCGCGTTGAATCAACGCCAGTTGCTGCATTCCTTTCATACGTCGTTGGCACTGCACAAGGACTCGTTTCTCTGCCGCCTGCCGGTGGTGGGCAAGGAGTGCCTGCGGCGTACGTTTGATCAGGTTGACGGCGCCTTGCTGCACAGCTACCCGCGCTACGATGTGCCGCGCGTGCTCTGCGACAAATTGAAGTGGTATCGCCTTACACAGCGCAACACTGGAATATTCTGCCCGGAAAATGTCTACAACCACATTGACCAGGCCAGTGCCAACTTCCTGTACAGGGCACCGCGCAAACCCAGCCAGGTGTATGGCTATGATGGCAAGTGCCTGGGCTTGTTCAACGCCGCCCGGGATATCGGAGGCATCACCCTCAATTACGAGGCGGCCTTCGGCTCCATCGCCTACGCGTGCAGGATGCTCGACCATGAGCGCGAGGCCAACCCGGCCTGGCGGGCTAGCATTCCGAACATCAGCGACAGCACCCTGCGCAAGCAGACCGCCGAACTTGAATGGGCGGACCGGATCATTGTGGCGAGTACGTTTGCCAAGCGAACCCTGGGTGAGTACGGCATTGCCCCGGACAACGTCGCGATCACGCCCTATGGGGCACCTGCGCCGATGCTGCGGCATCAGGTCAATACACGGCCAGGTGCGCGGTTGAAAGTGATTTATGTCGGTGCGCTGACCCAGCAAAAGGGCATCTCGTATTTTTTCGACGCGCTGAATCTCGCGGCGAGCAGCGTAGCCCTGGACGTGACCGTGATCGGCGGGGACTACGCCAACGGTCGCAACCAGGCGCTCAATACCGAGTTGAAGAAGTATCAGTGGTTCAGCTCTGCATCCCACGATGACGTTATTCGCCACTTGCTGGAGGCAGACGTTTTGGTCTTGCCGTCACTTGCCGAGGCGTTTGGCCTGGTGGTGGGTGAAGCGCTGTCCACGGGGACGGCAGTCATTGTGTCGCAGAATTGCGGCGCGGCAGACCTGGTCGTCGAGGGTTTCAACGGCTACGTAGTGCCGATCCGGTCTGCCGACGCCATTGCCAACCATCTGGTCGCACTGGCCGAGTCCCCGGACAAGCTAAATGCGATGAAGCACAACGCGGTGTTGTCTGCCGGTGGCACGACGTGGGAGAGCTACGCGAGGGAGGTGATGGATGCAATCCTATGCCAACCCTGAACGGGTCAGCCTGCATGAGCGCTACCGGGTGCGTGTGGTCAGTGCGTTCGTGCTCATCTACCTGTTCATTCTGTTCGAAGGGATCTTGCGCAAGTGGGTGGCGCCGGGCCTCAGCTCGGTTATCTACTTCATCAAGGACCCGATCGTCATTTACATCTATTGGTGCGCCTACAGGTTCGGCTTTTTTTCGAAAAACCTGGTGTCGGCTTACTTCGTTGTGCTGGTCATCGTGTTCTTTGTGCTGGTGTCGGCGTTTTTATTGAGCAGCCCCGAAGGCTTCGTCATTTACGGCTACGGCGTGCGCAACTACCTGCTGTATTTCCCGTTGATATTTGTCGCCGGCAAAACCCTCAAGCTGACGGATGTCTACCGGTTTGCGCGTATTACGCTGTTCGCGGCGATCCCGATCAGTGTCCTGGTTGTGCTGCAGTATTCGTCCGGGCCCCAGGCTTATGTGAACAAAGGCATTGGCGATGATGACTTCATCTTCATGATTGCCGACGGCGTCGTTCGGCCATACGGCACCTTTACCTTCACCGCCGGGCATGTGGTGTATGTGTCGGCCTGCTTTGCGTTTCTGGTCGCGGTGATATTCGACAAAGCCTTGTTCCGCGCAGTGTTCGCGCGGCGCTATGTGCTCTTCGCGGCCTCAGCGGCAGCAGTGGCGGTGATGTGTTTCCTGACGGGGTCCAGGGCCATCTACGCGTACGCGGCGATAGTGCTGTTGGCCGCTTTGGCAGTCGCCTTGATCAAGAAGTCGCAACGCAACCTGTTGTCGTTGTTTTGCCTGGTCGGTGCGTTGTTTGTCAGCCTGTTGATCTTCATGTCCACCGACAGCTACCAGGTGCTGGTTGAGCGAAACCGGAGTGCGGTGGCCAGTGAGGGTTCGCCGGTCACCCGTGCGTTCTCCAGCCTGTACGCATTCACCCGCGTGGTCGACGACGCCCCGCTGTGGGGGCACGGAATCGGATCAGGCACGAATGCCGCCTCGACGATTCTGCGCGCAGGGCGAGAGCAGGGCGCAGGCTTTTTATTGGCCGAAGATGAATGGTCACGGATCGTGCTGGAAATGGGGCTTCCCGCAGGGCTGATGTTCATCCTGTTCAGGGTATTCCTCCTGCTTTGGTTGCTGCTCAAGTCCTATAAGGCGCTGGTCAGGCAAGGCACAGGTGTGCCGTTGCTGCTGTGCGGTTTCCTGGCGCCGATCTTGTTCAACGGGGTCATGACCATGCAGGGCACTTTCCTGGCATTTGGCGTGCTCTACGCCTGCCTGATTGTCGCGGCCTGCAAGAAAACCTGAATCAACTTAACGCATCAGCGGACGACAGCACGTGAAGTTATTAAGAATCATATCTTCGGTTCAAGCGGAAAAAGGCGGCCCGATCAACGCGGCTCGGGAAATTGACACCGTGCTCGCCCAGGACGGGCATCGCATTGATGTCCTGACGCTGGATGAGGCGTTTGCGGTCGATTATCCCGGCATCGTGCATTTCATGGGGCCAAGCCGGTTCGGCTACGGCTTGAACGGCAACATCCGCCAGTGGCTCGAGCAACACGCCCGGGACTATGATTTTTTCATCATCAACGGCCTGTGGCAGTACCACGGTTTTGTGGCCCGCCAGGTGCTGAACAAGCTCGGCCTGCCTTACATCGTTTATACCCACGGCATGCTGGACCCCTGGTTCAAGCACGAATATCCGCTCAAGCATTTGAAAAAATGGTTGTACTGGCCGTGGGGTGAATACCGGGTGTTGAGGGATGCACGACGCGTGGTGTTTACCAGTGAAGAAGAGCAGATCCGTGCGCGTGAATCGTTTTGGCTCTATCGCGCCAATGAAACGATAACGGCGTATGGCACCTCCAGCCCGCCGGCCGACGACGCACGCCTGGCGCGGGATTTCGTCAATGACCATCCGCAACTCAAGGGCAAGCGGGTGGTGCTGTTCCTCAGCCGTATCCATAAAAAAAAGGGGTGCGACCACTTGTTGCAAGCCTTCGCCGAGGTCGCCGGGCAGGACGAGCGTTTGCATCTGGTCATGGCTGGTCCCGATCAAGGTGGCTGGGTACAGGCGCTGCAGGCACAGGCTGTGCAATTGGGTATCGCCGATCGCATTACGTGGCCCGGTATGTTGCAGGGGGCGGCGAAGTGGGGCGCGTTCTACGCTGCCGAAGTGTTTTGCCTGCCTTCGCATCAGGAGAATTTCGGCGTGGTCGTGGCTGAAGCGCTGGCCTGCGGCAAACCGGTGCTGATCAGTAACAAGGTGAATATCTGGCGTGAAATCGAAAAGGATTGCGTCGGTTTTGTCAGCGAAGACACGGTGGCCGGTGCTTTGCAGAATTTACAGCGCTGGTTGCACCTCGATGCGCCCGCTTACGCGCAAATGTCCGCGCGAGCCAAGGTGTGTTTTGCCGAGCGCTTTCATATTCGTCGGGGTGCGCAGCGCCTGCTGGAGATCGTGCGGGAGTGTTTCCCGTGATTCTTCAAGGCAATGACCCGCATCGCTCGCCGTCCTTCTCCCTGGGCCACCGGTTGCGCCGCCAGCTCTGGAACATGGTGTACGTGGTGCTGTTTCGCACCAGCCCACGCCCGTTCCATGCCTGGAGGGCCTTTCTGCTCAGGCTGTTTGGTGCGCGGCTGGGCAAGGGTGTGCACGTGTATCCACGGGCGAAAATCTGGGCGCCGTGGAATCTGGAGCTGGGCGATCATGTCGGCATTGCGGACGGCACCACCCTCTACAACATGGCGTTGATTCGTATCGGGCGCTACAGCGTGATTTCCCAAGGCGCGCAGTTATGCGGTGGCTCTCACGACTACAACAGTTGCAACTTTCAGCTGTTTGCCAAACCCATCGTGCTCGGGGAGTACGTGTGGGTGTGTGCCGAGGCGTTTGTCACGCTGGGCGTCAGTATTGCCGACGGCGTGGTCGTGGGTGCCCGCGCCCTGGTGACCAAGAGTATCGCGCAGCCATGGACCGTACATGCCGGGCATCCGGCCCGGCAAATCGGCCAGCGCACCCAACACGTGCAGGAGTTGACGCCATGAAGCGCGAAACCGTCAGCGTGATCATCCTCACCTATAACGAAAGCCTGCACATTGCCCGGGCCATCGATTCGGTGCGGGCCTTCAGTGATGAAGTGCTGGTGGTGGATTCGTTCTCCACCGACGACACCTGTGACATTGCGCGTCGCCACGGCGCGCGGGTGGTGCAGCACCCTTTCGTCAACCAGGCCAAGCAGTTCCAGTGGGCGCTGGACCATTTGCCCATAACCGGTAATTGGACCCTGCGCCTGGACGCCGATGAAATCATTGAGGCTGACCTTGCCGCCGAGATCAATACGCGGCTGCCGACGTTGGCCAGTGATATCACCGGCATCAACTTCAAGCGCAAGCATATTTTCATGGGCCGCTGGGTGCGCCATGGCGGGCGTTACCCGTTGAAGATGCTGCGGTTGTGGCGCACCGGCCTCGGGCGCATGGAAGACCGCTGGATGGACGAGCACATGTCGGTGGCCGAGGGCCGCACGATCACCCTGGAGGGTGGGTTTGCCGACCATAACCTGCATGACTTGACGTTCTTCACCCACAAGCACAACGGCTATGCCACCCGTGAAGCGATTGAAGTGCTTAACGCACGGCTCGGGTTGTTCGCGATCCGCGATGAGCTGCATACGGGGCAGAGTTCGTTCCAGGCCAAGGCCAAGCGCCTGGTCAAGAACCGTGTGTATAACCGCGTGCCGTTCACCCTGAGTTCGACGGCGTATTTCTTGTGGCGCTACATCATCCAACTGGGGTTTCTCGATGGTCGCAGCGGCTTGGTCTATCACTTGCTGCAGGGCTATTGGTACCGCTTCCTGGTGGGCGCCAAGGTGCTCGAACTGGAAACCGCGATTGCTCATTTAAACGATAAGGACGCCATTGTCCGGGAACTTTCAAAGTTGACCGGACATAACTTGAACCTGCCCACACCGAAGTAACTGACCGTTTTTAACAAACACCCAAGTTTGGGTGTCGGCCTTCGCTCGCCTATCAATTGGGAGACAGACATGAATAAAGTCGCGCTTATTACCGGAATTACCGGTCAGGATGGCTCGTATCTGGCGGAACTGCTGCTGGAAAAAGGCTATACCGTGCACGGCCTCAAGCGACGTTCTTCGTCGTTCAATACTCAGCGTATCGATCACATTTACCAGGACCCTCAGGCCCTGCATAAAAACCTCATCCTGCACTATGGCGACCTGGCGGATTCGTCGAACCTGACGCGCATCATCCAGCAGATCCAGCCCGATGAGATCTATAACCTCGGCGCGCAATCCCACGTAGCGGTGAGCTTTGATTCGCCGGAATACACCGCCGATGTGGATGCCCTGGGCACCTTGCGCATTCTCGAAGCAATACGCCTGCTGGGCCTGGAAAAGAAGACCCGTTTCTACCAGGCCTCGACCTCCGAATTATACGGTCTGGTGCAGGAGACCCCGCAGAAGGAAACCACGCCGTTCTACCCGCGTTCGCCGTATGCCGTGGCCAAGCTGTACGCCTACTGGATCACCGTGAATTTCCGCGAGGCCTATGGGCTGTATGCGTGCAACGGGATCCTGTTCAACCATGAGTCGCCGCGTCGCGGTGAAACCTTCGTGACACGCAAGATCACCCGCGCCCTGGCCAACATCGCCCTGGGCCTGGAGCCGTGCCTGTACATGGGCAACATGGATGCCCTGCGCGATTGGGGGCATGCCAAGGATTACGTGCGCATGCAGTGGATGATGCTGCAACAGGACAGCCCCGAGGACTTTGTGATCGCCACCGGCGTGCAGTATTCGGTGCGTGATTTCATCCGCTGGTCGGCGGCGGAACTAGGACTGGGCTTGCGCTTTGTCGGTAAGGGTGTGGAGGAGGTGGCGGTGGTCGAGCGCATCGACGGCGACCTGGCGCCGGGCATCCTGGTGGGCGATGTGATTGTGCGCGTCGACCCGCGTTACTTCCGCCCGGCAGAAGTCGAGACGCTGCTCGGTGACCCGTCCAAGGCCAAACGCTCGCTCGGTTGGGTGCCAGAGATCACAGCGCAGGAAATGTGCGCGGAGATGGTCCGCGAAGACCTGAAGATCGCCCGGCGCCACGCCCTGTTGCGCCTGCACGGGCATGACGCACCGATTGCCGTGGAGAACTGAGCATGGCACGTGATCTTGATGCGCGGATCTTTGTCGCCGGCCATCGTGGCATGGTCGGCTCGGCCATCGTGCGCCGGCTGTGGGCGCTGGGGTATACGCAGATCCTCACCGCCGGCCGCGATGAGCTGGACCTGCTTGACCCGGCGGCGGTGCAGGCGTATTTCGCCAGGCAGCGCGTGGACCAGGTGTACCTGGCGGCGGCCAAGGTGGGCGGGATTCATGCCAACGCGACTTACCCGGCGGACTTCATCTACCAGAACCTGATGATCCAGGCCAACGTGATCCATGCCGCCCACAGCCATGGCGTGCAGCACCTGTTGTTCCTCGGTTCGTCGTGCATCTACCCGGTGCATGCGCCGCAACCGATGATCGAGGCGGTGTTGCTGGATGGCGCGCTGGAACCCACCAACGAGCCTTATGCGGTGGCCAAGATTGCCGGGATCAAGCTGTGCGAAAGCTACAACCGCCAGCACGGCCGCGATTACCGCAGTGTGATGCCGACCAACCTGTACGGGCCGGGCGATAACTATCACCCGGAAAACAGCCATGTCATCGCAGCCTTGTTGCGGCGCTTCCATGAGGCGACCCAGCGTGGTGATGAGGAGGTGGTGATCTGGGGCAGTGGCCGGCCACGCCGTGAGTTTTTGCATGTGGATGACATGGCGGCGGCCAGCGTGCATGTCATGGAACTCGACGCTGCGCGCTACCGCGAGCAGACCCAGCCAATGTGCTCGCACCTGAACGTCGGCACCGGAATGGATTGCACCATCGCCGAGCTGGCCCAGGCCCTGGTACGCGTGACCGGCTTCCAGGGTCGTTTGCGCTTCGACGCCAGCAAGCCCGATGGCGCGCCACGCAAGTTGCTGGATGTGAGCCGTATCAATGCCCTTGGCTGGGAGGCCTACGTGCCCCTGGAGGAGGGCTTGCGCGACGCCTACAACGCTTATCTCGCGGCCCTCGAACAGCCTCGGGGCCAGTGATGAAAATCCTTCTGTATGGCATCAATTACAGCCCGGAGCTCACCGGTATCGGCAAGTACTCCGGTGAACATGCACGCTGGCTGGCCGAGCAGGGGCATGAAGTGCGGGTGGTGACGGCGCCACCGTATTACCCACAGTGGCAGGTGGGCGAAGGGTATTCGCCGTGGCGCTTTCGCACCGAGCAGGACGCGGGCGTGACGGTGATTCGCTGCCCACTGTATGTGCCGCGCCAGCCCACCGCGTTGACCCGCTTGCTGCACCTGCTGAGTTTTTCCGCCAGCTCGTTCCTGGCGGTGCTGGGGCAACTGCGCTGGAAACCCGACCTGGTGATGCTGGTAGTGCCCACGCTGTTGTGCGCGCCCCAAGCGTTACTGCTGGCCAAGCTCAGCGGTGCGCGTTCGGTGTTGCATATCCAGGATTATGAAGTGGATGCGATGTTCGGCCTGGGCATCGGCGGCGGTTCCTTGTTGCGGCGCCTGGCGTTTGGGATCGAGCGCTGGTTGCTGCGACGTTTTGATCGGGTCTCGACGATTTCCAGCGGCATGCTTGACAAGGCCCGTGGCAAAGGCGTGCTCAGCAAGCGCCTGCTGTTCTTTCCCAACTGGTCGGAAACCTCGCGTTTTCGCCAAGTAACGCACAGCCACGCTTTGCTTGAGCGCCTGGGTGTGCCGCCGGGAGCACGGGTGTTGTTGTACTCCGGCAACATCGGTGAGAAGCAGGGCTTGGAGCTGATCCTTGACGCCGCCCAGGCCCATGCCGATCGCCCGGAGCTGGTATTCCTGGTCGTCGGCCAGGGCACCGGCAAGGCGCGCTTGCTCGAACGGGTGCAGCGCGATGGCCTGCGCAATGTGCTGTTCGCGCCGTTGCAGGCCTACGAGGATTTACCGGCGCTGCTGGCCTCGGCCGATGCGCACCTAGTGATCCAGAAGCGCGGAGTGGCGGACGCGGTGTTGCCGTCCAAGCTCACCAACATCCTGGCGGTGGGCGGCAATGCAATTATCACCGCCGACCCCGACACCACACTCGGCCGCCTGTGCGAGGAACACACCGGCATTGCGGTGTTGATCGAGCCGGAATCCGTCGCGGCGCTGAACGCAGGGATCGAGCGGGTGCTGGCATTGCCCGCGCGCAATGAGGTGGCGTTGAACTACGCCAAGGAGTTCCTCGACAAGGAACGCATTCTGCAACGCTTTATGGCACAGGTTTGATGGTATGTGGCTTGATTTGTCGACCTTCCAAACGGTCGTGGCATCGACGCCTTTGGTGGCGATCGACCTGGTGGTGAGAAACCGCCGTGGCGATGTTTTTCTCGGCCTGCGCGTCAATCGGCCGGCCTATGGTTTCTGGTTCGTGCCCGGTGGGCGCATCCAGAAAAACGAAAGCCTGGACAGCGCTTTCCGGCGCATCACCCTGGAGGAGTTGGGGCGCACTTTCGAGCGCGCCAGTGCACGGCTGCTGGGGGTGTTCGAGCACTTTTACGATGACAGTGTCTTCGCCAACGCCGGGGACGGGCCGGACACCCACTACGTGGTGCTCAGCTATTGCCTGGAGCTGGACGACGACCCAACGCTGCAGCCACCTGTCGAGCAACACCAGCAGTACCGTTGGTGGCCGCAGGATGAGCTGCGCTTCAGTTCGCGGGTGCATAAACACACCCGTGCCTACTTCTGAATCTCTGTCCCAAGGATGCTCTCATGCTAATACCCGTGATCATGGCTGGCGGTTCGGGGTCGCGCCTGTGGCCGCTCTCGCGGCAACTGAACCCCAAGCAGTTCCTGCGCCTGACCGACGCGCACCTCTCGATGCTGCAGCAGACCATCACGCGGCTTGCAGGTGCCAACGTGGCGTTGCCCCAGCTGATCTGCAACGAACAACACCGCTTCCTGGTGGCCGAGCAATTGCGCCAGTTGGGCATGGAACAGGCGAGCATCCTGCTCGAGCCCGTGGGGCGTAACACGGCGCCAGCCATCGCGCTGGCGGCGTGCAAGGCCGTTGCCGAGGCCGATGACCCGATCCTGCTCGTGTTGGCGGCGGACCACTTGATCGAAGACATCCCGGCGTTTCATGCCAGCCTGGAAGTGGCACTGCCGCTGGCCAGGGACGGCAAGCTGGTGACCTTCGGCATCACGCCCACCAGCGCGCATACCGGCTACGGCTATATCGAGCAAGGTGGTGCGGTGGGCGAGGGCGGTTATCGGGTCAAGCGCTTCGTCGAGAAGCCGGACGCGGCCACGGCGGCGCAGTATGTGGCCGGCGGTGAGCATTACTGGAACAGCGGCATGTTCATGTTCCGCGCCAGCCGCTACCTGGAGGAGCTAGAACGCTTCCAGCCGGCGATTCTTGAAGCCTGCCGCGTAGCACTGGAGGGCGGAAGCCAGGACCTGCCGTTTACCCGGGTGCATGCCGCGACCTTTGCCACGTGCCCGGACGACTCCATCGACTACGCCGTCATGGAAAAAACCAGTGACGCGGTGATGGTGCCGCTGCAGGCGGGCTGGAGCGATATCGGCTCGTGGTCGGCGCTGTGGGAGGCCAGTGCAAAAGACGCCTGCGGCAATGTGTTGCGCGGCGATGGGTTGCTGCTGGATAGCCACAACACCTATGTCCACGCCGACAGCCGATTGGTCGCCACGGTTGGCGTGCAGGACCTGATCATCGTCGAGACCAAGGACGCTGTGCTGGTGGCCCACAAGGACCAGGTGCAGCAGGTCAAGGGCATCGTCGACCAGCTCAAGCAAGCCGGGCGGCATGAACACCTCAACCACCGTGAGGTGTATCGGCCCTGGGGCATGTATGACTCGGTGGATAACGGCCAGCGTTACCAGGTCAAGCGCATCACCGTGAAGCCGGGGGCCAAGCTGTCGGTGCAGATGCATCACCACCGCGCCGAGCACTGGATCGTGGTCAGCGGCACGGCCCGGGTGACCAATGGCGAGCAGACTTACCTGGTCTCGGAAAACCAGTCGACCTATATCCCCATTGGCCAAGTGCACGCGCTGGAGAATCCGGGGGTGATCCCGTTGGAGTTGATCGAAGTGCAGTCGGGTTCCTACCTGGGTGAAGACGACATTGTGCGTTTTGAAGACAAGTACGGACGGGCCTGAAGTTTCCGACAATTAATAACGTTTTATATAACTTCAATCGCACGCAATGCAGTGACGGCCGGGCGCTTCGCCGGGAAAACGTTATTTTCAAATAATAACGTTAAATCTTACTTGTCTGGCGTGCTGTTTAGTTGGGTGGCACTATCGGCCTGACTACTCACTGACGATAAGGAGTCTGTTATGAGGACATCACTGGCTATTATTATGCTCAGTGTCTTGAGTACGTCCGCGTTGGCTGCCGAGTTGCCGTTGGGGCTCGACACCGCCGTGGTGGGGTCTGTGACGGTCGGGGAAACCCTGCTGGTCGCCAGCGCCCTTGTTGCCGGCGTTGCCGCGGCATCTAGCAGCGGCGGTAGTTCCAACGGCGGCACCACCACAGGTACCACTGGCACGACCGGTACCACAGGTACCGGCAACTAGTTGTAAACCTTCCGCTTTTGGACCGCTTGGATTCCCCGCCCAAGTGGTCTTTTTTTCTTGTCGTTTATCGCGAGTGTCCTAGCACTATGATGCGTATTTTTTCTGTTGCGGCCGTGGCCGCTGCATTGTTGCAAGGCTGCATGTTTGCCCCGGGTCAATATATGGATACCGCGGCGTTGACCGAGGGCGGCAGGGCTGAAAACAGTCGGGTGGATTTAATTCCGATCACGCCAAAGTTGCTCGCCATGGACGCGGCAACCCAAGTGCCTTATTCCATACCGGCGGAACTATTAAGTTATAAACCTGGCCCGTATTTGATCGGCGCCAATGACGCGCTGTATATCACCGTGTGGGATCACCCTGAACTCACCGCACCTTCCGGCCCACAGCAACAGATCGACGCCAACGGGCGCCTGGTCAGCCCCGAGGGCAACCTGTTTTACCCCTACGTGGGCGAACTGGTCGCCAAGGGGCGTTCGATTGAAGCGCTGCGCAGTGAGATCACTGACAAGTTGCGCCAATACATCGACAGCCCACAGGTAGACGTCAGCGTGCTGCGTTTTGCCAGCCAACGCGTGGTGGTGACCGGCGCAGTAGCCAAAGCGGGGCCGCTGCCGATCACCACCATCCCGATGAGTGTGATGGAGGCTGTCTCCACGGCGGGGATCGACCCGCTGAATGCCGACCTGTCGAACCTGACGCTCACCCGTGGCGGCAAGCGCTACACCCTGGACCTCGACACGCTCAACCTGGCGCAGTCACGCTTGAACGACATTTACCTCAAGGACGGCGACCAGCTGTACCTGGCCTACAACGACCGCAAGCGCATCTATGTGATGGGCGAGGTCATGCAGCCGCGTGCGCTGAGCTTCAAGACCCGCAGCATGAACCTTTCCGACGTGCTCGGCTCGGTGGGTGGGGTCAACCAGAACACCTCCAACGCCGACGCCATCTATGTGATCCGCGGCGCGCAGAATATTGCGGCAGAGCCGGCCAAGGTGTTCCAGTTGGAAGCGGCTTCTCCTTCGGCCATGGCCCTGGCCACGCGCTTTGAGGTGCAGCCCCAGGATGTCGTGTTTGTCGGCCCCGCCAATATCACGCGCTGGAACCGCTTTATCAGTCAGTTGATCCCTTCCGCCACGATCGTCGGCATCGGCGCGTCCACTCAGAACAACTTGAGCGAAGCCAGCAACCGATAGGGTGGAACCTGCGTGAACACTCTTAAAATCGTTACTTACATGGGGTTGGCGTGGCTGCTGGGTGGCTGCAATCC
The DNA here is from genome assembly GCF_963970945.1 of Pseudomonas sp. RA_5y_Pfl1_P24. Classification (NCBI taxonomy): domain Bacteria; kingdom Pseudomonadati; phylum Pseudomonadota; class Gammaproteobacteria; order Pseudomonadales; family Pseudomonadaceae; genus Pseudomonas; species Pseudomonas sp. RA_5y_Pfl1_P24. The sequence continues at coordinate 54,328 of NZ_CAXAOJ010000001.1, read as the reverse complement.
GCTGATGACGGCCTCCCTCGACACGTTCAGGGCGGCCGTTGCCGGGCCCGCGCCGCTGGTGTTGACCCAGGCGCAGGTGGACGCAGTGCTGTTCCCGCAGATCAAGGTCACCACAGTATCCAGCGAAGGGGTGATGGCGCTGATTCGCCAGCGCGGCGACCTGCAATTCTGGGTGGCATCGGGCAAGCAGGTGCTGCTGATGCGTGATGGCCTGGTGGTGCGCACGGTTGGCCTCGGTGCCGAGCTGGATGGCACGCACTGGCAGGGGCAATCACCGTTCCAGCTGGGGTTGCACCGCGTGCCGGACGGCTATCGCAGTACGCGGCAAATCGATTGGGTGGGTGGTTATCGCATGGGTATCCCACTGACCAGCCGCATGACGCGCAAGGGCATCGAAACCATCGAGATTCTCGACAAATCCTATGCCTTGTTGCGGATCGACGAAGACGTTGAAGGCGCTGGTTTTCAGGCGCGAAACCGTTACTGGGTCGACCCCGCCGACGGCTTTATTGTGCAGAGTGAACAACACCTTTCGCCCAGCCTGACCCTGACCATCACCCAGTTGCAACCCTCCCGTAAGGACGCCCGATGACCCGTCGAAAACTCACGGCGCTGGTCCTGTCGTGCAGCTGTGCCAGTGTGAGCCAGGCTGCGATGACGGTCAGCGGCGAGGTACGCAACCCAGGCCCCATCGCGCTGCAAACCGGGGCACGCTTGTTGGAGGTGATCACGGCGGCGCAACCGGATGCCCAAGGCTATTGGCTGGGCGCTGCCTGGCTGCATCAACCGTTGCTCGAACGTCAGGCGCGGCTCAAGGCCGGCGTGTTGTTTGACCTGCAAACCCTGCACCAGGCCGCGTTGGCGGCTGGTCGTGCAGGTCGTGCCGCTGTTGCCGCGCAGGTGTATCAACAGGTGCAGGCCTTACCGGTGACCGGCCGCCAGTTGGCGGTGCTGGACCCGGTAGCGGTGGAGGTCGGTTTTGCGCCCAACCTGCCGGTCAGCGAGGGCGACCGCCTGGTGTACCCGTCGAGGCCTGACAGCGTGCGTGTGCTGGGCGCGGTCGCCGCGGCGTGCACCTTGGTATTTCAGCCGCAGCAGCAGGCGCGCGACTACCTCGCGGCGTGCCCGCCATCCGTGGAAGCGGACGCCGATTACCTGTGGCTGATCCAGCCCGACGGGCAGGTCACTCGCCTGGGCATTGCCCCCTGGAACCGTGAAGACGGCGCAGCTCCTGCGCCCGGCAGCACGCTGCTGGTGCCGATTCGCAGCGATGACCTGGGCCCGCCCACCCCTGAACTGAATCAGCAATTGGCCGAGTTTCTCGCCACCCAACCTCTGGCCGAGGTCACGCCTTGAAATTATGTATTGCGGCCGTGCTGCTGGTGCCGTGTGGCGTCGCGCATGGCGATCCCCGTTATACCCAAAGCGATTTTGGCGGGGTGGGGTTGCTGCAAACCCCCACCGCACGCATGGCGCCCGCCGGCGAGCTGAGCATCAACGCCAACCGCACCGAGCCCTACAGCCGCTACAGTTTTTCGGCGCAGCCGCTCGACTGGCTGGAAGGCACCTTTCGCTACACCGCGATCACCAACCGCCTGTATGGCGCCGAGTCGTTCAGCGGCGGCCAAAGCTACAAGGACAAGGCCGTCGACGCCAAAGTGCGCCTGTATCAGGAAAGCCATTGGCTGCCGGAAGTGGCACTGGGGTTCACGGACCTGGGCGGCACCAGCTTGTTTTCCAGCGAGTACCTAGTGGCCAACAAGCGTTATGGCGATTTGGATTTCAGCGCCGGCATCGCCTGGGGTTACATGGGCAGTCGCGGTGATTTCGGCAACCCATTGGGCGTGTTGGATGATCGTTACAACAGGCGGCCCACCGCCGAAGGTTCCGGCAGCTTTTCCAACGGCTATTTCCGCGGCCGGCCCGCGCTGTTTGGCGGGATCGCTTACCAGACGCCCTGGGCGCCGTTGAGCCTCAAGCTCGAGGTTGAAGGTAACGATTACAAGCACGAACCTCGGGACAATGCGTTTCGCCAGGACTCGCCGGTCAACCTGGGCCTGGTCTACAAGCTCGCCGACTCCATCGACGTGAGTGCCGCCTGGGAACGTGGCAACACCGCGATGTTCGGCATCACTCTGCACACCAATTTTGCCCGCCGCAAGGCACCGGTAAAAACCTACGACCCACCGGCCCCCCCATTGCCGGCCAAGGCCCCGAGCACACCGCCCGACCAGGTGGACTGGGCGGCAGTCTCCCAGCGCCTGCATGACAATGCCGGCTACAACGTGCAGCGCATCACCCAACGCGGGCCGGAGCTGGTGGTCTATGGCGAACAGCAGCGCTATTTCTACAGCGCCAAGGCGGTAGGGCGCGCCAGTCGTATCCTGGACAACAGCGTGAACGACCAGATTGATTGGTTCACGTTGGTCAGCGAACGTTATGCCATGCCGATCGAGGAAACCAGCGTGCCCCGCGGGACCTTTCGCGAGGTGGTCAACCACCGCGAAGACTTGCAGGACCTGCACCGCCAGGTCGAGGTCAATCGCGCCAGTGAGCGCACGCAGACGCTGCTCTATACCCAGCCACCCAAGCCCTTCAGCTATCGCGTCGGCCTTGGCTATAAGCAGAACGTCGGTGGGCCGGATGGTTTGCTTTACCAGGTTTCCGCCGACCTCGACGCCGAATACCGCTTTACCCGCAACACGTGGTGGAGCGGCTTGCTGAGCGTCAACCTGTTGAACAACTACGACGGTTTTACCTATGACGCGCCCACGGGTTTGCCTCGCGTACGCACCGACCTTCGCAAGTACATGACCAGTGCTGACGTCACCCTGCCGACCTTTCAGCTCAACCATGCGCAGCGTCTGGATCAGGACCTGTACGGCATGGTTTACGGTGGTTTGCTCGAGTCGATGTACGCCGGTGTCGGCAGCGAAGTGTTGTACCGGCCGATGGGCCAGGGCTGGTCAGTCGGGGCTGACCTGAACTACGTGCGCCAACGCGGCTTCGAGCAGGATTTCAGCCTGCGCGATTACCGCACGGTGACCGGGCATATCACCGGCTACACGGACCTGCCGTTCAACCTGCAGGGCGCCTTGAGCGTCGGTCGCTACCTGGCCAGGGACTGGGGCGCGACGCTGGATCTTTCGCGGGAATTCGGTAATGGCGTGCGCATCGGTGCGTGGATCACCCGTACCAACGTGTCCAAGGAAGAGTTTGGGGAAGGCAGCTTCGACAAAGGCCTCTATCTGTCCATTCCGTTCGATGAGTTGATGAGCCTGTCGACCATGCGCCGCGCCAACCTGGTGTGGGCACCGCTGACGCGTGACGGCGGCGCGCGGCTGAATCGCGCCTATTCATTGCATTCGATGACGGATGGTCGGGACAGTAAATTGTTCTACAAGAACATCGACAAGATGACGGAGTGAGGCGGGGAGGGGGACTGAGTGTCCCCCTTTTTTTCAGTAAATATCCTTGGACAGCAGCGTAAATGGCGTCTTCACCAGGATCTTGATATCCAGCCACAGCGACCAGGTATTGATGTAGAGCAGGTCGATATCGACGCGTTTTTGCATCTTCTCCAGTGTCTCGGTCTCACCCCGACAACCATTGATCTGCGCCAGCCCCGTGATACCGGGCTTGATGCGATGGCGCGCCATGTACGCGTGAATCTTCCCCGAGTAATAGTCGTTATGCGCAACGGCATGGGGCCGCGGTCCGACCAGGGCCATGTGCCCTTGCAGCACGTTGAACAGCTGTGGCAATTCATCGATGGATGTACGCCGGATAAACCGGCCGACCGGGGTGATGCGCGAGTCGTTGCGGCTGGCCTGGCGTACCTCGTGGTCGTCGTGCATACGCATCGAGCGGAACTTCCATACCTTGATCACCTCGCCATTCCAGCCATGGCGGTCCTGTTTGAAAATCACCGGGCCGGGAGACGTGAGCTTGATCAGCAGGGCGAACACCAACAACACCGGGCTTAGCACCAGGATCGCGAGCAAGGCCAGGCTCTTGTCCAGCAACGACTTGCTCAGGGCGGCGGTGGGGCGGCTGGTCAGCGGGCTTTCGTTGAGGAAGATCGCCGGCAGCCCATCCACTTCGGCCACGCAATGATTGAGAAGCAGCATGTTGTTGAGGTCGGGCACCCAGATTACATCCACACTGATTTCCAGCAAGTTGAGGTACAGCGCCTCGATGTGGGTGGCATCCTGCAACGAGTGAGTGATGTAGAGCCGGCGAATGCCGTGCTGCCGGATCAATTGCGGTAATTGCGGCAGTTCGCCGAGTATCTGCGATTGCGCCTCCGACGCCGCATTGGCGTGGCTGCCGACCAGTCCAACCAAAGGTGAACGCTTCTGGCGCGACAGCGTTTTGGCCAAGTCGACCGCCAGTTTGCCGGTGCCCACGATCAATGACTTGTGCCGCTGGTGAAGTTGGCGATGGTAATACCTAGACAGGCTGTGCAACGGGATATAACACAGTGCCAACAGTGGGTAGCTGACTGCCGCCCACAACATTAAAATTTCCAGAGGAAACAATGAACTTGCATTACAAGCAATGCCCACGGCAAACAATATACCTATGGTCAGCAACCAACCCATGAATAGTCGACCTAGGCCCACGCCATAATCGTCTTTCTTACTATATACATCACACAGGCTATACGCAGGCAGCGACGCCAGTATGGTAAAAGCGGCTAAGACACGATAGTTATACTCAAGTTGCCCGGTTTTCAAGAGCACCAACATAAACAACAGTGTCACGACCAAACCCGATGCGAGCGTCCACTGGCCCCAGAACGTCAAACCCTTGGGCGTCAGGTTGCGATGCATTCTAGTGTTATTCAGCATAGTTCTGCTCCCGGTGGTGACCACGTGCGTCGTGGCAGGGTTTAATCACGCGGTGCAATACCGCATTAAAACGACAGGCACGCGCAAGCGCGTACCCGTGGATAGTAATGAACGGCAGGGCGCATTGGCTGACGACTTATAACAAGGCCAGCGGAATTTTATTAGAGGGTGTTATAAAAAGGCAGGTATCAATAGGCAGGGTGAGTGACAACGTGTCGCTGTTTTTATAGTTAACGGCGTGACTGATTCAGCTCGAGCGGTTTTTTGATTTTTTGGGTGAGGCAATAACCACGGTTTCTGACTGCACGAAACAGGCGTTCGCCGTCGTTGGCCCGCTTAAACTTTTCTTGCAGTCGACTCAGGCACATTTCCAATCCGCGATATAACTCGGGCTCGCGCCCGATATTACGGATCAACTCTTCCTTGCTCACGACGCGCTCTTCATGATGCAACATTTTTTTAATCAGTGCGGATTCAATGGTGGTCAAGGAGATGCGCAAGCCGCCCTTGACCAGGGTTCGGTCATGCTGGGTCAGCAGCCAGAAATCCTGAGCGTACAGTTGAGTTCGCTCAGGGTTTATTTCCGGAGGACGCGTATGGTTTTTCGGCGTGCTGTCATGATCCTTTGGCATGGGCATTCTGGATTCTTGTCGCACAGCGGTAGAAGAATGTGAGGGTAGCGTTATTGTATGGGTCATGACATAGGCGTTAAGCCATGGGTGTTCACTGGGGCTGGAATGTCGATGGCTGACTTCGCGTTTTTTGTCGGCGATCTCCGTGGTTGCTGGTGCGCCAATATCATAATGAAACAGCTCTGCATTGGGCGTGAAGTCCTGCAGTGCGATAGCCGGAACTGTCGATGTAAAGGCGTATTTCTTGAGAGAGCTCATGGCGTTCACCGGTATCAGGAAAGATGCTGTTGTTATAAGCGGTCAGCAGGAGAGTAATAACCGCCCTGAAAGTATTCGAAAGGCAGGTTTTTAGCCAGAAGGGCGCTATCGGCAAATTCAACCGTGTCAGCAATGAAACATACCCCGGTCGCACTGATCAGCTCTAGCATGCGGTCGTAGAGCCGATCGAACAGATCGGAGCGTGTGTTGAGACTCAGCCGGAGTGCGGAATCCGGGAACGGCATTTTTATATAGTCGTAGAGCTTGAGATCGATCAGCAGGTCTGCCGGCTTTGTATCGAGTCTGTAATTATGGTAGGCAAGTGTGAGGCTGCATTGGTCTTTTAGTTTATATAACTGGCGCACCATCGCCCTGCGTTCAACCGGACCGGGGAGGGCATCCAACGGGTTATCGATACTGAGGGTGAAGGGAAGTGTGTGCTTTTCCAGTGACTGGGCAGTCTGAATAATGCGCTTGTGAAAGTCTTCGTTCATCAAGACGGCTTGATTAATCCGCAGGAACCTGTGGCTTACCGTTGGGTTCAAGGCATTGCGCCGTGCGCTGATACGCTGCAGTGCCTCGCTGTAGGCACGTTGAGGTAATGCCTGAGTGTCCTCGGACGTCAGGCTGATTTCATTGCCCCAGAGTGTATGGTTGCGGTCAACAATGGCCTGCCTGAAAAGGTTGAAGTCCACACTGTGCGCAGGGGATATTCTCTTGCTATTCACGATTCGACCTCTCTTGGGCGGCTTGCAAATGGCTGGCGCAAATAAGACCCCGGCTTAGTTTGTATCCATAACCGCGGATATTCTGAATGATATTGTCACCGTAGTACGCCTTGATTTTACTGCGCAATCGGCTGATGGATTTTTCCAGCGCGCGGGAGTCATAGTATTTGGTATTAAGTCCCATGACGGCGGCGATCTCGTTGTGACTGAGTAGTCGACGCTGGATAAGCGCTTCCAATACTTTCATTTCAACAAAGGAAATCTCCAGTTTTTTGCCATCACCGTGAATGCACATGCGGTCCTGATCGAGCACCAGTGTGCAACGATTCAGTCGTGCAGTTTCGCTGAGTAAGTCTTCAAACAGGCTCGGTTTTTTTTCAGATGATGTGTCTATCACTTTGATGCAGTAGTCCGCGCCGGCCAGATAATATTTGGTTTTACTCAAGGTCGAGGCAAAAGTGATAACAACGAATATCGTGCAGCCAGGGTTTTTAGCTCGGGTTCTTCTTATTATATCCAGGGTTTGGTTGCTGGCCGAGGGTGTGTCGATTTCTATAATGATGGCGCGGTAATTTCCCTGGCTTTCCTGGGGGTCAACTAGTTGTTCGTAGTAACGTGTATCGACTTTTAAATCATCCGTTACCGTGCGTACTATGAGCGCTCGAAAGTTCTCCGATTTAGATTGAGTCCGTGCAATAGCGAGGACATTGGAAAAATGCATCACCTACTCCCTTTTCCGGCATGCAAGGCCGTCAGTTCAATCGATGCTAGCGTTTAGATACTAATCGAATTGAATACGGCAAAACGTGACAAATTTTAACATTCGCCACTTTGTTTTTCAGAGAGGGAGGGGGTGTTGCGCGGCTATTGCGAGGGTGTTTGTACGAACGTACACATATGCTAGTGCAAATTCTTAATGCTCGATAAGTATTTTAGACCAAACGTTTTTTTGGTGGAATCGGGTAAACCCTTGCATCGCAAGTGGGAGGGGGTGGGGTTGGATTAAGCCAGCTACGCTTCGGCGAACTCATCGGTTGCGGGGCTCCGCGGTCATGCCGGCACGTTAGCCGGCAACGTCGGCCAGTTGTTGGTGCAGATGGCCCGGCACTTGGGCGCTACAGTGTTGGCCACCGGCAGCACCGTTGAAAAATGCGCGATTGCGCGTGAACGTGGCGCCCACCAGGCGTGGCAGTGCGACAACGGCCGATTCGCCGACCATGTGTTGCGGGCAACAGACGGGAAGGGCGTTGATGTGGTCTTCGATTCCCTCGGCAAAAGCACCTTGCGCGACAGTTTTCGCGCCTGCCGCACACGTGGCTTGATCGTCAACTACGGCAATGTTTCGGGCTCGCTGACGGACCTGGACCCGATTGAACTGGGCGAGGCCGGGTCTTTATTTTTGACGCGGCCACGGCTGGCCGACCACATGGCCGATGGCGCCACCGTGCAACGACGTGCCAATGCGGTCTTTGCGGCGATGCTCAAAGGGGCTTTGACGGTGGATATCGAGGGGCATTACACGCTGGAGACCTTGCAGCAGGTGCACGAACGCATCGAAGCGCGGCAACAGGTCGGCAAGGCGGTGCTGTGGGTGGACCGTGAGTTGCATTAATAGCGGGCGAAAAAAAACCGGCTGATCAGGCCGGTTTGGGGTTCCCGCAAGCAGCGGGAGGTTAAGCGTTGTTGCCTTGCAGACGATCAGCACCGCCTTCAGCCAGACCGCGTTCTTGCAGACGATCAGCACCGCCTTCAGCCAGACCGCGTTCTTGCAGACGATCAGCACCGCCTTCAGCCAGACCGCGCTCTTGCAGACGATCAGCACCGCCTTCAGCCAGACCGCGTTCTTGCAGACGATCAGCACCGCCTTCAGCCAGACCGCGTTCTTGCAGGCGATCAGAACCGCCTTCGGCGACACGGCGTTCCAGCAGGCGGTCCGAACCACCCTCTGCAACACGACTTTCGATCAGGCGATCCGAACCGCCTTCAGCCACCACGGGGTGAGCAAATGCGTTTGCAGCAAGTACCGAGAAAGCGAGGCTAAGCAAGATTTGGCGTTTCATGATGGTGTGCTCCGAGTGTTTTAGTTTGGGTGTTGCCTGGTATGGGTTTGATGGTACGCGTTGCATTTTTTAAGAGAACTTCATTGGGCTGATGGTGACTATCGACGCCAGCGATGGCTCGTGTTGGCGGGCCATCGCGGGGCCGGTCATGGCATCTGCGGCAATTCCTGGGGGCGCAGGTCGAACACCAGCACCTCGGCGTCTTCACCCTGGCTCAGGCGCAGCTGCCGCTCATCCCGTACCCGAGCGCCATCGCCTTCCTGCAAGCGCTGGCCGTTCACTTCAACGCTGCCCCGGGCCACATGGATGTACACGTGGCGATCCGGCGGCAGGTCCAGAGTTGCGGCTTCGTCACCGTTGAACAGCCCGGCATACACCCGTGCGTCCTGGCGCACGCTGAGGGAGCCGTCGTTGCCCTCTGGCGAGATGATCAGTTGCAGACGCCCACGTTTCTGCGCCTCGCTGAAGTGCTCCTGCTGGTAGCGCGGCTCGGCACCGGCCACGGCGGGCACGATCCAGATTTGCAGGAAGTGCACGCCACGGCTTTGGCTGTGGTTGAACTCGCTGTGGGCCACGCCGCTGCCGGCGCTCATCAGTTGCACATCGCCAGGGCGGATCACCGAGCCGGTGCCCAGAGTGTCCTTGTGTTCCAGGGCGCCCTCGAGCACGTAGGAGAAAATCTCCATGTCGCGGTGTGGGTGCTGGCCGAAGCCTTTGCCAGCGGCGACGCGGTCATCGTTGATCACCAGCAGGTCGGAAAACCCTTGTTCATTCGGGTTCCAGTAGCTGGCGAACGAGAAGGTGTGGAACGACTTCAACCAACCGTGATTGGCGGCGCCGCGTTCGGAAGCTTTGCGAAGGGTCAGCATGGTCTTGTCCTCAAGTGGGAGCGGGCTGCGACATGCAGGGCTCCGTCGTTGAGAAAGAGATTAATGGTTACTAGCTTATTGATTAAGAAGGTGAATTCTGAATAACTGTCTCTTATCAGTTGACAGTTGCAGGCATGGCATAATGTCCGCCGTTTCCTTTTTGATGGATCTTTTCCCAAATGAAAACCGTGGCCATGGCGCTGTTTCCGGACTTTCTCCTGCTCGACATGGCCGGACCGCTCGAAGTGTTCTCCATTGCCAACCGCTACCTGCCGGTAGCGGCGCACTACCAGATCCTCACCATCGGCACCGAGCCCGGCCCGCTGCGTGCTTCCAACGGCGTGATGGTGCAGACCGATCTGCTGCTGGATCAGGCCCAGGATGCCTACGATCTGCTGCTGGTGCCCGGCGGGCCCGGTGCCTATAACGAATGCCACCCCGCGCTGTTGCGGTGGCTCAAGGCAGCTGCCCCGAGGGCGCGGCGCTTCGGCTCGATATGCACCGGGGCGTTCGTGCTGGGGCATGCAGGCCTGCTTGACGAGCACCGTGTGACGACCCATTGGCACTACACCGAACGGCTGATCAGGGCGTTCCCCAAGGCGATTGTCGAGACGGATCGAATCTACTTGCAGGACGGGCGCTTGATGACCTCGGGTGGCGTCACGGCCGGTATCGACTTGGCGCTGTCGGTGGTCGCCCAGGACCATGGCAAGCAAGTCGCGGTGGACGTGGCCAAGGTGCTGCTGGTGGTAATGAAGCGCCAGGGCGGCCAAGCACAGTTCAGCCCGATGACAGCAGCGGTTGCGCCCCAGGAAACTGCGATTACCCGCGTGCAGAACCATGTCCTGGAGCATTTGGAGCAACCCTTCACCATCGAGTCCATGGCCGAGCTGGCCGGCATGAGCGCACGCCATTTTGCGCGGGTGTTTGCCAAGGATGTGCAGATGACGCCCATGGCGTTCCTGCAAGGTGCACGCATCGACCGCGCCCGGCAGTTGCTGGAATCCACCGATCTGCCGCTCAAGACCGTGGCTTTCCACGCAGGCTTTGGCAGCGTGCGGCATATGCGCTTTTTGTTCAGTGAGAAACTGGGCCTCAACCCGACCCAATACCGACAGCAGTTCAGTTAACGGCAGAATGTCCGTCTCGCGCACTCGATTGTCCGTGTCGCTCCCCGTTCCAGCATTGTCCTGTCATCGCCAACTGGCAAGATAGCGTCAAGCCCATGGAAAAGGATGCGCAAACGCCCAAGGCCGGGTGTTTCAGCGCGATTACCCACATGAATAATCCTCTGGCGATTGACGCTGATGGCACGGTCCGCTTCGGCGCCTATGTCTTTCACCGGCAACAGCGGTTGGTCAGCAAGGCTGGCTGGCCGGTGCCTCTGGGCGGACGCGCGCTGGATATCCTCACGGCGCTGCTCGAGGCGCCGGGGCAGTACATCAGCAAGGCCACCCTGATCGAGCGGGTCTGGCCGAAGAGCGTGGTGGAAGAAAACAACTTGCGCGTGCACATCGCCGCACTGCGTCGCGCCCTCGATGGGCAACGCTTCATTCTCAACGACCCGCAGCGCGGCTACTGTTTCGCAGCACCTGTACAGGGCGCGGTACACGCCGTGCTGCCCCGGCACAATCTGGCGGCACGGCTCAGCCCTGTGATTGGCTGCGATGAACTGTTGGGTGTGCTGGTGCGGCGCCTGTCGGGGCAGCGCCTGATGACCCTCACCGGGTGCGCCGGCGTAGGCAAGAGCACCGTGGCCCTGGCGCTGGCCGAACGTGTATTGCCGCGCTATCGGGACGGTGTGTGGTGGGTCGATCTGGCCACTGTGGAAGCGCCGATGAGTATGCTGCGCCACCTGGCCACCGCGCTGAACCTTGAAACGGGCGCCAGCGCTACCGAGTTGAGCCGTCAATTGACCTCCCGCCAGTTGTTGCTGGTGCTCGACGGCGCCGACCTTTTGCTCGGCGCGTGCCGTCACCTGGTGCGGGTGCTACGCGAAACAGCGCCTCAAGTCAGTGTGCTGGTGAGTAGCCGTGAGGCCCTGCAAGTTCACGGCGAATGGGTGCAACGCGTGCCCCGGTTGGCGGTGCCTGCACCGTCGGCACTGAGCAGTGTTGAACAGGCGATGGCCTACCCGGCCGTGCAGTTGTTCGTCGCCCGCGGGCGTGCCAGTCAACAGGGCTTTGTGTTGCGGCCCCAGGACCTGGTGCCGCTGCGGGATATCTGCCGACGCCTGGATGGCATTCCCCTGGCCCTGGAACTGGCAGCCGCTCAAGTGGACGCCCTGGGTGTGCGCGGTCTGCAGCAGCAACTGTGCAGGGGCTTGCAAGTGCTGACCCGCGGCCGCCGTACGGCAGTGGAACGTCACCAATCCCTGACCGCCGCCCTCGACTGGACCTGCGAGCGCCTCAGCCTGCCGGAGCGCTGGCTGTTCCTGCAATTGGGGTTGTTCAAGATGGCGGTGACCTTGCCCACCTTGAGTGAACTGGTCGCCGGCACCGAGCTGGAACACGCCGATCTGTCCTACCTGCTGGGGCGTCTTGTCGGCATGTCGTTGCTGACCCTCGAACCCGGCCCCGGCAAGCCGCGTTACCGTCTGCTCAATTGCGTGGGCAGCTATGCCTTGGCACAACTGCGCGATCCGGAGCAGGTGACGCGTTTGCAGCAGGGTTATGGACATTACCTGGGACCGTTTTCAGGCCGGCCGTTTGTCCTCAAGCTCGTCGAGCAGGCTGCGTACGCGAACTAGGTCCTGGGTGGCGAAGCCTTCGGTGAATCGCGCGTAGATTGAACTCAACAGGTCGCGCGCAGCTTGCTCGCGACCTTGGGGCAGCCACAGCTGCGCCAATGATGTCGCGCAACGCAGCTCCCAGGCGAGCGCGCCTTGCTGGTGCGCCATCGCCAGAGCATCGTGCAGCAGTGCTTCGGCCGCGTGGGTATCCGCCATGCTGTCGGCGCGTACTCGCAGAATTTCCGGCGCGCACCAGCCCGCGCTGCCTGTGCGTGCACGTTCGAAGGCAGGCTCATCGACCGAGTGTGCACCCAGCGTGATCAGGATGTCCTCGATCAGCCCCAAGCCTTGCCATTTTTTATGCCCGAGGATGCCGGCGTAGTGCCCCGCCCAAGTCTGGAACAGTTGCACCGAATGCTTGTGCGCGTGTTCCTGCAACAGTGCCTGCAGCGTCTGGGCGTTGTCCTCTTCACCGTTGTAGCGGGCGATCATCACGCCTGCCAGGGCCAGGGTGTAGCAGATGGAGGTGCCATGATTGATTTGCAGCGCCAGTTCCAACGCTTGGCTGGCGGTACGCCAGGCTTGCTCGGGGAAACCTTGCAACCAGAGGATTCGCGCTAATACAGTCAGGGAGGCAACGTTTTGCTCGTATTGCACGCCAATCGCGTGGGCGAACCGGTTGAGGTGGCCGCTGTGCGCCATGCGTTGGATCAATTGTTCGGCGTTATGCCGGGCGAGTGCCTGATTGCCGTTGTAGTGCTGCGCCAGTACCCGCAGGCGTTGGGCGCTCAAGCCCAGCAGCGGGTCGGTGCGTGGGTCGAGGCGATCAAATTGCATGCTCTGCGCCAGCGCCTGGCGATAGCGGCCTGCGCACAGGTTCACCGCCATTTGCCCGGAGATGGCGCGCATTTGGCCAGCGACATCCTGGCGCTCCTCAGCCAGGCGTTGAGCCCCGACAAAGGCCGCGATGGTCTGGGGAGCAGCCCCCATGGCGTGGTAAGACAGGCTGCCCAGCGCCAATTGCAGTTGCATCTTCAACTGAGTGCGGGGTGTACGGACCTGCTCAATCAATGCCAGCGCCTTGCCCACATACAAACCGTGTTCCCGGAGCAACGATAACTCTTGCCAGAGCGGCATTGCGCTGACCGTCAAGCGGATAGCCAGCAGGTTTTCACCGTCCGGTGCGAGCCCCCAGTCGAGCGCGGCGCGGACGTCTTCGCGCAGCGGCGCATAGCGGTCGATCCAGGGCTGGGTCGCGATCAGCTCCCAATCGCCGCGCGCCTGTTCCATCAGTGCCAGGCAGCGCGCTGCATGGCGCTCGCGCGTGGCGTCGAGCTCATGGGCAACGCTGAGTTTTTCCAGGGCGTAGGTGCGCGTGATGTCCAGCAGGCGATAGCCCATCTCGTCATCACCGGCCTCCACATTGAGCAAGGATTTGGCCACCAATTGCGTGATCGAGCCCAGCACCTCAGCCGGCGCCACCTGTTCCCCGGCAATCACCGCCGCGGCGCTCGCCAGGCTGAACCCACCCCGGAACACTGCCAGGCGCCGCAGGCAGACTTGCTCGCAGGCGGTCAGCAGGTCAAAGCTCCAGTCCAGCGTGGCGCGCAGGGTCTGATGCCGCGGCAGCGCACTGCGTCGGCCACGGGTGAGCAGGCGGAAGTTGTCTTCCATCTGCACCAGTAGCCCGGGCAGGCCGAAGCGTTCGATTTGCGCCGCCACCAGTTCGATCGGCAGGGGGATGCCGTCCAGACGCTGACAGATATCAATCGCCAGCGGCAGTTCGGTTTCACTCAGTTCAAAACTGTCCTGATGGGACATGGCCCGCTCGATCAACAATTGCAGGGCCGGGTAGCCCAGCGCCTGGGCGCGGTTACCGGTGGCAGGCGGGCAGGCCAGGGGTTCCAGACGCTGCACGTACTCGCCCTCGGCGCGCAATGCCTCGCGGCTGGTGGCCAGGATGTTCAGCCTGGGCGCGTGGCGCAGCAAGGTTTCGCTGATCAGGGCGATGTCATCGAGCAGGTGTTCGCAGTTGTCGATCACCAGCAGCAACTGGCGCTCCTGCAAACTGCGGGCGAACGTGGCCAATGGTTCGTGCTCGACGTGGGTCAGGTCGAGCAGGACGGCGAGATTGGGCAGGATCATCGACGGCGCGCTCAGCGGCGCCAGGTCGAGCAAGCGAATACCATCGCGGTAATGTCCGATCAGCAATTCCGCCACGCGCAAGGCGACAGTGGTCTTGCCGATACCGCCGGTGCCGGTCAGGGTGATGAAGCGTTGTTCGGGCAGTTGTTGCACCAGGCTATCGATCAGGGCATGGCGGCCGATCATCCGGGTGCGGCGCAAGGGCAGGTTGTGGCACGGGCTTTGGGGAGCGCCGTCGGTGGGTAGCGTCATCGGTTCGATGCTCAGTGGCGCAACAAAACTGTAGCCGCGCTGGGCCACAGTGACGATATAGCGCTGCCCGGCCTGGCCGTCGCCCAAGGCCTTGCGCAACGCCGCCATGTGCACGCGCAGGTTGCCGTCCTCCACCACGCTTTTCGGCCAGACCCGGGCGATCAGTTCCTGCTTGCTCACCACATTGCCGGCCTGCTCCAGCAGGATCAGCAGGATATCCACTGCCCGCCGTCCCAGGCGCAACGGGCGACCCGCCTCCAGCACCAGGCGTTGGCGCGGGTGGATGCGGTAAGGGCCGAAATGCACGGCCTGATCGCTGAGGTCACTCATCGGTGGCCATGCTCGGGAGGGGGAGCGGCCAGCATATTCCAGGTCCGTACAGACCACTAGGCCGCGATCACTTGAGGCTTGGGGCGCGAGTGGTGATTTCGCCAGGTCATCGGGTTGACGCCCTCGCTGCGGGTGAACATATGGCAGAAGTGCGCCTGGTCGCAAAACCCGCACTCCAGGCTGATTTGCGTGAGGCTCAAGGAGGAACTGGTGATCAATTCCTTGGCTCTCTGGATGCGCTGTTGGCGGATCCACTCCTGCGGCGACAGCCCGGTGGTGCACTTGAAGGCGCGGGAGAAATGGCTGCGCGACAACGCACAGGCCTGGGCCAGGTCGGCAATGGCCAGGCTTTCGCCGAGATTGGCCAGGATCAACTGCTTGGCGATACGCTCGCGCCGGGGGCATAAGCCACCGGTGGCGGATAAACGAGGGACATATTGCTCGAGTCGGGCCATGACAAATATCCGCAGTCGATGGGAGCGTTCCCGTTGAATGGATGCAGTGTAGACGCCGTTAATCTTGTTGCCGGGCCGCCCGGCTGACGAGTTAATCGTTGTTAATTTCGTCAGGTATCGGCCTGGAAAAGACAGCACAGCCATGCAATCCCAATAGCGCTTCGTGTGTTTATCTGTAGGCTTTCCAATCGTTTGGATACCACCATGAACCGCAACGACCTGCGCCGCGTCGACATGAACCTGCTGGTGATTTTCGAAGCGCTGATGTTCGAGAAGAACCTGACCCGGGTCGCCGAAAAACTCTTCATGGGCCAACCCGCGGTCAGCGCGGCGCTGGGGCGCCTGCGCGATTTGTTCGACGACCCGTTGCTGCTGCGCAACGGGCGGGGCATGGAGCCCACGCCACGTGCGCTGGCGATACTCAAGGAGTTGCAACCGGCCATGGACACCATTTCCGGCGCGGTCAGCCGTGCCAAGGATTTTGATCCTTCCACCAGCTGTGCGGTGTTCCGCATCGGCCTTTCCGACGACGCCGAGTTCGGCCTGTTCCCGCCACTGCTCAGCCAACTGCGCGAAGAGGCCCCAGGCATCATCGTGGTGGTGCGCCGGGCTAATTACTTGCTGATGTCATCGTTGCTGGCCAGTGGTGAGATATCCGTTGGCGTGAGCTACACCACCGAACTGCCGGCGAATGCCAAGCGCAAGAAACTGCGAGACATCCCGTGCAAGGTCCTGCGTGGGGACGACGGCGCCGAGCCGCTGACCCTGGATGACTACTGTGACCGGCCCCATGCGATGGTGTCTTTTTCCGGGGACTTGAGCGGCAATATCGACCTGGACCTAGCGCGCATTGGCAGGGCGCGGCGGGTGGTGCTCGCGGTGCCACAGTTCAGCGGGTTACGCGCGTTGCTGGCGGGCACGCAGATTATCGCGACGGTGCCTGATTATGCGGCGTGTGCGTTGACCGAGGGCACGGCGTTACGGGCGGAGGATCCGCCGTTTGCGATCGAGGCGGCGGAGTTGTCGATGGTGTGGAGCGGGGTGCATGACAATGACCCGGCGGAGCGGTGGTTGAGGGGGAGGATTGGGGAGCATATGGCTCGGGTGGTTTGATTGCGTACATATCCGTTATTTAGGTAACGGCGGCTTATGGTTCCGCCCTTACGGCGGGTCACTTTTGGAAGGACCCAAAAGTAACCAAAAGGTCCTCGCCCCAACACTCGGCACCTCGCTTAGGCTCGGTGTGCCCTCACTCCGGCTTTGGAGCGTGGGCCGCCGCGCTGGGCCAAGGATGGCCCATCGCGGCGGCCCACGGATTCAAGCCGGAGTGAGGGCATGTCGAGCCTAGGCGAGACACCGAGTGGTGGGGCAAGAGCCCTTTTGGTTACTTTTGGGGCTCTTTTCCAAAAGTGACCCGCCGTAAGGGCGGAACCCATATCAGCCGCTACTCAAATAACGGATATGTACTCATATCCCAAAGAAAATTGGTCACCCATTCTTCCCCAAAATTGGATATTCCTCCCCAACCCCCCGGTGACTAACCTAGCCACCAACCCCACCGTTGCGGAGCAATACCATGCAAACCCGCACCGATTTCTACACCGCCTCGCCAGACGCGATGAAAGCCATGCTCGCCCTGGAAGGCGCCGTCGGCACTCGGTCCATCGAGCTGCCATTGCTGGACCTGATCCGCCTGCGTGTTTCGCAGATCAACGGCTGTGCCTTCTGCCTCGACATGCACACCGCTGATGCGCGCAAAGGGGGCGAGACCGAGCGTCTCCTGTACACCGTGTCGGCCTGGCGTGAAACACCGTTCTTCACCCCGCGTGAGTGCGCCGCGCTGGCCTGGGCCAAGAGCTTGACCCTGCTGAGCCAGACCCACGCCCCGGATGAAGACTTCAACGCGTTGGCCGCCCAATTCAGCGCCCAGGAGCAAGTCGACCTGAGCGTGGCCATCGCCACCATCAACAGCTGGAGCCGCCTGGCAGTAGGTTTGCGCAAGATGCCGAAGTAACCCGTCAGAAATTGACCGAGGCACTCAGGCGCGCCGTCAATGGCGCGCCTTGGAACAGGTAGTCATCGCCCATGTACTCGCCCGCGTCTCGCCAGTAGCGCTTGTCGAACAGGTTGTCGACGCTCAGGCGGAACACCGTCTCATAGCCGTCCACCTTGGTGGTATAGCGGCTACCCACATTCACCACCGCGTAATCGCCCACTTCCACCTTGCCGGTGCGGTTGGCGGACTTCTTGGCGCTATATTGTACGCCACCCAGCACTGCGAGGCCGTTCACCCACGGCAGGGCATAGTCGGCATACACGCTGGCACGCAGCTTGGGCACGTTGATCGCCTGGTGACCTTCGTACTCCGGCGTGCCACTGCCGGTGACCCGCGCACGAATCGCCGCCACGCTGGTTGCAATCTGTAGGCGGTCGGTGGCCCAGCCGTTGGCCGACAACTCCAGCCCGGTGTTCTTCTGCTCGCCTTGCTGCACATAGGTGAAGTTGCCTGCCCCGTCCGGCTGGGCGTACTGGTAGGCCTGGCGGGTCTGGAACACGGCGGCGGCGAAGCTGATGCGGCGCCAGTCGTACTTCACCCCGGCTTCGATTTGGCGTGAGGTGGTCGGGGCCAGGGTTTCATTGGCGTTGCTGGCGTACCAGGGGGCGGTGCCGCCCAGGGACAGGCCCTTGCTGTAGCGGGTGTAAAGCGAGAGGTTGTCCACCGGCTTGAAGATCACCGATGCCTGTGGCAGGAACACATACCGTTGAGTGTGGCGGGCTTCATTGCCGTTATCGTCAAAGGCGCGCTCATCCAGGCGCACTTCACGGCCGCCGAGAAGGGTTTGCCAGTGCTCGTTGAAGCGAATGCGGTCGCTGACAAACAGGCCGTATTGGCGGCTGTCGAGGTTGCGATGGCTGTCGTTCAATGGGACGTCAGTCGGTGTAAAGGTCGGCGCGTCGGCGTTGATGTTGCCGCTGCCGATCCACGCGTTGACTGGCGTGCGCTTGTCGATCACGCGGCGAAAAGCGCTGGTGCCAACGGTCAGTTCTTGGCCCAGGCCGGCGGTGTCGAACAGCCCGGTCATTGCCGCCTGTACTTCATCGTCGCGACGGGTGTCGTCCGGGCTGCGGTAGTCGTAGATGTCGTAGTTGCCTTCGGGCGTAAAGGTGTTGCCTACGCCGCGGGTGGCGCCACCCCAGGCAAACGAACTGTAGTCATCGATCACCACTTTGCTGCGGGCGGCACTGACACTGCCTTTCCACTGGTCGCTGAAACGGTATTCAAACTTGCCGTTGAGGTTCAGTGATTCAATGCCCACCTGCCTGGACCCGCTTTGGTGCCCCAGCAGTTTTTTCGGCGAGGCGTTGTGTGGAACCTCAGTGCCGCCCAACAACTGGTAACCCGGCACCGAGCGCTGTTGCTTGTCCTGGTATTCGGCATCCAGTTGCAGCACCGCATCGGGACTGATGTTCCAGTCGAAGGCCAAGGAAACGAAATCGCGCTGGCCATTGGCGTGTTCGACATAGGCATTGAGGTCTTCATGGGCCACGTTGGCGCGCAGGCCGAACTGCTGCTCGCTGCCAAACCAACCGCCGACGTCGGTGGCGATGTAGCCGCTGCCGCGATCGTCGGTGGAGACGGTCACCGAGCGCACATCTTCCGGGCGCTTGGTCACGTAGTTGATCACGCCGCTCGGCTCGGATATCCCGCTTTGCAGACCCGCCAGGCCTTTGAGCACTTCCACCTGCTGCTTGTTTTCCAGGGCGACGTTCTGCTCGCCGGTGATGGTACGACCGTTGATCTTGTAGCTGCTGGCTGCGTTCAGCGAGAAGCCGCGCACCACGAAGTTTTCGTAATAACCAATGGGCGCATAGCTGTCGCCCACCGAGGCGTCGTTGCGCAGCACTTCACTGAGCAGGCGCGCTTGCTGGTCCTTGATCAGGGCGGCGTTGATCACGCTGATCGACGCCGGAGTGTCCAGCAGCGGCGCGTTATCGACGCCACCCACCGAGGCGGTTTCACTGCGGTAGCCGGATTCATCCTGGCCCTGAACCTTCACCGCCGGCAGTTCAATTTCAGCCGCCAGGTTGTTACCGATGCCGCCGCTGAGTAGCAAGCCGAGGGCGAAACGTGAGGTGACGACGGGACGAAAACGCAAAACCATGGGGGCAAGGCCTTAAAGCGCAGGGCGGGGGGGGCGCATAAACTAGGCATAACCGCGCACTTTTACAAGTTTTCGAGAATGGTTCGCGGCTTGAGACAACCCGTCTCAACCTCCCCGCCGAACCTTCTGCGCCTCGACAGGCCAAGGTGCACCTGCGATAGACAAGGCTTCCCTCATCATTTGCAGGAGATAGCCATGAGTATCGCTGGAAAAGTTGCGTTGGTAACCGGCGCCGGGCAGGGCATTGGCCGGGCCATCGCCCTGCGCCTGGCACAGGACGGTGCCGACATCGCCCTGGTGGACATCAATGGCGCCAAGCTCGAAGCGGTGGCTGCCGACATCGTGGCGTTGGGACGCAAGGCCTCGGTGTTTGTCGCCGACGTGTCCAAGCGTGAGCAAGTCGTGGCGGCGGTGGAACACGCGCACCAGACCCTGGGCGGCTTCGACATCATCGTCAACAACGCCGGGGTCGCGCAGATCGATTCACTGTTGGATGTCAGCCCGGAACAGGTCGAACGCACCCTGGGCATCAACGTGCAGGGGGTGCTCTGGGGTATCCAGGCTGCCGGCAAGAAATTCAAGGCGCTGGGGCAGAAGGGCAAGATCATCAATGCCTGCTCCATCGCAGGCCATGAAGGCTTTGCGCTGCTCGGCGTGTACTCGGCGACCAAATTTGCCGTGCGCGCCTTGACCCAGGCGGCGGCCAAGGAACTGGCCAGCGCCGGGATCACGGTGAATGCCTACTGCCCGGGTGTGGTGGGTACCGATATGTGGGTCGAGATCGACAAGCGCATGGCCGAGATTACCGGGGCTGAAGTGGGGGCGACGTACAAAAAGTATGTGGATGGGATTGCTCTGGGCCGCGCAGAAACGCCGGAGGATGTGGCGGGGTTGGTGTCTTATCTGGCAGGGCCGGACTCGGACTATATGACCGGGCAAGCTCCGCTGATTGACGGCGGCCTGGTCTACCGCTGAGATCCAATGTGGGAGCGGGCTTGCTCGCGAAAGCGGTGGTTCAGTCGACTCTTCTGTGACTGATGTACCGCATTCGCGAGCAAGCCCGCTCCCACATTTTGTTCGCGTTACGTCAGTGCTTTTCCGGGCATGTCGATACCTAGCTGGTTAACTCGGCGATACAGCGTTGCCCTTGAAATGCCCAGCGCCTGCGCCGCTGGCAACGGCTTCCAACGATGCCGAATCAACGCATCCAGCACCACCTGCCGCTCCGGGCTCACTTTATCTTCCACCCGCGCCTCAACCTGATCCCCTCGCACTTCCACCGGCAGATCCGCCACCTGCAACGTCCCGCCTTCACACACCGCACAGGCATACGCCAGCACATGCCGCAATTGCCGCACGTTGCCCGGCCAGGCGTAACCCAGCAGCAATTCCAGCGCTGCCTGACCGATGCCCACCGCGACGCCGCTGTTGCGCGCTTCCTGCTCCAGCAAACGATTGATCAAGGCCAGTTTGTCGGTACGCTCGCGCAGGGGCGGCAGGCAGAAACGCGCGCAGCCGAGGCGAAAGTACAGGTCTTCACGAAAACTGCCCTCAGTGACCAACACCGATAGATCGCGGTGGCTGGCGCAGATCACCTGGATATCCACCGCGCGGGTTTTCGCCGCGCCCAGCGGGGCCACTTCCCCCTCAGCCATCACGCGCAGCAGGCGCGTCTGCAAGGTCAGGGGCATATCGCCGATTTCATCCAGGAACAGCGTGCCGCCATCGGCCTGTACCAACAGACCCGGCATGCCTTTGCTGGAGGCGCCGGTGAACGCGCCGGCGACGTAGCCGAACAACTCGCTTTCAATCAGGTTCTCTGGAATCGCCGCACAGTTCACCGCCACAAACGGCCCATCGCGACGGGCACTGCGCGCATGCAGTTGGCGGGCGAAGACTTCCTTGCCGGCACCGGTTTCACCTTGCACCAGCACGGGCAGGTTGCGGTCTTTGACCCGCACGGCCAGGCGCAAGTGCTCTTCCACGCGCGCGTCGACCAGCGGGATCAGCGCCGCACGCGCCGGTTTGCGTCGCGGTGCATTGACGCGTACATGCAGGGCGCCAGGCTCGCCAACCCAGTGCAGTTGCTGGGCCGATTGGTCGGTCACTGCGCGCAGTGCATCCAGGTCGAACACTTCACCGATGTGCTCCGGCACCTGGCCAAAGCGCAGGCGCAGGGCCTGGCGCGCTTTGCTGTTGAGGGCATGCAAGCGACCGTCTCGGTCCCAGGCCAGCAGCAGGTCGGGTTGGCTGTCCACATAGCCGGGCGTGCTGTGGGCTTGCAGCACCCAATGCTCGCGGGCGCTGTGCATGAAAAACGCGTTTTCGATGGCCTCGGCACTCTGCGCCACCATCTGCCGCACCAGGTGCTGGCTGCGGCGGTCATCCGGGGATTTGAGCGCGGAGGCGTCCATCACCCCGAGCAGGTTGCCCTGAGGGTCGAAGATCGGTGCGGCGGAGCAGGTGAGGCCGATAAATGCCGCACGGAAGTGGTCGCGCTTGTGCACCGTCACCGCGGACTTGCTGGTGAGCACCGTGGCCACGCCGCACGTGCCTTCTTCAGCTTCCGACCAGCACGTGCCCAGGTACAGGCCGGCCTTACGGCAGTCGGTGCGTATCGAGGTGTCCACGCGGTGGTCGATGGTCTGGCCCTGGGCGTCGGTGAGCATCACGCAGTAGTCGGCCTGGCGCACGCGGTGGTGCAGTTGCCCGACTTCTTCGCTGGCGATGCGCATGAACAGTTCGGCGCGCTCGCGGCATTCCTTGAGCAAGGGTTCGCTGAGGATGCGCGGGCCCTGCAGGGAACCGGGGTCCAGGTGGTGTTGCTCCATGGACCGCCGCCACGAATCGAAAATCAGCGACGGCACCGGCGCCTGGGGCAGGCGATCGGCATTGCGGACCACGCGACTGACACAGTCGACGTGCTCCCTGGAGTTCGCGGCGAGCATAAGGCCTCCGGTTCTCGGTCTTTGTTGTTATGCCCGCCATTAAGCGCGCATGCGTCGGGTGGGACAAGCAGGGACTGACCAACTGCCAGGGATGAGACGCAGCGTCTCAAACGGCCTGAGACACGCCGTTCACTGTGCAATGCGCCGTCTCATTCTGCGCTGGCAAGTCGCACCCGCACAACGCCAACGCACTGCTCTGGATCAATGCTTTGCGAGATTTTACGGGGGCTTGGCACAGCCTGTGCTGAATGCCCTTGTAGCTGGCCGCAGCCAGCCTTTTGTGTGTCGAGACAACCTGGAGAACAACAAGATGTCCACTCACCTGTCCACCGATCAACTGCTGCATGCCTACACCGTGATGCGCACCATCCGTGATTTCGAAGAACGCCTGCACGTGGAATTCGCCACCGGCGAGATCCCCGGGTTCGTGCACCTCTACGCCGGCCAGGAAGCCAGCGCCGCGGGGGTCATGGCCCACCTCAACGATGAAGACTGCATCGCCTCCAACCACCGTGGCCACGGCCATTGCATCGCTAAGGGCGTGGATGTGTTCGGCATGATGGCCGAGATCTATGGCAAGAAAACCGGCGTGTGCGGTGGCAAAGGCGGCTCCATGCACATCGCCGACCAGGAGAAGGGCATGCTCGGCGCCAATGGCATTGTCGGTGCCGGTGCGCCGTTGGCCGCGGGTGCGGCGCTGGCCTCCAAACTCAAGGGCAGCCAGGGCGTGGCCGTGGCGTTTTTTGGCGACGGTGGTTCCAACGAGGGCGCTGTGTTCGAAGCGATGAACCTGGCCTCGATCATGAAACTGCCGTGCCTGTTCGTCGCCGAAAACAATGGCTATGCCGAGGCCACCGGTTCCGGCTGGTCGGTGGCGTGCAAGGACATTGCCGAACGCGCCGTGGGGTTTGGCATGCCGGGCGTGATCGTCGATGGCAATGATTTCTTCGCCGTGCATGAGGCGCTGGGCGTCGCGGTGGAGCGAGCGCGCAAAGGCGATGGGCCGACGCTGGTTGAAGTGAAATTAAGCCGCTTCTACGGCCACTTCGAAGGTGATGCGCAAACCTATCGCGGCCCGGATGAGGTGAAAAAACTGCGGGAAAGTGCGGATTGCCTGGCGCTGTTCCGCCAACGCTGCAGCGCCGAAGGCTGGCTGGATGCCGCGCAATTCGAACGCATTGACGGTGAGGTTGCACAGTTGATCGAGGACGCCGTTCGCCTGGCCAAGTCCGATCCCAAGCCGCAGGCCGCCGACCTGCTCAGCGATGTCTACGTCGCCTACCGCTAATAACAACAACCACGTGGAGAGAACTTTATGGCTCGCAAAATCAGCTATCAGCAGGCGATCAACGAAGCCCTGGCCCAGGAAATGCGCCGTGATCAGAGCGTGTTCATCATCGGCCAGGACGTGTCCGGCGGCACCGGTTCCCCTGGCGAACAGGATGCCTGGGGCGGTGTACTCGGCGTGACCAAAGGCCTGTACCCGGAGTTTCCCGACCGTGTACTCGACGCGCCACTGTCCGAAGTCGGTTACGTCGGCATGGCGGTCGGCGCCGCCACTCGAGGTATGCGCCCGGTGTGCGAATTGATGTTCGTCGACTTTATCGGCTGCTGCCTTGACCAATTGCTCAACCAGGCCGCCAAGTTCCGCTACATGTTCGGCGGCAAGACCACTACGCCGCTGGTGGTCCGCGCGATGTACGGCGCCGGCCTGCGTGCGGCGGCCCAGCATTCACAGATGCTCACTTCGATGTGGACCCACATCCCAGGCCTCAAGGTGGTGTGCCCGGCCACGCCCTATGACGCCAAGGGCATGTTGATCCAGGCGATCCGCGACAATGACCCGGTGATCTTCCTCGAGCACAAGATGCTTTACAGCCTGCAAGGTGAGGTGCCGGAGGAGCTGTATACGGTGCCCTTCGGCGAAGCCAACTTCGTGCGCGAAGGCAAAGACGTGACGCTGGTGACCTACGGGCGCATGGTGCATATCGCCCTGGAAGCCGCCGCCAACCTGGCCCGCCAGGGCATCGACTGCGAAGTGCTGGACCTGCGCACTACCAGCCCGCTCGATGAAGACAGCATCCTCGAAAGCGTGGAAAAAACCGGGCGCCTGGTGGTGATCGACGAGTCCAACCCTCGCTGTTCCATTGCTACCGATATCAGTGCCTTGGTCGCCCAGCGGGCGTTTGCATCCCTGCGCGCGCCGATTGAGATGATCACCGCGCCGCACACGCCGGTGCCGTTTTCCGACGCGCTGGAAGACTTGTACATCCCCAACGCCGCGAAGATCGAGGCCGCTGTGCTGAAGATCGCTGACAAGAGGAATGCCGCATGATCCATACCCTGACCATGCCCAAGTGGGGGCTGTCGATGACCGAGGGCCGCATCGACGTCTGGCTCAAGCAGCCCGGTGACCGAGTGGAGAAGGGCGAGGAAGTGCTGGACGTGGAGACCGACAAGATCTCCAGCAGTGTCGAAGCACCTTTCAGTGGTGTGTTGCGCAGGGTGCTGGCGCTGAGCGATGAGACCTTGCCGGTAGGCGCATTGCTGGGGATTGTGGTGGAAGGCGAGGCCACCGAGGCCCAGATCGATGCGGTGATCGAAAGCTTCAACGCCGGGTTTGTCTCAAGCAGCGCCGAGGCCGAAGCAGCCGGGCCGAGTGCGCAAAAGGTCGAAATAGGCGGGCGCTTGCTGCGCTATCTCGACCTGGGCGAAGGCGGCACACCCTTGGTACTGGTGCATGGGTTTGGCGGTGACTTGAACAACTGGCTGTTCAACCAACCGGCATTGGCCGCCGAGCGCCGCGTGATCGCCCTGGACCTGCCGGGGCACGGCGAGTCGGGCAAACACCTGCAAAACGGCGATGCGCAGGAGTTGAGCCAGGCGGTGTTGGACCTGCTTGACCACCTCGATCTCGACCGCGTGCACCTGGCCGGGCATTCCATGGGTGGGCTGGTTTCACTGACGCTTGCCAGCCAGGCACCCGAGCGCGTCGCTTCGCTGACCCTGATCGCCAGCGCCGGCCTGGGTCCGGATATCAACGGCGATTACCTGCAAGGGTTTGCCGAGGCCAATAATCGAAATGCGCTCAAGCCACAGTTGACCCAACTGTTCAGCGACCCGGCGTTGGTGACGCGGCAGATGCTGGAGGACATGCTCAAGTTCAAGCGGTTGGAAGGTGTGGACCAGGCATTGCGGCAGCTCAATCAAAAGCTGTTTGAGGGCGGGCGGCAGATGATTGATGTGCGCAACGTGGTGGGCCGGCAGCCGAGTTTGGTGATCTGGGGCAGTGAGGATGCAATCATCCCGGCCAGGCATGCCGAGGGATTGGAAGCCCAGGTTGAGATAGTGCCGGGGCAGGGGCATATGGTGCAGTTGGAGGCGGCAGAGCGGGTTAACCAACTAATGGCAACCTTCTTAAAAGCCCAAACCGGATAAAGATCCAAATGTGGGGGGCTTGCTCCCACATTTCGAACTCCATCAGCCCTTGGGTTCGGTGAGTACTTTGCGAAAGGTTTCCACCAATGGCCGCAGGTTGATCCGATGCCACGCCGCCCATAACGGGGTGGTGTAGGTCAACCATGGCAATTCCCGCAGCACCACGCCGGGCGGTGCATTGCGGCTCAGGCCTTTTTGCACCATCGCCACGCCCAGCCCTGAGGCAACCAAACCCAATGCGGTAAACGGCTCGCTGGCTTCCATGGGGATCTGCGGCGTACGCCTGGCGCGACATTATGTGCCGGGCATGGTCGGGCAGGGCTGGGGGCGGGTGATCTTCCTGTCGTCGGAGTCCGATGGCTTGGCCAAGCGCCTCGCGGGCACCGGTGTGACGGTCAACGCTGTGCTGCCGGGCCCGACCTTCACCGACGGCCTGGAGCAGATGCTCAAGGACGCGACGCAAAAGTCCGGGCGCAGTGCGCGGGACGAGGCGGACGTATTTGTGCGTAACGCGCGGCCGACCTCGATCATCCAGCGTGCGGCGAATGTGGATGAAGTCGCCAACCTGGTGGCGTACATTGCTTCACCCCTGTCGTCTGCCACCACGGGTGCCGCGTTGCGGGTCGATGGGGGTGTGGTCGACAGCATGGCGATCTGATTTTTTCATTTCTGGAGTATTTATTGTGGCAACAGCCTCTTCTGTAATTGAAATCCCGGTATCGGCCGATCAGGTCTGGCAATTGATTGGCGGCTTCAACAGCCTGCCGGACTGGCTGGCGCTTATCGTCAAGAGCGAGCCGAGCGAGGGCGGCCGCGTGCGTCACCTTCAAACCGCTGACGGTGGCCAGATTGTGGAGCGTTTGCAGGCGTTTGATAACGTCGGGCGTACGTACAGCTACACCATTGAGCAATCGCCGTTTCCGGTGAGTGCGTACCTGGCGACGTTGCAGGTTGAGGCGCTGAGCGAGTCGTCGGCGAAAGTGACCTGGTCCGGGGTGTTTACGCCGGCGGCAGGCACCACGGATGCGGCGGTGGAAGAACTGTTCGCGGGTGTTTACAGCGGCGGGCTTGAGGCATTGCGAGCCAACTTCCCGGCCTGATCTGCCAAGCACTGCACATCGAATGTGGGAGCGAGCGAGCCCGCTCCCACATTTTTGATCGGTGTGAACCTCAGGCTTTGGGCATGAGCTGCTGGCGGCATTCCAGCACCAATCTGGCACCGCCTTGTTCGCTTGTACCCACGTCCAACTTGAACCCATGCAAGTTGATGATCGCCGCCACAATCGACAAACCCAACCCGAACCCGCCTTGTTGGTCACTTTCATCCACGCGATAGAAGCGTTGGAATACCGATGCACGTTCTGCCAGTGGTATACCGGGCCCGGAGTCGTGGACTTCGATGCGTGTGCTGCCGGCGTCATTTACCGCGCGCAAGATCACTGCGCCGCCCGGCGGGGAGAACTTGATCGAATTGCTCAGCAAGTTGGACAGGGCTTCGAACAGCAGCGCCCGGTCGCCGGTGATCCAGGGCAGGGACTCTGGGGTGTCGAGCACCAACTGCAATTCGCCTTCCTCGGCCAGGGGCAGGTAGAAGTCGTGCAGTTCACGCAGCAGTGGCAGTGGGTCCATCACCAGAAAGCCGGAGCGGCGCTGGTGGTCTTCCAGCTCCGAGATGCGCAACAGCCCGCGAAAGCGCGCCATCAGCGTGTCGGTTTCGGCAATCGCGTCGTCGAGTTTCACTGCGTAGCCCGACTCTGCTTCAGCCTCCTGCTTGATGCGGTACAGCTGCGCGCGCAGGCGCGTCAGCGGTGTGCGCAGGTCGTGGGCGATGTTGTCGCACACGCCTTTGACCTCGTTCATCAACTTCTCGATGCGGTCGAGCATGGCGTTGACGATGGCCGCGAGCATGTCCAGCTCGTCGCGCCGGTTGGACAGCGGCAGGCGGTGTGTGAGGTCACCGGCGACGATGGCTTCGGCGCTGGCCTGGATCCCGCGAATCCGCCGCAACGGGCGCCGGCGCAGCAAGTGCCAGCCAGCCGCGCCTGGGATAATGGTCAACGACAGGGCCCAGAGCAGGGCATGCCAGATGATCCGGGTCACGCCAAACAGCGAGCCGTTGGCGCGCACCAGCACCAGCCAACGGCCGTCTTCGGTGTGGGTGGCCACCGCGTCGCAGCTGTCCTTGGGCAGTTTGGGGTCGTCGGAGTCGACGCAATTGACCAGGGCGTGGATCTTGCCGTCCAAGGGCAGGTCCGGCGGCACTGCGCGGATCGGTCCACTGAGCGGGCGGAATTGCTCATCGAACAGGCCATAGGCATCCACGCCCTTCATGTCGAAGGTCATGCTGGTGGTCAGGGCTTCCACCAGTTCTTCGCCGTCGAAGCGCTGGAATAAGTGTTGGCGCTGCATCAGGGAGTGGCGCGACAGGTCGCTCAGGTAACCCGACACCTCGTAATACAGCACCCCCATCAGGATGCAGCTCCAGGCCACGAACAACGAACTGTACAGCGCCAGCAAGCGGCTGCTGGAGGAGCGCCAGCCCTTAGATGGGTTCAGCAATGACATAACCGGAACCTCGTACCGTGCGGATCAGCGGCGTGAGGCCCGGTGGGTCGATCTTTTTGCGCAGGCGGCCGATGTGCACGTCGATCAGGTTGGTGCCCGGGTCGAAGTGATAGCCCCAGACTTCTTCAAAGATCATCATCCGCGACAGGATCTGCCCGGTGTTACGCATCAGGAATTCGAGCAGTTTGTATTCGGTGGGCAGCAAGCTCAGCGGCTGGTCGGCGCGGCTGGCTTCGCGGCTGATCAGGTTCAGTTCCAGGTCGGCCACGCGCAGGGCGGTTTCGAATTCCTTGACCGTGCTTTTGCGCCGCAGCAGCACTTCGACGCGCGCCGCCATTTCGTCGGAAGCGAACGGCTTGGTCAGGTAGTCGTCACCCCCGGCGCGCAGGCCGCGCACACGCTCATCGACATCGGAGAGGGCGCTGATCATCAGGATCGGTGTCGACACCCCGATAGTGCGCAGGGTGGTGACGATGGCCAGGCCATCGAGTTCCGGCAGCATGCGGTCGAGGGTGATCAGGTCGTAATCCCCACTCACGGCACGGACCAGGCCTTCGCGGCCGTTGTCCACCCAATCTACATCCAGTCCATGGCTACTCAGCTCGGCGACGATCTCGCGGGCTGTTACGGCGTCATCCTCGATGGTCAAAATACGGGTCATAGGATTACCTGGTGAGCGATTCACACTAGAAGTGTGGGCATTTTGCCAAGAAATGGCTGAACGCTTACTAAATAAAAAGTCATCTTGGCAAAACTGACACAGATTTTATGGCCGCGAACGATGGAATGCATAACGCCCGCCTCAAACGATCAATTCTTGCAACTTGCATGATTTTCGTAAGTTCAAATTACTTAAGCTACTGATTTACAAAGATATTAAATTCGATGTCGACTGGCACGCTGCCTGCACTGTCCCTTTTGAGACTTGTAACACCATTTTTCCTGCCGGGAGCAAAAAAACAATGATTACATCCTCATCCACGCTACAAGAGTCGAGCACGCTCTCCGGGGTTTCCTGGGGGGCGATTTTTGCTGGGGCGGCGGCGGCGGCTGCACTGTCGCTGATCCTGGTACTGCTGGGCTTCGGCCTGGGCTTTTCGGCGGTGTCGCCGTGGGCTGACAGCGGCATCAGCGCCAAGGGCCTTGGCGTTTCCACGATTATCTGGTTGGCCTTTACCCAGCTCGTCGCATCCGGGCTAGGCGGCTACATCGCCGGCCGGTTGCGTGTGAAGTGGGCGAATATGCACGGCGATGAGGTGTACTTTCGCGACACCGCCCATGGCTTCCTGGCCTGGGCAGTTGCCACGCTGATTACCGCAGTACTGGTGGTCGGCTCGGTCGGCAGTGTGGTGAGCGGTGGCGTGAAAGCCGGTGCCAGCGTTGCAGCCGGCGCGGCCAGTGGTATGACCCAGGCCGCCGGCAGTGCAGCCAAGGGTGTCAGCGGCGGTGATTTCGACTACTACGTCGACAGCCTGTTTCGCGATGATCGCCCGGTGGCCGTCGGTGACGACGCTGCACATGGCGTGGTCGCCCGCATCTTCACCCGCACCCTGAGCAACGACGGCCAACTGGCCGCTGAAGACCGTGCTTACCTGGCCCAGTTGATCAGCCAGCGCACCAACCTCAGCCAGGCTGATGCCGAGGCGCGTATCGACAAGGTCTACGGCGACGCCCGTAAAGCCGTTGAAGACGCCAAGCTCAAAGCCAAGCAAGCCGCCGATACCGCTGCGAAAGTCGCTGCCTATACGTCGCTGTGGACCTTCATTGCCCTGCTGATCGGTGCCTTTTTCGCCAGTTTCGCTGCAACTTATGGTGGTCGTCGTCGCGATGCCGTGGTGTATGTCGAAACCGAACACTTCGCCCGTTAATTAATTCAAGGAGAACATCATGCGCTCATTACTTCTGTGGTTCCTCGGCATTCCCATCCCGATCATTATCCTGATTGCGATCTTCATGTAATTTTGCTATCGCCTTATCCAAGCCGCGCCTGACCAACAGGCGCGGCTTTTTGCTGTAATGCCAGCCATCACGCGCAGCGTGGCCGAGCGCGCGCAGATCCCGTCGCGCAGGTGGCGTAAGCGCGGTCAGTCGTCAAACCCAACCTGCTCGTGTATCTCGTCCACCTTCAACTCCAAACGATACGCCACCGCAATAAACAACGCCTGGCACAGGCACAACGTGGCGCTTAACGAACGAAACGCAAACGACGAGCCCTCATTTACCAGCAACACCGCGTTCGCCCGTTTGGCCAGGGGCGACAAGTTACTGTCGGTGATAATCAACGTTTTGGCCTGATGAAGCTGGGCAATCCGCAGGCAATGCTGGGTCTCTTTGCCGTAGGGCGTAAAGCTGATTGCAATCACCAGGTCATTGGCGCGCACGCTGCGCATCTGCTCGCGGTAGCTGCCGCCCAGGCCCGAGATAAGGTGGATGCGTTTGTTGGTGTGCTGCAGGTTGTAGACCAGGTAATCGGCCACCGCAAACGAGCGGCGCACGCCGACCACGTAGATGTTGTCGGCGTTGACCACCAGGTCCACGGCCTTGTCGAACGCCACGTCATCGAGTTCCAGCCCCAGGCGCTCGATGCCCGACAGGGTCGCGTTGACGCACTCACGCGCCAGGTCGCCGCCGCTGGCCTTCTGCGACTTGTTGGCGATCATGCTGCGGATGCGCTGCTGGTAGTTCTGCACCGGGGTGGTCTTGTGGGTGTAGGCCTCGCGAAACAGCGCCTGCATCTCACTGAACCCGCTGAAACCGAAACGCTGGGAAAACCGCACGATGGCCGACGGGTGCACTTCGCACTCGCGAGCAATATCGCTGATACGGTCGACCATGATCCGGTCGCTTTGCTGGCTCATGTAGCTGGCGATGCGTTTGAGTTGGCGTGGCAGGCTTTCGTATTCGTCGGTGATCAGCTGCAACAGGCGTTCGGCATTGATCGGAGGGCTGGCGGGAGTTTCTTCCAGGGCGGGCTCGTGATCGGTGCGGGACATGGGCAATCCTTCTGACGGTTCTTCTGATGCGCTGATGAGTGGCGCAAGTCTACAGGGTAGGCGCAAAAAAATACCTGCGCATCACGGCAGCCGTGGCCTGCTGAAACGATGCAGTCTCGCTGGGCTGCCCCTGCGCAAGCCTAATGGAAAAAATATTCCAAAGAAAAAATATCTAGAATAAATATTGATTGGCGTCGACGGACGTTCTAGTCTGCTCCCACCAAGAGCGTTTGCCGCCACCACGACGGCACAGCGCAGGCTGATAAAAATAACAGGAGCCAGCATGGGCCAGACTCGTTTTGCCAGTGGGCGTCAATTGGATCTGATTTGCCTCGGGCGCCTGGGCGTCGACCTCTATGCACAGCAAGTCGGTGCGCGGCTTGAGGATGTGTCCAGCTTTGCCAAATACCTCGGCGGTTCTTCTGCCAATATCGCCTTTGGCACCGCACGGTTGGGCCTAAAGTCGGCGATGCTGAGCCGGGTGGGTGATGACCACATGGGCCGTTTCCTACTGGAATCCCTGGCCCGCGAAGGTTGCGATGTCAGCGCCATCAAGGTCGACCCTGAGCGCCTGACCGCTTTGGTGCTGCTCGGCCTCAAGGACCGCGAAACCTTCCCCCTGGTGTTCTACCGCGAAAACTGCGCCGACATGGCCCTGCGCGCCGAAGACATCAGTGAATCTTTTATTGCCTCCAGCAAGGCGCTGTTGATCACCGGCACGCATTTCTCCACCGATGGCGTGTACAAGGCCAGTATCCAGGCCCTGGACTACGCGGCCAAGCACAACGTCAAGCGCGTGCTGGATATCGACTACCGCCCAGTGCTGTGGGGCCTGGCGGGCAAGGCGGATGGCGAGACGCGGTTTGTCGCCGACCAGAACGTCAGCCAGCATGTGCAGAAAATCCTGCCGCGCTTCGACTTGATCGTCGGTACCGAAGAAGAATTCCTCATCGCGGGTGGCAGTGAAGATTTGCTCACCGCACTGCGTAAAGTCCGCGAGCTGACCCCGGCGACCCTGGTGGTCAAGCTCGGCCCGCAGGGTTGCACGGTGATTCACGGCGTCATCCCCGTGCGACTGGAAGACGGCGCCATCTACCCCGGTGTGCGCGTTGAAGTGCTCAACGTGCTCGGTGCTGGCGATGCCTTTATGTCGGGCTTCCTCAGTGGCTGGATCAATGACGCCAGCGATGAGCGTTGCAGCCAGTTGGCCAATGCCTGCGGCGGTCTTGTGGTATCGCGTCACGCCTGCGCGCCGGCCATGCCCACGCCCGCCGAGCTTGAGTACCTGTTCAACAGCCCGGTGCCGATCACCCGGCCGGATCAAGACGTGACCCTGCAACGCCTGCACCGCGTCTCGGTGCCGCGCAAGGCCTGGAAGCAACTGTTTGTGTTTGCTTTCGACCACCGTTGGCAGTTGGTGGACCTGGCGCAAAAAGGTGGCCAGGACCCAACGCGCATCAGCGATATCAAGCAGCTGTTTATCCAGGCCATCGAACGCGTCGAGAACAAGCTCGCCGAGCAAGGCATAAATGCCGATGTGGGCCTGCTGGCCGACCAACGCTTCGGCCAGGACGCTCTTAATGCGGCCAGCGGCCGTGGCTGGTGGATCGCGCGTCCGGTGGAAGTGCAGAACTCGCGTCCACTGGCGTTCGAGCACGGCCGCTCGATTGGCAGCAACCTGATCGCCTGGCCCCAGGAGCAAATCATCAAATGCCTGGTGCAATTTCACCCCGACGACGAGCCGTTGCTGCGCCTGGAACAGGAAGCGCAACTCAAGGCGGTGTACGAAGCTTCACTGGTCAGTGGCCATGAACTGCTGCTGGAAGTCATCCCGCCGAAGGATCACCCGTCCACTTACCCGGATGTGCTCTATCGCAGCCTCAAGCGCTTGTACAACCTGGGTATCTATCCGGCGTGGTGGAAGATTGAGGCGCAGTCGGCCGAGGACTGGAAGAAACTCGACGAACTGATCCAGGACCGCGACCCGTACTGCCGTGGCGTGGTGCTGCTGGGCCTGAATGCCTCGGCTGAGTGTCTCGCCGATGGCTTCCAGCAAGCCAGCCAGAGTACGACGTGCCGAGGCTTTGCCGTGGGCCGCACAATCTTCCAGGAGCCGAGCCGGGCGTGGATGGCGGGGGAGATTGATGATGAAACCCTGATCCAGCAAGCCCAGGCCACGTTCGAACAGCTGATCAATGCCTGGCGAAGTGCCCGAACCTAAACCCGTTTTCCAACTTGAAATGCAATCAAATGTGGGAGCTGGCTTGCCTGCGATGCTGGCAACTCGGCCTATCAGGTACACCGAGTTGATGCCATCTCAGGCAAGCCAGCTCCCACATAAAGCAGATCTCATGCAACTTTGAAGAACAATAAAAGGTGCAGCCATGCCCGCAATCCGAATTGGCATCAACCCGATTTCCTGGAGCAACGACGACCTCCCCGCCCTGGGCGGCGAAACGCCCCTGAGCACCGCCTTGAGCGAAGGCCAGGAAATCGGTTACGAAGGCTTCGAACTCAACGGAAAGTTCCCCAAAGACGCCAAAGGCGTCGGCGATGTGCTGCGCCCTTATGACCTGGCACTGGTCTCCGGCTGGTACTCCAGCCGGCTGGCCCGGCGTTCAGTGGCCGAAGAAATCGAGGCCATCGCCGGCCATGTCGAGTTGCTCAAGCAAAACGGCGCCAATGTATTGGTCTACGGCGAAGTCGCCGATTCGATCCAGGGCTCGCGCATCCGCTTGATCGAGCGCCCGCGCTTTCACAGCGAACAGGCCTGGCAGGATTACGCCGACAAGCTCACCGAACTGGCGCGTTTCACCCTGTCCCAAGGCGTGCGCCTGGCGTACCACCACCATATGGGCGCCTACGTCGAATCCGCGGAAGACATCGACCAGTTGATGAAACGAACAGGCCCGGAAGTCGGCCTGCTGTTCGATTCGGGCCACTGCTACATGGGCGGCGGCGAACCACTGGAGGTACTGCGTAAACACATCGACCGCATCTGCCACGTGCATTTCAAGGACGTGCGCAAGCCTGTGGTGCAACTGGCGCGTAACCAGATGTGGAGTTTTCCCGACTGCATCGTCAACGGCACCTTCACCGTGCCCGGCGACGGTGATATCGACTTCGCCGAATTGCTCGATGAGTTGCTGGCCGCGAACTATGAAG
Organism: Pseudomonas sp. RA_5y_Pfl1_P24; assembly: GCF_963970945.1. Classification (NCBI taxonomy): domain Bacteria; kingdom Pseudomonadati; phylum Pseudomonadota; class Gammaproteobacteria; order Pseudomonadales; family Pseudomonadaceae; genus Pseudomonas; species Pseudomonas sp. RA_5y_Pfl1_P24. Next base: position 19,743 of record NZ_CAXAOJ010000001.1, on the reverse strand, counting down.
GCTGGCTGGTCGTGGAAGCCGAGCAGGACCCGGCTGTGGCGCCCAGCTATATCTATGCGAAGAAAGGTTACGACACCCTACGTACTCTGCTGAATGATGCCCTGCTGAATGAGAGGACTGCAAAATGAGCTTGTTGGTCAAGAGCAGCAAACACGGACAAACCCTGGTCGCGCTGGAAGCAGGGCGCCTGGAGTACGTGGGCTTTTCCGCTTACCGGCTGAGCCTGGGCGAAGCCCTGCCGGTCAGCGCCGGTGATAAGGAATTGTGCCTGGTGCTGCTCAGCGGTCACGTGAACATTGAAGGCGAAGGCTTCAACTGGCAGAACCTGGGTGATCGCCAATCCGTGTTTGAAGACAAATCGCCGTTCGCCGCTTACCTGCCACCGGGCACCGATGCCCAGGTCACCGCCTTGAGCGATGTACAGATTGCCGTCTGCGCTGCGCCGGGTGCGGACGGCTACGAACCTCGCCTGATCCGCCCGGAGAACTGCAAACGCAGCGTGCGCGGCAAAGGCGCCAACACCCGCTACGTGTGCGACATCCTGCCCGACAGCGAGCCGGCCCATTCGCTGCTGGTGGTGGAGGTACGAACGCCGTCCGGGCATTCGTCGAGCTACCCGCCGCACAAACACGACACCGACGACCTGCCGCACCAGAGCTTTCTTGAAGAGACCTACTACCACCAGATCAACCCGCCCCAGGGCTTTGTGTTCCAGCGCGTCTACACCGACGATCGCAGCATTGACCAGGCCATGGCCGTGGAAAACAGCGACCTGGTGGTGGTGCCCAAGGGCTATCACCCGGTCAGCGTGCCGTATGGCTATGAATCGTATTACCTGAACGTGATGGCCGGCCCCAAGCGCGCCTGGCATTTCCATAACGATCCGCAGCACAGTTGGCTGCTGGACCTCTAAGCGGTTTTGGACGGAGAACAACAACAATGAAGTCGCCTTTACGTTTTGCCCTTAACCGCATGGTCGCCCCCAACCTGTCTCTGCCGGACTTCATCCAGTTGGCCGTAGCGCTCAAGTGCGATGCCATCGAGATCCGCAATGACCTTGCGGACAAGCAAATCGAATTCGGCACCCCGGCCAGCCGCGTGCGCGAGTTGTGCGCAGCGCAGGGCATCCAGGTGCTGTCGATCAACGCGCTGTACCCCTTTGACGTGTGGAGCGAGGAGCGTCGCGCCCAAGCGATCCAGCTCGCCACCTATGCCCGCGAGTGCGGCGCCCAGGGCCTGGTGATGTGCCCGTTCAACGAGCGAGGCGATACGCGCAACGAAGCGCAGCGTGCCGCCGGCTTGCGTACGGCCTTGAGCGAGCTGGCGCCGATTCTGCGCGAATACGCGATTCTCGGTTTTATCGAACCCCTGGGCTTTGAGGAATGTGCCCTGCGCCGCAAGCGCGTGGCGGTGGATGCGATCCAGTCCATTGGCGGCCTGGACGTGTTTCGCCTGGTGCACGATACCTTCCATCATCACTTGGCCAGCGAACATGAGTTCTTTCCGGAATTGACCGGGCTGGTGCATATCTCGGGTGTGGAAGATGCCGAGGCGCCGCTCGATTCGATTCGTGACGGCCACCGCGTGTTGGTGGGCGAGGGTGACATCCTTGGCAACGCGGCGCAGATCGATACGCTGCTCAGTACTGGATACAGCGGCTATTTGTCGTTCGAGCCATTTGCCGAGAGCGTGCATGCGTTGGTGGATATCCAGCAGGCGTTGGGCGCGAGCATCGCCCATTTGAACCAATCTCTGGTTCAACGCTGAACCCAATGTGGGAGCTGGCTTGTCGGGTCGCCGCATCGCTGCGATAGCGGTTTATCAGATACAGATTCATTGCCTGACACACCGCATTCGCGAGCAAGCCCGCTCCCACATGGGATCACTGTTGATCGACAGATTTGCATTCATTCAAGGTGCGAACATGACCACAACAAGATTGACCATGGCCCAGGCCCTGGTGAAGTTCCTGGATAACCAGTACATCGAAGTCGATGGCGTGCAGAGCAAGTTCGTCGCCGGGGTATTCACGATTTTCGGCCACGGCAACGTGTTGGGCCTGGGCCAGGCCCTGGAGCAAGGCAGCGGTGACCTGGTGGTGCATCAGGGCCGCAACGAACAGGGCATGGCCCACGCCGCCATCGGTTTTGCCAAGCAGCACCTGCGCCGCAAGATCTACGCGTGCACAGCTTCTGTGGGCCCCGGCGCTGCCAACATGCTCACCGCCGCCGCGACGGCGACCGCCAACCGTATCCCGTTGTTGCTGTTGCCTGGAGATGTGTATGCCAGTCGCCAGCCCGACCCGGTGTTGCAACAGATCGAGCAGTTCCATGACCTGAGTATCAGCACCAACGATGCCTTCCGCTCCGTGAGCAAATACTGGGACCGCATCAACCGCCCCGAGCAGTTGATGACTGCTGCAATCCACGCCATGCGCGTGCTTACCGATCCGGCTGAAACCGGTGCCGTGACCCTGGCGTTGCCCCAGGACGTGCAGGCCGAGGCCTGGGACTATCCAGATTATTTCCTGCAAAAACGCGTGCACCGTATCGAACGTCGCCCGGCCACCGCCGCGATGATCGCTGATGCGCTGGCGGCTTTTCGCGGCAAGCGCAAGCCGCTGATCATCTGCGGTGGCGGCGTGAAGTATTCCGGTGCCAATGCCGCACTGCAGGCCTTCGCCGAACGGTTTGATATCCCCTTCGCCGAAACCCAGGCGGGCAAGAGCGCTGTGGTCTCCAGCCATCCGCTGAACGTCGGCGGGATCGGTGAAACCGGCTGTCTGGCGGCGAACCTGCTGGCGCCCGAAGCAGACCTGATCATCGGTGTCGGCACGCGTTATACCGACTTCACCACCTCGTCCAAATCACTGTTCAAGCACGCCGAGGTGAAGTTTCTCAACCTCAATATCAGCCCCTGCGACGCCTTGAAACTGGACGGCGTGCAGGTGTTGGCTGACGCGCAAGTCGCCCTTGAAGCACTGGCCGTTGCCCTGGGCGATTATCGTTCGGGCTGGGACGAGCAGATCCGCGACGCCAAGGCGCAGTTGGACGCCGAAGTGGACCGTGTGCATCAGGTGGAATATGACGGTGACGGCTTCGTGCCTGAGGTCGACGACCACCTGGACCGCGCGGTGCTGCGTGAATTTATCGAGCTGACCGGCTCGTGCCTGACCCAAAGCCGCGTACTCGGCGTGCTCAACGAAACCCTGGCCGACGACGCCATTATCGTCGCCGCCGCCGGCAGCCTGCCCGGTGACCTGCAGCGCGCCTGGCGCAGCAAGGGCGTCAACACCTATCACGTTGAGTACGGTTATTCGTGCATGGGCTATGAGATCAACGCTGCTCTCGGTGTAAAGCTCGCCGAGCCAACAAAAGAGGTCTACGCCCTGGTCGGCGATGGCTCCTACATGATGCTGCATTCGGAACTGGCCACCTCGATCCAGGAGCGCCGCAAGATCAACGTGGTGCTGCTCGACAACATGGCTTTCGGCTGCATCAACAACCTGCAGATCGGCAATGGCATGGACAGCTTCGGCACCGAGTTCCGCTACCGCAACCCCGAGAGCGGCAAGCTCGACGGCGGCCTGGTGCCGGTGGATTTCGCCATGAGCGCGGCGGCCTATGGCTGCAAGACCTACAAGGTCAGCACCATGGAACAGCTCGAAGCGGCGCTGGCCGATGCACGCACTCAAACGGTTTCTACGCTGATCGATATCAAGGTGCTGCCCAAGACCATGATCCACGGTTACCTGTCCTGGTGGCGGGTGGGTGTGGCGCAGGTCTCCACCAGCGAGCGCACAAATGCCGCCGCAAAAAAACTCAATGAATACCTGGCGAAGGCCCGGCAGTACTAATAACAAGAGGAGTTGTGTATGTCTTTGAAGCTTGGAGTCATCGGTACTGGCGCTATCGGCCGTGACCATATTCGTCGTTGCAGCCAGACCTTGCTCAACAGCCAGGTAGTGGCGGTAACCGACATCAATCTTGAGCAAGCCGCCAAGGTTGTCGCAGAGTTGAAGCTGGATGCCGAGGTGTACGCCGACGGCCATGCGCTGATCAATTCACCACAGGTCGAGGCCATTCTGGTCACTTCCTGGGGGCCGAGCCACGAAGCGTTCGTGCTCGCCGCCATCGCCGCCGGCAAACCGGTGTTCTGCGAAAAACCCTTGGCCGTGACGGCTGAAGGCTGCCGCAAGATCGTCGACGCCGAGGTGGCCTTCGGCAAGCGCCTGGTGCAAGTGGGCTTCATGCGCCCCTACGACGAGGGTTATCGCGCATTGAAAGCCGTGATCGACAGCGGCCAGATCGGCGAACCCCTGATGCTGCACTGCGCGCACCGCAACCCGACGGTGGGCGAGAACTACAAGACCGACATGGCGATCACCGACACCTTGATCCACGAACTGGATGTGTTGCGTTGGCTGCTCAACGACGACTACGTCTCGGTGCAAGTGGTGTTCCCACGCAAATCCAGCAAGGCCCTGGCCCACCTGCGCGACCCGCAGATCGTGCTGCTGGAAACCGCCAGGGGCACGCGTATCGATGTCGAAGTGTTCGTGAACTGCCAGTACGGGTATGACATCCAGTGCGAAGTGGTGGGGGAGACCGGTATCGCCAAGCTGCCGGAGCCGTCCCAGGTGCAAATGCGCAGTGGCGCGAAGTTGTCCAATGCGATTCTGATGGACTGGAAGGATCGGTTTATTGGTGCCTATGACGTGGAGTTGCAGGCGTTTATCGACAGCGTACGCGCCGGGCAGGTCGGCGGGCCGTCGGCGTGGGATGGTTTTGCGGCGGCGGTGGCGGCGGATGCGTGTATTGAAGCGCAGAATAGCGAGCAGATTGTGAAGGTGAGCTTGCCGCAGCGTCCGCACTTCTACGGCTGACCGCGATCCCACAGATGGAATGCAGTCAGTGTGGGAGCGAGCAAGCCCGCTCCCACATTTGAATTGGGTTTCCACTTCAAGTAAGGAGTGTATGCATGCGAATCGGTCTAGTCGGCTACGGCCATGGAGGGCGCTTCTTTCATGCGCCGCTGATTGCAACCCTGCCAGGCGCGACGTTCGTCGGCGTGGTGACTCGCTCACCCGAACGCCGCCAGCAACTGGCAACCGACCACCCTGGTGTCAGGGCTTTTGACAACATCGGCCAAATCGTCGAAGCCGGCGTCGACGCCTTGGTCATCTCCACCACCCTTAAAGGCCGCCCAGCCCTGGTGCTGGAAGCCATCGAACACGGTGTAACCGTGGTCAGCGACAAGCCCTTCGCCGCCAACGCCGAACAGGCCCAGGCGCTGATCACCGCGGCCGAACGCCAAGGCTCGCTGCTCAGCGTCTACCAGAACCGGCGCTGGGACTCGGATTACCTGACCCTGCGCAAACTCATCGACGGCGGCGCCTTGGGCAAGATCACTCGTTTCGAATCCCGCGTGGAACGCTACAGCCCGCAAGCCGTAGGTAACGCCAGCGGCGGTGGTTGGCTGCGCGACCTGGGCAGCCACTTGGTCGACCAGGCCCTGCAACTGTTCGGCCCGGTAGATCGGGTGTTCGCGCAACTGCAATACACCGCCGAACACCCTACTGTGGACCACGGTTTTTTTGTGTCCCTGACCCACGCCAACGGTGTGATTTCACATCTGTGGGGCAATGCCCTGCAAAACAGCCAGGCGCCGCGCTTTCGCGTCAGTGGCACCTCTGGCTGCTACACCGTCGAAGGCTTGGACGGCCAGGAAGAAGCGCTGATGGCCGGCAAGTCGCCGAAGACCGAAGGTGAGCATTGGGGCGCTGAAGAACACCGCCGCTGGGGCTGGTTCGAACAAGGCCCGGACCGCGAGCGGGTGCCGTCGGAAAAGGGCTGTTGGATGCAGTTCTATCGACAGTTGCAATTGGCCGTGCAAGGGCAGGGGCCGCTGCCGGTGGATGCCTATGATGCGCTGGAAACCACCCGTATATTGGACGCTGCACGCCTGAGCGCCGAGCGCCAGCAGGTGGTCTCAACAAAAATAGAATAAAATTCTAAAACAGGTTGATATGGAAAATTTTTTCCAATAAAGTCTTTTCCAGGTTGCAAATAGTACGTTCGGACTCGATCTGCACGACTCAACAAAAACAAGATCAAAAACAACCAGGTACCGTCAGATGAAAATCTTCAACGCTGTACTGCGAGTTTTACGCCCTGTCCTAGCGCCACGCGGTCTGCCCCGCGCCCGGCCGTTCTACTTCTCCTTCCTTAATGTGCTCTGCGTCGAAAACAAGGGCGCGCTGGTCTGCTGCATTCCAGGCGCACCGCTGGTTCGACTGCCCCATTCGCAAGCCCCGCTCTGATCAACGTAACGTCCAACAAAACCAACAATAATGTGGAGACAGACCGTTCATGAAGACCCCGATCCGTTTTACCGCGCTGGCCTTGTCCATGATGCTGGCGAGTGGTTTTGCCAGTGCCGCCGATATCAAGGTGGGCGTGAGCATGTCCGCCTTCGATGACACCTTCCTGACCTACCTGCGCGAGGACATGGACAAGCAAGCCAAGTCCTACCCCGAGGGTGACGGCGTGCAATTACAGTTCGAAGACGCGCGTGCCGACGTGGTCAAGCAGTTGAGCCAGATCGAGAACTTTATCAGCCAGAAAGTCGATGCCATCATCGTCAACCCGGTGGATACCGCTTCGACCAAGAACATCATCAATGCCGCCACCAAGGCGGGCATTCCGCTGGTGTTCGTCAACCGCCGTCCTGATCAGAAAGATTTGCCCAAGGGTGTCGCCGTGGTGGTCTCCGATGACACCGAGGCCGGCCGCCTGCAAATGCAATACATCGCTGAAAAGCTCGGCGGCAAAGGCAAGATTGTGATCTTGCTGGGTGACCTGGCGAACAACGCCACCACCAACCGCACCAAGGGCGTGAAGGAAGTCCTGGCCAAGTACCCGGACATCAAGATCGAGCAGGAACAGACCGGCATCTGGCTGCGCGACAAGGGCATGACCCTGGTCAACGACTGGCTGACCCAAGGCCGCGAATTCAACGCGGTGCTGGCCAACAACGATGAGATGGCGATTGGCGCGTCCATGGCCCTGAAGTCGGCGGGTATCAAGCCGGGCAGCGTGTTGATCGCGGGTGTCGACGGTACGCCGGACGGTTTGAACGCGATCACCAAGGGTGATATGGCGGCATCGGCGTTCCAGGACGCCAAGGGGCAGGCGGTGGGCTCGGTGGAAGCGGCGCGCAAGATGGTCAAGAAGGAGCCGGTCGAGCAGAACGTGATCATCCCGTTCCAACTGATCACGCCGGACAACGTCGCCCAGTTCAAGTAGCCCTGACATAACAACAATAAGCCGGCAGGGCGGTCGTGCCCGCCTTGCCGATGGAGTACCTTTCTATGCTCGCTCAAGCCGTTGTCTCGCAGCCTCCCGGTATCCAACCCCAGCTGTTGGAAGAACCCTACCTGCTGGAAATCGTGAATATCAGCAAAGGCTTTCCCGGTGTCGTGGCCCTGGCCGATGTACAGCTGCGCGTGCGCCCCGGTACCGTACTGGCGCTGATGGGCGAGAACGGAGCAGGCAAGTCGACGTTGATGAAAATCATCGCTGGCATCTACCAGCCCGACGCCGGAGAAATTCGCCTGCGCGGCAAACCGATCGTGTTTGAAACACCCCTGGCGGCTCAGAAGGCCGGGATCGCGATGATCCACCAGGAACTCAACCTGATGCCGCACATGAGCATCGCCGAGAATATCTGGATCGGCCGCGAGCAGCTCAACAGCCTGCACATGGTCAACCACCGCGAAATGCACCGTTGCACCGCCGAGTTGCTGGCGCGCTTGCGCATCAACCTCGACCCCGAGGAACAGGTGGGCAACCTGAGCATCGCCGAGCGACAGATGGTCGAGATTGCCAAGGCCGTGTCCTACGACTCCGACATCCTGATCATGGATGAACCGACATCGGCCATTACCGACAAGGAAGTGGCCCACTTGTTTTCGATCATTGCCGACCTCAAGTCCCAGGGCAAAGGCATCGTCTACATCACCCATAAAATGAATGAAGTATTCGCCATCGCCGATGAAGTGGCGGTGTTCCGCGACGGCCAGTACGTAGGCCTGCAACGCGCCGACAGCATGAACAGCGACAGCCTGATTTCGATGATGGTCGGCCGTGAGCTGAGCCAGCTGTTTCCGGTGCGCGAGACGCCCATCGGTGACCTGTTGCTGTCGGTGCGCAACTTGACGCTGGACGGCGTATTCAAGGACGTTTCGTTTGACCTGCACGCCGGCGAGATCCTCGGCATTGCCGGGTTGATGGGCTCGGGCCGCACGAACGTGGCCGAAACCATTTTTGGCATCACCCCTAGCAGCAGCGGCCAGATCAGTCTGGACGGCAAGGCGGTGCGCATTACCGATCCGCACATGGCCATTGAGAAGGGCTTTGCTCTGTTGACCGAAGACCGCAAGCTCAGTGGCCTGTTCCCCTGCCTTTCCGTGTTGGAAAACATGGAAATGGCCGTGCTGCCGCACTACTCGGGCAACGGTTTTATCCAGCAGAAGGCCCTGCGTGCGCTGTGCGAAGACATGTGCAAGAAGCTGCGGGTGAAAACCCCGTCCCTTGAGCAATGCATCGACACCTTGTCCGGCGGCAACCAGCAGAAGGCCTTGCTGGCGCGCTGGCTGATGACCAACCCGCGCCTGCTGATCCTTGATGAACCGACGCGGGGCATTGATGTGGGCGCCAAGGCGGAGATCTATCGGTTGATCTCCTTCCTCGCCAGCGAAGGCATGGCGGTGATCATGATTTCTTCCGAGCTGCCTGAAGTCCTGGGCATGAGCGACCGGGTCATGGTGATGCACGAAGGTGATTTGATGGGCACCTTGGACCGCAGCGAAGCGACCCAGGAAAAAGTCATGCAGTTGGCCTCCGGGATGACGGTAGTCCACTGACGTACAGAATAAAAAGGTGATGGGCTATGAATGCAATAACGGATAACAAACCCGCGACGGTGCCAACCAAAAGTCGTCGACGCGTGCCCACCGAGCTGAGCATCTTCCTGGTGCTGATCGGCATCGGCCTGGTGTTTGAAGTGTTCGGCTGGATCGTGCGTGACCAGAGCTTCCTGATGAACTCCCAGCGCCTGGTGCTGATGATCCTGCAAGTGTCGATCATCGGCCTGCTCGCCATCGGTGTGACCCAGGTGATCATCACCACCGGTATCGACCTGTCCTCGGGCTCAGTATTGGCATTGTCGGCGATGATCGCTGCCAGTTTGGCGCAAACCTCTGATTTTTCAAGGGCGGTATTTCCCAGTCTGACCGATTTGCCGGTGTGGATTCCGGTGGCGATGGGGCTTGGCGTCGGGCTGCTGGCAGGGGCGATCAACGGCAGTATCATTGCCGTTACCGGTATCCCGCCCTTTATTGCCACCCTCGGCATGATGGTCTCTGCCCGTGGCGTGGCGCGTTACTACACCGAAGGCCAACCGGTGAGCATGCTCTCGGACTCGTACACGGCCATCGGCCATGGCGCGATGCCAGTGATCATCTTCCTGGTGGTGGCTGTGATCTTCCATATCGCCCTGCGCTACACCAAGTACGGCAAGTACACCTACGCCATCGGCGGCAACATGCAGGCGGCGCGTACGTCGGGGATCAACGTCAAGCGCCACTTGATCATCGTCTACAGCATCGCCGGGCTCCTGGCGGGCCTGGCCGGTGTGGTGGCCTCGGCACGGGCTGCGACCGGCCAGGCCGGTATGGGCATGTCCTACGAGCTGGATGCGATTGCCGCCGCGGTGATCGGCGGCACCAGCCTGGCGGGCGGAGTAGGGCGCATCACGGGGACCGTGATCGGCGCACTGATTCTGGGGGTGATGGCCAGCGGGTTTACGTTTGTCGGGGTGGATGCGTACATCCAGGACATCATCAAGGGCCTGATCATTGTGGTGGCGGTGGTGATCGACCAATACCGCAATAAGAAGCAGCGTAAGCGTTGAGCTGCAAGCTGCAAGCTGCAAGTTTGATTAGCTTTACAGCTTGTCGCTTGCAGCTTGCAGCTTATAGCTGTTCCACGAACTTTCCTGCTATAAACGCACTCCGATAACCATTCGCCGAGCCCGTCCTGGTGCTTTTGGGGGTTATCTCGGAAAAATTGCCTGTCTTTTCAGTTGCTGTGCCCTCAAGTCGGCCTTAGACTGCCGCCCCTCGTAAATTGAGTGCCGGGTGGCGCTTGAAATGGACAGCGCCCTTCCGAGACCTGCAGAGGTCGGCCGGAACGCTCCCTTATTCGCCTTAATGCACGTATTTTTTATAGAGAAATCAATGACAAAGGAAAAGTTGCTGGCCATGCCGGCGGATGACTACATGAATGCCGAACAGCACGCTTTTTTCGAGAAGTTGCTGCAAGACATGAAAGTGGAGCACCACGAACGCATCGAACAGAACCGTATCGCCATTGAAAGCCTGGACACCCCGGCCGACCCTGCCGACGCCGCTTCCGTTGAAGAAGAGCGCACCTGGCTGGTGAACGCCATCGACCGCGACCAGCGCATGCTGCCGCAGCTTGAGCGTGCACTGGAACGCATCAAGGAAGATTCCTTTGGCTGGTGCGATGACAGCGGCGAGCCTATTGGCCTCAAGAGGTTGCTGATCAGCCCTACCACCAAGTACTGCATCGAAGCGCAAGAGCGCCACGAGCAGATCGACAAGCACCAGCGCCAAGCCTGATGCGGTGAAGCTGGGGGGCGCTAAGCGGTCCCCCAGGGAAAGACTCGTTACACCCCCGTGTATTGATCTGTTGCAAGCTACCCCACTAAAGGCCCATGGATAATGGCCCGATAGTGGCGTTTAATGCAGCGACAATAACGATAAGCAGTGGGGTGACGAAGATGGCTGGGGATGGATCTCTGACGGGCGCAGCAGTGGCGCCGCAATCGGTAGTGCGCGGGTTGGCCGCCTGGTTGACGCAGCTTACGCAGAGCATCGCCCTGGTGCTGATACTGTTGGGACTGGCATTTGCCAGCCTTCCGCTGTACGTCTGCCTGCCACTGGCCGTGCTGGTCATCTGGCTGCCTCGCCTGACACGTCGCACACCCGTTGTTACGTCTTGCGAGGCTGTCGATGCGATGGGTGAGTTGACTCGCGACCTGTCCTATACCACCAGCCATAACGCACTCTCCGCTGCCGGCGTGGCCTATTCGGTCAAGCAACTGGCGGCTCGCTTGCAGTCTCAGTTGAGTGCAGCCAAGCAGATTGTCAGCAGTGCCGAGGTGATGATTGGCACCGAAAAGGTCACCTCCCAGCTCAGCCGCGAGGCCCTCGGGGCCGCCAGCCAGGCCCATCAACGCAGCACCGAAGGCCACGAAGTGCTGGCCCAGTCGATCACCCGCATGCACCAGCTCAGCCAGCGCGCCAATGCCAGTCGTGAACTGATCGAAGCCTTGAGCCAGCGCAGTGAGGAAATCCAGCGGGTGACCTTGGTGATCCAGTCCATCGCCAGCCAGACTAACCTGTTGGCGCTCAATGCAGCGATTGAGGCGGCGCGAGCCGGTGAGCATGGTCGGGGGTTTGCAGTCGTGGCGGATGAGGTGCGCGGGCTGGCAGGTCGTACGGCTACAGCCACTGATGAGGTTGGGGTGATGGTGGCCGATATCCAGCAACGCACGGCTCAGGTGGTGGAGCAGATTCGCCAGCTCTCGGCAGACTTGCACACGGGTGTGGAGCAAGTGGAGCGCGCCGGTGAGCAACTGCATAGCATCGCCAGCCTGGCGGCGGATGTCGAAGGCCAGGTGAATGAAATCGCCGAGGGCGCCGACACCAACCGCACCCAGCTCGACAGCCTGTTCCATGCCGTGGAACAAATGCGCAGCGACCTGGCGGTCAGCGATCAGCAAACCCGCCAACTGGCCGACGCCGCCGTGCAAATGGAAGGCCAAGCCGAAACCATCAGTGAACGCTTGGCGCAAGTCGGCCTGGATGACTATCACCAGCGTATCTACGACTTGGCCCGTGAAGGCGCCAGCCGAATTGCCGCGCAATTCGAGGCCGACGTGCTACAGAACCGCATCAGCCTGGATGACCTATTCGACCGCAGCTACACGCCGATTGCCAATACCAGCCCAAGCAAGTACCACACCCGGTTTGACGGTTATACCGACCAGGTGTTGCCGGCGATCCAGGAAGATCTGCTGCCGAGGCATGAAGGGTTGGTGTTCGCCATTGCCTGCACGCCCCAGGGCTACGTGCCGACGCACAACAAGGCGTTTTCCCAGGCATTGACCGGCGATGTGCAGGTGGATGCAGTGCAGAACCGCACCAAGCGCAAGTTTGAAGACCGCACCGGGATCCGCTGTGGCAGCCATCAACAGGCGGTTTTGTTGCAGACTTACACCCGCGATACCGGTGAGCTGATGCACGACCTATCGGTGCCGATCGTCGTCAAGGGCCGGCATTGGGGTGGTCTGCGCCTGGGCTATAAACCCGAGGCTGTGAAGCGTTAACGTGACGTGGGTTTTTCCGGAATGGGCATAGGCATCGACACATCGTTGTAATGAGCGGGACAAGCCCGCTCTTCAGCCTTTGAACGTGAGTAGATATCTACCGTCAGTGCGGTTGATGCAGGCGTTGGTTCAGTTCGTCCACCGCGATCGCCCATTCGGCGTCTTCGCGCAGCTCTTCCTTGAGAAAACTTGCTTGTTGTGCGGACCAGAAAGGCGCATCGACCAACTTCACGTCGTCAGGCAAAGGGTGCGCGGCGATAAAGGCGTCGATAGCGTCTGGGGTTGAATCCAGGCCCAATTGGTCAAACAGGGTTTCAAGGGTAGGGATTGGCGCGTCCATATCGTTCTCCATGCAGGGTGGTCGTTATGCATGGGAGGGTTGTGACGCAGTAGAGTTCTATCGGATTGTCAGGAATTCAGGGCACCAGAATCTACGGCGGTTTTTAACGCTTTGGCGGCGTCCTTTGCTGCGATGGCGGCGGCGTCGACGGTTTTGAACCAGCGGTCTTTTTCGACCTGGTGGGTGGTGACAGTGGTCAGCGGTGGCTTGGCCCGCATGATGATCACTGCTTGAAACTCACCGTCTACTTCCCTTACGTCGCCATGGATGAAAAATTCGCCGATATCAAATTCCGTCACGTAGAGCCTTCCCTTGGAGATAACTGCACTGGAGAAACCTGGCCCGGGTGGGCACAAACTTCAGTGGACGGGCCAGTATGGCAGTTGTTGCGGGTCGGCGGCGCAGTTAAGTTAGCGGGCTGACGAAACGATTGCTCCGTGGGTGCGCTTACAACATGGCTTCAAGTTTCTTGGCCAGCTCACAGGCCTTGACATGGTCGCTGCGAAAGCCTTTGATTCGACCGCTGAGCACTTCGCGGATGTGGAAGAAGTTTCTGCCGGCAGGTACGACTTGGTAAAGAATTGAATCCGAGTACCCTTCAAAGCCGTTCAAGCGGTAGTATTGAGCCTCGTCCTGAGAGGATGAACGGGGGGGCGAAGACATCGCGTTGTAGGTTGATCGTTGCATGGCCTGCTCCTTTCGATCGATCCGGACGACTTGATTGCAGCGTTGTAGGTGGTTTTCATCGGTGTTGCTGTTTTAGTATTGTCGTAGGCGACCAGCGCCCGGTTCCATGGCAGTGTGTTTATTTGAGTTTGCGTGTCGGAAAACTGCATTTTTAATTGGGTTATTCTCTGAAGTTGGTCGGCCCGTATTCTCGGGCCGTTGAACCTGTGATCTCCTGTGGTGCCTGATGACCTTGCACAAGGTCCATCACGTACGTCTGTACTAGTCTTGTGACGTGACAGCGGGATCTTCTTCAGTTTTTTTCAAAGACTGAGTGATGTGGTCGTGCCGTGAAGGCCGTTTTTTTGTGCTGTCCGCTCTGGCGGACAGCGCTCTTTTCGATGTGGGGGCGTTTCCTTGGCAGTCAGTAATCTGGATATGCACGCGTTGTTCGTGCTGGGTGATTTGCGCGCAAAGTTGGTCAAACAGTTTCAATCCCGTTTCGTTTACATCACCGAGCAGACGCCGGAAGGTATCTACATCGCCGAAATCGACACTGAGGCGGCGATGGTGGTGGACGACAAACCTCGCCTGGAACTCAAAGTCGGCGATCACTTCCGTGCGGCGGTATTGCCCAGTCGTGAGGGTGGCAAGTTCGAATTGAAGTTCCGCGACATCAAGCTGACCGTCTATGGCTTGGGCGACTACGCCTTCGTGTCCTCGGCCGAAGGCCAGGGCATCGTGTTCAAGGAAGGCCACAGCGTGATGCTAGTGTTTGCCGCCAATGAGCAACTGCAGGAAGGCCTGACCAAAACCCTCAAGGCCGTGACCGGCAAGGCTGCCAAATGGCGCAAGGGTGAGCTGGTCACGTTCAAGGCCAGTGAATAATCAGCAAAAAAACGCGAACACCCGTTATCTCCCGGAACCTCTACTACAGTTGAGTTGACTTACTTGTTCAGAGGCTTCGCGCATACGCAGCAAAGCCTTCCGCTATTGGCTGCGATATCGCGAGGTGCTGAGGCATGAAAGGATTGAGAACGCTGTTGGCTGCGTCCCTGACGACCCTAGGGCTGTCAATGGCCACATTGCCGGTGCGCGCCGCTGAGGCGCCGATACATTTTGCCGACCTGAACTGGGAAAGCGGCAGCCTGATCACCGAAGTGCTGCGGGTAATTGTCGAGAAGGGTTACGACTTACCCACCGACACCTTGCCCGGCACTACCATCACCCTGGAAACCGCCCTGGCCAAGAACGACATCCAGGTGATCGGCGAAGAGTGGGCCGGCCGCAGCCCTGTGTGGGTCAAGGCGGAGGCCGAAGGCAAGGTGGTTGGTCTCGGGGACACGGTCAAAGGCGCAACCGAAGGCTGGTGGGTGCCGGAATACGTGGTCAAGGGTGATCCCGCCAAAGGCATCAAGCCACTGGCGCCGGACCTCAAGAGCGTAAAGGACCTGGCGCGCTACAAGGATGTGTTCAAGGACCCGGAATCCCCAGGCAAGGGCCGCTTTCTCAACAGCCCTATCGGCTGGACCTCGGAAGTGGTCAACAAACAGAAGCTCAAGGCCTACGGTCTGGATGACAGCTACGTGAACTTCCGCAGCGGCTCAGGCGCGGCACTGGATGCCGAGATTGCCTCGTCAATCCGCCGGGGCAAGCCAGTGTTGTTCTACTACTGGTCGCCGACGCCGTTGATGGGGCGCTACAAGTTGATCCAACTGGAGGAACCGCCCTTCGATGCCGAGGCCTGGAAGACCCTGACGGATGCGGATAATCCTGATCCGAAGCCCACGCGCTCGTTGGCGTCCAAGTTGAGTATCGGGGTGTCTGCGCCGTTCCAGAAGGCCCATCCGCAGATTGCGCAGTTCTTTGAGAAAGTTGAGTTTCCGATCGAGCCGCTGAATAAAGCCTTGGCGACCATGAGTGAAAATCACACAGCGCCACGAGAGGTGGCCCAGGCATTTCTCAAGGAGCATCCGCAAGTGTGGAAGGCTTGGTTGACGGAGGATGTGGCGCAGAAGGTTGAGGCGAGCCTGAAGTAACCTCGATCTCGCTGGCGAATGGAGATCAAAATGTGGGAGCGAGCAAGCCCGTTCCCACATTCGATTGCATTGCAGGTTTAGAACCTGGTTTGTACTGCCAGCTCGAAGGTTCTCGGCGCCCCAGATAATACGCCGGCGACACATGGGCAAACTCGGCATACATCTCATTCGTTAAGTTGCGCACCCGGCCCGTCACTGAGGTATGCGTGTCGACCTTATAGCGCAGGAAAGTCCCGAACAGCGTATAGGCCGGCACCGTTTGCGTATTGGTATTATCCGCATACACCTCAGCCACATACGGCGCATCCACAGCCCCTTGCCAATCCTCGGCAAAATCATAAGTCAGCCACAGGTTACCTAAGCGCGTGGGGACGTTGGTCGGTGTGTTGCCCTTGCGCGAGACCACCGCGCCACTGGCAATTTTCTCGTTGAACTCCTCGTACTCGGCATCGACCCAGGCGAAGTTGCCCTCCGCCAGCAGGCTTGGCGTGATGCGCAAGGAACTGGCCAGCTCGATGCCCCTGGATGACTGCGCGCCGACCGGGATGTTGCGGGTGGGATCCTGCGGATCGGTCACGGCAAAGTCGTTGCGCTCGATCTTGTGGGCGGCCATGGTGGCCGAGCCACGGCCGTCCAGATAGTCGAACTTGCTGCCCACTTCCCACTGCTTACCTGTCGAGACATCAAACACTTGTGTGGGGGTGCTTGGCTGCTCGGCGGCGGTGCTGTATTGCACGTACACGTTGGCCGATGGGATGAATTGATAGGTCAGGCCTGCGCGGCCGGTCACCGGTTCCCAGTTGCGTTTGAAGTGCCGAGGGTTCGCGGGATGTCGTAGAGGTCTCCAGGTTGCGGTAATCGCGTTGGCTGTCCAAGTCGTACAGGGTGTTTTTCAGGGTGGTGTTGTCGTTGATGCGGTAGTCGATGATCGAGCGCGCCCAGATCGTGCGCTGCTCGTAGCGGCCGTCGGCGACGTTGATCCCGTTGAACAGCGGGCAGGGTGTCAGCAGCCAGGACGATAGCTGGCGGTGGCGCATGGTGCTGTGGCAACACCGCCACATTCAGGTTGGAACTCCCCGCCGGGCCCATACCGCCAGTGGAACACAGCGGACAGCCAAACGCCTTGGACAGCGTGGGCAGGTTCTCCTCAGTGGAGTTGGACGGCTTGGGCGCCTGGGTGCGCGGGTCCACTGTACAGAACTGGCCGCCGATGCCATTGAGCTGCATCCCGACCATCTGCCCATGACCGATACTGCAGGCGAACACATTGAACAGGACGCAGCAATAGAACGTTCAGGCGATGATCGAACGGTCGGCACGGGTAAGTTTCATGGGGCGGCACTTTACCGTCAGCCGCCGACGAAATGCCTGCAGAAAATCTCAGGGGGGCTATCCTGATTCGGACCTTGTCAGGGAGAGCCAGTCATGAGCTTCGTAGTCGCACGATGGATTGTCGGCGTTTTTACATTCATCAGCATGGTGCATCTGTACTGGGCTGCCGGCGGCAAACTCGGCTTCTTAGCCGCCATCCCCCAACTGCCCGGAGAATTCGCCAGCGGACCCAAGCCTGCGTTCAAGCCCTCGGCGCTCGCCACGTTTCTGGTCGCCATGGGATTGGTGGCGATTGCGCTGATGGTGTGCCTGCGGGCGGGGTTGTACTTTTCGGCGGTATCCCATGGGGCGTTGCAGTGGGGGATCAGTGCGATTGCCTTGGTAATGTTTGCCAGGGCGATTGGGGATTCGGAATTGGTGGGGTTTTTCAAGAAAGTCGGCGGGTCGAGGTTTGCGAGGTTGGATACGTATTTTTATTCGCCGTTGTGTTTGGTGTTGGGGGTGGGGTTGTTGGTGGTGGCGTGGGGGTGACAGGGACTAATGCAGATTTTTTAATAAGCTAGAAGAAGAAAAAGAGACCAGTTCGGTTTTTGATCGCAAGGATGTTTAGATCGATTAATTTTCTTGTCGTAGGTGAGTTTTCGAGCGTCAGATATTTCTTGAGGATCGATAAGGTTTTGGTGAGGTCCTCAATGTTGTGGATGGCTTCGTCTCCGTAGTCGTCAATTATTTTTCCAAGCGTGGTGTTTATCGCTTCTAGTGCGCCTGACTCAAGAATTTGTTCGTACTCTTCGCGGGTAAGAGCGACGCATTCGAGTAAAGAGTCCGGGCAGTCGTCAACATTTAATAAATACCTGCCCTCCAAGGTGAGCGGTGTGCAGATTAATTTCATTTTTTATGTGCCTTTTTATTAACGTGGTTGGTTTCATTGTATTTGCTTGCGTTTTGCCGATTTGTCCCGGACTTTGGGGGCTGTTCCGTCCCATACGGCAATGTAATTGCCGTTTGTTGAACAGGATTTTACTAATGATTTATTCTGGTCGCACGTAGTTGGTTTATTTGTTTATGGCAGTCTAGCGAGATCTAAGTCTCCTTCAAATGACATGCATGCAATCCACGCCAATGATTTCGACACAATGTAGGTATGTTGAGGGATTTCGGAAAAAACTCTGAGTGCCTTCTCTATGTGAATTAGATTTATGGAATAAGCCTCGTCACAAGCAGAGTCGCCAATGAAAATTGGATTATCGCTAGTGAGTTTTTGAATTTCTTTAGCTAGGTTTGATATCGATAAATCTGATGAGGCGAAGCCAAAGTTAAAGCTGGTTTCTAAGTTATTCCAAGCAACTTTGCTCCCCGAGAACGGTACATTTTCGTTGATCTTACTGACTAATGATGCGTGATCCTCCTCAAGGAGGATGTCAAATTTTATGTTGAACGCTTTCAAGTCGGCCACGACTTCTTCGTCAAAATAGTTCATTTTGTTGCAAACCTTTTAGTAATTTGAAATACGGTTTTTGAACTAGCATCAAAAAGGTAGTGCGGTCCCTTTTTCTTGGCAGACCAAACATTTATGTGGGCACCACTTCTTTCGTCATGTTCAACGCGATAACCGGTTTTTCCATCAATTGTCTGCATTCCTACTGGCTCTCCTATACGCGGAGGGAATTTTCCGATTGTTGGTTTCTCTGCTCGGAAGCCATTCTCAAGTAACCATTCCAACGCTTTGTTTGATGCTTGCTCGTATGTCGATGACCGGTAAGAGCCGCTGGCCTCTGGAGGCCTTTTTTCATGACTTTTATCTAGTGCTCTATCTCTTTGTCCTGGGCAATTCCCAGGGACGCACGCCAACCCTAGTGGGTCTATCCACCCCGTAGGATTGGGCACGTACTTGTACGCATTGATCCCACCCGCCAATTTCACCGGATCGGGTGTCAGGTAACGACCTAGATCCGGATTGTAGTAGCGATGGCGGTTGTAATGCAGCCCACTTTCCTGGTCAAAGTACTGGCCTTGGAAGCGCAGCGGGTTGTCGATTTTATTGATGTCGAGTCGGGTGATTTCACCGTAGGCGCGGTAATTCGCGGACCAGACAATTTCGCCATCCGGGGCGGTGAGCTCCTGTGGCGTGCCGAGCTGGTCGAGTTGGTAGTGGTAGGGCTTGGTGTCTTTTGGGCCGAAGCCTTCCAGCAGCGCCAACGGACGGAAGCTGTCGGGTTCGTAGAGGTAACTGCGGTGGCGGTCCGCGTGGTGTTCGGCGATGAGTTTGTCGCCTTGCCAGAAAAACTCGGTGGTGATGCCGTCTACGGTTTTGCTGATGCGGCGGCCGAAGGGGTCGTAGCGGTAGCTGGCGGTTTGCCCGTTGGGTTGGGTGAGGCCGATGAGGCGGTGTTGGCAGTCGTAGCGGTATTCGGTGACTAGCTGGTGGCCTTTGCCGCGACGCTCGCGGATCAGGTTGCCGAAGGCGTCGTAGTCGTAGTGGCGGTCGCCTTGGATCATTAGGCGGTTGCCGGCGACGATGTCCGGGCCGGGGCGGTCTTGCATGAGCAGGTTGCCGGCCGGGTCGTGGCCGAAGTGTTCGTGCTCGCCTTGGGAGTGGTCGGCGCGGGTGAGGCGGCTTAGCGGGTCGTAGTGGTAGTGGTGTTCGCCTTTGCGGGTGTCGAGGAGGCGGGTGAGGTTGCCGGATTTGTCGTAGTCGTAGTGGCGGCGGTAAACAGTGCCTTCGGCATCGGCGATGCCTTGGTTGAACAGGCGCCCTTGGTCGTCGTGTTGGTAACTGCTGAGCAGTTTTCCTTGGGCACGTTGCTGCTCGCGGCCGGCGCTGAATAGGTGTGAGGTCAGTACCGCACCATTCAGTTCAACTGTGGAAAGGTGTCCGCCTTTATCGTG